>JBKHDD010000127.1:0-14100 GCA_046541515.1 Desulfococcaceae bacterium
AAATATCTTTTAACTAATTCGTCCATTGACGATGGTTATGGGTGTTGAATGTACGCAAAAACGCCCTTGCGATTCGGATTTACTTCCCCCTTGGACGGGGCGTATCCGCTTTCTTCCAAGCGGACGGGTTGCCGGCTTTGCCGGGCAAACAAAAAGGCGGGACGCCCCAGCGCCCCGCCTTTTTTCAACCTTGCAAAACCTCGCCCCGCCATTCAATCCCCGGCGGGGCGGAAAATCACACCCTTAGCGAACCTTCCCTTCCGTCCACGCTTTGAGCAGATCGTCATACTTCACGGTCTGGCCCTGGGGTTTCTCGTTTTCCAGCTTCGGCTTGGGCGCGCCCTCCCGGCTCAGCCAGTATTCGGGATCGCGGTCCTCGTTCAGCTTCGGCCCAATGTCGCCCTGGACCCCGGCCCGTTCCAGCCGCTCCATGATCCGGTCCTGCTCCGCCGCCAGATTGTCCATGGCCGTGTCCACCGTCACCTCGCCGGCCACCGCTTCCCCGATGTTCTGCCACCAGAGCTGCGCCATCTTGGGATAATCCGGCGCGTTGGTGCCCGTGGGCGCCCAGTTGACCCGGGCCGGGCCGCGGTAGAACTCCACCAGACCGCCCAGCTTGGGCGCGCGCTCGGTGAAGGACTCGTGGTTGATGTCGCTGTCGCGGATGATGGTCAGGCCCACGTGGCTCTTCTTCAAAGACGTGGTCTTGGCCCAATGCCGTTCACTTTGGGATTTCAAATGGACAATCGCGCCGGATTGACCCGGGGCGTATGCGATACGCCCCTACCATTATTCCGCTAAATGAACGGTATTGGGTCTTGGCCACCGTGAACTGGGCGTACAGCCAGGCCGCCTTCCGCCGTTCCACCGGAGTGCTCTTCAGCAGCGTCCAGGAACCGCAGTCCTGGTAGCCCTGCTTCATGCCTTCCTCCCAATATGGACCGTGGGGGGAGGGGGCCATGCGCCACAACGGATTGCCGTCCTCGTCCACCGTCGCGTTCCCCTCGCTTTGGGGCGCGACCATGGACGCGGTGAAGGCCGTGTACCAGAAAATCTGCTGGGCCACGTTGCCCTTGGCCAGGCTGGGCAGGGACTGGTAGAAGTCCATCCCCAGGGCGCCCGGCGGGGCGTAGAGCCGCAGCCACTCCATGTATTTGCGCAGGGCGTACTTGGCCGCCGGGCCGTTGGTCGCGCCGCCCCGGGCCACGCTGGAGCCCACCGGACGGGCGTTTTCATCCACCCCGATGCCCCATTCGCCCACGGCCAGGCCGTTGGGAACCCCCACGTCGCCCGCGCCCGCCATGGAGAGCCAGGCGTCGGTGAATCGCCATCCCAGGTCCGGCGCCTTCTTGCCGTAGTCCATGTGGCCGTAGATCCGCTTGCCGTCCACCTCCTTCACATGGTTGGTGAAAAACCCGGCGATGTCCTCGTAGGCCGACCAGTTCACCGGCACGCCCAGCTCGTATCCGTATTTCTCCTTGAACTGCTTCTGGAAATCCTCCCGGTTGAACCAGTCCTGGCGGAACCAATAGAGGTTGGCGAACTGATGGGCCGGTCATCAGGCATTCTTCCCGAAACGGCTGGGGCGCGTGTTTGGGATATATGCAGGAGCTGCCCAGAAACAACAGCCGTTTCACGCCCGCCTCGAACGCCGCGTGGATCACGTGGTTCTGGATGGCCAGATTCTGGTAGATGAAATCGGCCGGATAGGCGGCGTTTCCCAGGATTCCGCCCACCTTGGCGGCCGCCAGAAACACGTATTCCGGTTTTTCCGCCGCCATGAATTCGCGAACCGCCGCCTGGTCCGTCAGCTCCAGTTCGGAATGGGTCCGGGTGACGAGATTCGCGTGGCCCGCCGCTTCCAGTTTCCGGCGAATCGCCGAGCCCACCAGCCCGCGATGGCCCGCCAGGTAAATCCGGGCGTTGGATTCCATGAAATGTTCCTCCGATGGGTTCCGTCCGGCCTCGGCGCGCGCCCGGTTTTTTCTGGATGGAATCGGGTTTGAGGCGGAAAGGATGTCCTCCCCGCCATTCCCATCGCCTCGCCGCGGGCCGAAACCGGATTATTCGAAGTGATGGTAGGCTTGATAGCCTTCCTTTTCAATCAGGTGATCCCGCCGGGCCTCCTTGATGTCCTCCTGGACCATCCGCCGGACCAGTTGATCGAAGGAGACTTCCGGCTTCCAGCCCAGCGCCTTTTGGGCCTTGGTGCTGTCGCCCAACAGAAACTCGACTTCCGTGGGCCGGAAATACCGGGGATCGATCTGGACCCGGACTTCGCCGGAAGCGGCGTCCCGGCCGACCTCCTCCAGGCCCAGGGAACGGAATGGTGCGTCGCCCCCGACGGCCGCCTGGATATGGGAAGGCCGCTGTCGGCTTTCCAGGAATTTTTTCGGGAGCATTCGGAGCGCTGGGTGGAGCGGTTCGATTGCAAGGAGGCCGGGCCCCGATTGCCGTTGCAGGCGCTTTTGCAGCGGGCGGCGAACTCCGGCGGGCGGATCGAGCGGGAATATGGGCCGGGGCGCGGCCGGACGGATTTGCAGGTAGTTTGGCCGTTTGACGGCGGCGTGCAGAAGGTGGTGATTGAGCTGAAGTTGCTCCGGAAGAGTTTGGAGAAAACGGTGGCGGAAGGGTTTGTTCAGACGGCCGGGCACATGGACCGGTGCGGGTTTTCCGAAGGGCGTTTGGTGATCTTCGACCGGACCGGGGGGAGAAGCTGGGAGGAAAAGATTTCCGACCGGTTGGAGTCGGTGGATTCGCGGGAGATTCGGGGGGTTGGGGGATGTGGACCATCTCGATGGTTTTTATCGCCCCCTCGTCAACCCCTTCAACAGCGCCCCCAACTGCGAAAGCTGATACGGCTTCGCGATCCGGCCCCTGAAGCCCCACTTCTCGAAATCGGAAATTACCGCGTCGGTGGCGTACCCGCTTGAGACCACCGCCGTCACCTCCGGGTCCAAGGCCCGCAACTCCTGGATCGCCTCCTTGCCGCCCATCCCGCCCGGCACCGTCAAATCCAAAATCACCACGTCGAAGGTCCGCCCCTGCCGCATCGATTCCGCGTACCGGTCCACCGCCTCCTGGCCGTCCGCCGTCAGCGCCGTGTCGTAGCCCAAATGGGCCAGCATCTGCCCCAAAAGCTCCCGGATCATCTCCTCGTCGTCCATCACCAGCACCCGGCGCGTCGGGGCCTCGCCATCCTCGAACGTCGCCTCCGCCAACTCCGGTTCGGACCGGACCGACCCGCCGGAAAAGGCCGGCAGATAAATCGACACCTCGGTGCCTTCTCCCGGCGCGGAGGTCACGTGAATGTGGCCCCCGTGGCGGCGGACGATGGCGTGGGCGATGGGCAGGCCGAACCCCATCCCCTTTTGGGCGCCGCGCCGCTTGGTGGTGAAATAGGGATCGAAAATATCCAGCAGATGGTCCCCGTCGATCCCCACCCCGGTGTCGGCCACCGTAATCCGCACGTACTCCCCGGCCGCCAGCGGCGGCATTTCCCCGTCCTCCAGCCGCTCGTTCCCGGCGGTCACCCGCACAGTTCCACCCTTGGGCATGGCGGTCAGCGCGTTCAGGGCGATGTTGTTGATCACCTGGCCGATCTGGCTGGAGTCCACGTCCACCGCCCACAAATCGTCCGGAAATTCGCCCCGCCAGTCGACCTGGGAACCGGTGAGGGCCAGGCTCATGGCGTCCCGGATGATGATCCGGATGTCGGCCACCTGCCGCACCGGCTTTCCCCCGGAGGCGAAATAGGTGAACTTTCCCGTCAGGTTCCGGGCCCGCATGGCCGCCCGTTCCGCCTCCGCCAGCCAGCGGCCGCTTTTTTCGTCCTCGTTCACCGCCAGTTGCATCAGGTTGATGTTGCCCATGATCACCGAAAGCAGGTTGTTGAAATCGTGGGCGATGCCCCCCGCCAGAATGGCCACCGCCTCCAGCTTTTTGGTGCGCAGCAACTCCTCTTCGAACTGGCGTTGCCGGGTCAGATCCTCGCAGGTGAGCATCACCTGGTCCGGGTCCAGCCGGGCCATCCGAAAGCGGATGGTTCGCGTCGCGCCGCCCTTGGACCGGACGTCCACCTCCCGGGCCGGCACCGGGGCGGTCCGGCTCGACTCCAAGTCGGCCGCCCAAAGTCCCCGCACCCGCTCCCGTTCTTCCAGGGAGGGATAGGCGCGGCTCAGCCAGTCGTCCTCGTGGGGCACGTCGGCGAGGGTGTAGCCGAACAGCTCGGAAAAGCGCCGGTTGACGTAGGTGATCCGGCCGTCGTCGGCCACGATGAAAATGGGGAAGGGGGAAACCTCGGCCATTCGACGGAACCGGGCCTCGCTGCGTCGCAGCCGCTGTTCCACCTCGGCCTTGTGCAGGGCCATCTCCACCGTCACCAGCAACTGGCGGGGTTCCAGCGGCTTTAGCAGATAGCCTGCCGGTTCCAGCCGGTTGGCCTGGGCCAGCATCCGTTCGTCGGCGTAGGCGGTGCTGAAAATGATGGGGGTGTCCACATGGCCGCGAATCGCCTCCGCCGTCTCCAGGCCGTCCCGTTCGCCCTGAAGGGCGACGTCCATCAAGATAAGGTCGGGCTTGCCGGTCACCGCCTTGTTCAGCGCGCCCTCCCCGGTGGTCTCCACGGCCAGCACTTGGTATCCCATCCGCTCCAGCAGCTTGCGGGTGTACATGCCAACGAGGAGTTCGTCCTCGACGATCAGAATGGTTGACGTTTTTCTGGCGGTTTGTGGCGTATCCACGGACGGTTCAACCTCGGGCCGGGCGATCCCGGATGGGGCGGCATTCCGCCCGCAGGGGGGGGCGGCGGCCCCGGGAAAGGGGTTGCGAAAGGGGAACCGGCGCGGTCCGACGGTTCCCGGAAAAATTATTCGGTTTCCGGCGCCGGTTCCGGCAAGGGCGCGGGCGCGCCCCGCTGGGGGATTTGCATTCGATCCCGGATCTGGTCCATGCGGAACCGCTTTCTTTCCGCCAGCTTTTCCAGCGCGCCGTTCAGGGTCCGGTCCATGACCACCATGTCTTCCGCGCTGACGATGATCCGTTTCAGCTCCGGGATTCGCAGCCGCTGGGTGGCGCCCAGGTAGACGGGCTGGATGTAGATGATGGTGTCGTCGACCGGAAACACGATGAGCCGGCCCAGCTGGACACGGGAGCCGGCCTGGTCCCACAGGGTGAATTCTTCGGCGATGGTGGTGTCCTGGTTGATCAGGGCCGTCACCTGGGAGGGGCCGTGGATCTGGCGTCCCCGGGAAAAGCTGAAAATGGTGAATTTCCCATAATTTTCCCCGTCGCAGCCAACCACCGCCAGGGAGCGGAGGTTGTCCCGATTGATGGGACTCATGGGGCTCAGCAGCATGAACTCCGACTTTTGGGGGTCCAGCAGGTTCAAGGTCATGTAATAGGGGGCCATAAAGGTGTCTTCCTGGCGCTTGGCGAACTCCCAGGTGTCCTCCTCCCGGTAAAACACGGCGGGGTCCTTCTGGTGATATCGGCTGTAAATCGACATTTGGGCGGTGAACAGCTGTTTCGGATATCGGACGTGGTTCCGGATGTCTTCGGGCATTTCGCTCATCGGTTCCAGCAATCCCGGATAAATTCGTCCGTAGGCCCGGATGATGGGATCGTCCGGTTCGGAAACGAAGTAGCGGAGCGTGCCGTTGTAGGCGTCGATGACGATTTTCACCGAGTTCCGGATGTAGTTGAATCCCCGCCCCTCGAATTCTTGCTTGTAGCGTCCTTTTCCGAATTTGCGGGCGAAAGGATACCGGTCCGAATAGGTGTAGGCGTCCTGAATCCAGAAAAATCCACGTTCGGTGGCCACCAGATAGGGGTCTTCGTCCAGCATCAGGAAAGGCGTGATGATTTCGCTCATTTCCCGAATGTTCTGTCGAAACAGAATTCGGCTGTTCCGGTTGGTCTTGGTGGTAAAAAAAATATTTTTTTCTTTGAAAAAAATGGCGAACAGGATTTTGCGCAGGGGGGAAGAGATGGAGACGCCGCCTACCCCGCCGTAATGGTACACGATTTCTTCCATCCCGTCGCCGGGATGGTCGATTTCCCCAATGTCGTTGGGGGCGATCACGTATTCGTATTCCTCTTCCCCAAAATAAATTTGGGGATGGGCCACCTCGAAATCCAGCTCGGAAACCATGGGCAGATCCCGCATGAACCAGGTGATGGGTTCGTCGCCGCCCTGGGAGGCCGGGGTCATGACCGACCCGTAACCGTGGGTGTACTGCAATCGCCGGTTGATCCAGTTCTGGGCGCCCTCCGGCAGCAGCTTCATGCTGATTTCCCGGGCGGCGAGGTAGACCTGTTGATATTGGTCCGAAACGATGTATCGGTCCACGTCCACCCCGGGAAAGGAGTAATAGGTTCGGATGCCCTGAAGCTGGGTGTAGACGTCGTCCAGCATTTCCCGGTCCCACACCGGAACGTTTCGCAGGTTGCGCTGAATGTCCGAGTCGGTGTCGTACTGGGGCGTCGGGGTCATCCGAAAATTCCGGGTTTCCGTGTCCGAAAGGTTGAATGCGTCCAGCGTCGCCTGGATGTTCATCTCGATAAACCGGCGTTCCCGGGCCATCTCGTTGGGCTGCACGTAGTACTTGTCCACGGCGTTGAACAGAAAGGAGGTGTTGCGAATCCCCAGCACCAACAGGAACATGAATGCGAAGGCCAGCAGCGGTTTCCACCCTTTTCGCCGATGCACATAGATCAGGGCGAACACGGCGGCGCCCAGAAAGGTGATAATCGACAGCCAGATCAGGGGAAGTCGCAACCGCATTTCAATGAATCCGGGGCCGCTGAATCGGGGGAGATGGTTTTCCGAATGCAGCAGCATGTACCTTTCCAGAAAAAAGCCCCACAAGATGATCAAAATCAGCACCGAGCCAACAACGGAAAGGTGAATTCGCGCCCCCCGGGGCAGACGCTGGTTCTCGCCCTGAAGCATTCGGCTTTCGACGTAGTAGAGAATGCAGAGCCCCGCCAGAAGAAGAAGAAAGGTGAGAAGCATCCGGTTCTGGATCAAGATGAACACGGGGAGGTCGAAGAGGTAAAAAGCGATGTTTTTTCCGAAGGCCGGATCGGAAAGCGGGCCCGAAGGGCCGAAAAAAAACAGTAGCGCGTCTTCCCATCGTTCGAAAAACTTCGCCGCGAGGGGAATGGCCAGCAGGACCGAAAGCGGGGTGTAGACCTTCAGGGAGCCGCTCTGGGCCAGCTTCAGCATTTTGCGTCTGCGCTTTCCGCAGTCGGGGTCGTCGGGCGGACAGACTTCCCCGTCGAGACCCTGGCCCAGATACCGCGAGGCGATCCAAAAATTGCCAAAGAAAATGAGGAAAAAAAGGAAGAGGACGCCCAGGAAAATCAGATAGCGGTAGATGATTCTCAGCACATAATAGCCCTGAAGTCCCTTGGAATCGAACCACCAGAGATTGACTAAAAATTCCAGGAAGATAAAATTGAACAGGACGTAAAAAAGGGCGATAACGAAAATGCCCGCGCCCGCGAGAATCGCCCAGATTTTCCAGTTCCGCATGCAGGTTCTCCTTGGCGGGTGAAACGGACCATAGGTCCGTGACGAAACGCCGTTTCCGGAGCGACCGGAAACGGCGCGGAATTCTCAAAAATACGGGTTCTACCGTACCAGAGCCCCCACCCATTTTCAAGCGGATTCATCCGGGGCGGGGCCGGTCTTCGGCGGTTTAAGGCGTTGTGAATACCATCTTTTTTTCACTGTTGTTGTAATAGACCATCCGACCTTTAAAGCTTCTTTCCTCGCCGAAAATGTTTTGCAGGCGAACGTCCTCGCCCTGGGCGGTGACCACGTCCACGTTTTCCATGATTTGGGTTTCCGCGTCGCCCTCCCGGACGAAGGCATTGATGTCGCACATGGAAGTTTCCTCCCGTTTGGTTGGGGGTATTGGGGATTCCTCGAAACGGAGATCGCCCATGGATCTGCGATTCCGAGGCGGGTTGCCTCATGCGTAATCTGCCTCCGGATTGGGCGGCCGTCAACCGCGCCGGCGTCCCCGCAGAAACGCGGCCAGGGCCAAAAGCGCCGCCGTCGGGGCGGCCGGGCTCTCGGGCCGCAGTCCGTAGACCAGGACCGCCGAGGCGCCCAGCCCGGCGGTCAAAACCATCCAGCCCAGCCGGTCCACCGAACGTTCCATCTCTCCCAGCCGACGGCGCAACTCCGGGGTCAGGCCGGTGCGAACGGTCAGGTCCGCCCGCTCGGCCTGGCGAAGGAGCCGCTCCATTTGCTCCGGCAGGGCGGCGGCGGCCCGCAACGCCTTGGCCAGCCCCCCCAGCCGGGCCAGCCCTTCGGATCGAAGCTCCTCCTTGGCGTACCGTTCCGCGTAGGGGAGGGTTTTGGCCCAAACGTCGAAATCCGGGTCCAGATGGGCCGCCAGGCCGGAAAGAATCCCGATTGCCCGGACCACGAAGAGCATGTCCGCCTGAAACTGAAACGGGGCGCTCTGGATCACGTCCCGGTAGTCCCTCAGAAATTCCTTGGCGCCGTCCAGCGCCACGTCCTTGAGGCGGCCCACCTGAACGCCCCGGAACCGGTCGAACAGGGCCTGGTGGGCCTCTTCCAGCCGCTTGAGATCCGCGTGGGGCAGCAGGGCGCCGGCGTCCGCCAGGGATTGAACCAGCAGATGGGCGTCTCCGGCGCCCAGCCCCACGGCATATTTTCGCAATGCCGCGCGGAGGCGGTCCGGAATGGGCGTGGCCATCCCGAAATCCACGAACATGATCCGAAAGGGGCGGTCGGGCGCGGGGGGAACCGGATCGCCAGGGCCGAAGGCGATCCCGGCCGCCGCTTCGTCGGGCGTGGGCATGGGGCGCACGAACAGGTTGCCGGGGTGGGGGTCCACATGGACGAAAAAGGTTTCGAACACCTGCCGCATATAGCCGGCGTACAGCCGATCGGCCACCGCCCCGGGGGAAACACCGGCCGCCGCCAGGCCGGCCCGGTCGGCGATTCGGATGTAGCCCACGTCCTCCAGGGTCAGGGTCCGGCCCCGGCTCTGCTCCGGGAAGATTCGGGGAAAACCGAATCCGGGGTCTCCGGCGAAGTCCTCCCGAAGCCGTTCCAGGTTTTCCCGCTCCGCGTCGAGGTCCAGCTCCCGTCGGGTGACTTCCGCGAATTCGGCGTAGAGCCAGTCCAGGTCCACCCGTTTTTGAAGCCCCGGGTAGCGGCGCAGCCAGCGAAAGGCGATTCGGACGGCGGCCAGGTCGGTTTCCACAAGGGTGTGAATGCCGGGGCGAAGCACCTTGGCCACGGCCCGCTCCCTGCCGGGAAGCCGCACCCGGTGGGCCTGGGAAAGGGAGGCGGCGCCCAGGGGAACCGGGTCGAATTCGGCAAAGACCGCCTCCACCGGGCTTTGAAAATCCTCGGCGATCTGGGCGCGCACGGTCTCGGCCGGGGCGGGGGGCACCTCGTCCTGGAGGCCGGCCAGTTCCCGAGTCACCGCCGCCGGCAGTATGTCCACCCGGATGCTGAGAAACTGGCCCAGCTTGATCAAAACGCCGCCCAGCTCCACGGCCAGGGAACGGAACCGACGGGCGGTCCGCCGCCAGCGCTCCAGGGCGTCGGGACGAAGCCGGCGGAGCCCCGGCCGGTTGAGCAGCAGGTCCCAGAACAGGGTCTGGAGGACCACGCCCAGGATGAATCGGCGGATCCTTCGGTAGCGCCGAACGTCGATGTCTCGCCCCGCAGACCGCGGGGCCTCGTCTATCGAATCCGTCATGTGGGGCAGCGGCCCCGATCCCGCCGGGATCGCTCCGCGCCCCGGATCAGCCAGTTCAGAAATCGCCGAAGGACGCCCGGAGCGGGGCGGCCTCCAAGGGTTTTCCCGGCGTCGTCGGGGGATGATTCCACCGGGGCCGTTGGCTTCGGCCCCCCGGTTTCCGGGCCGGAATTCCGTTTTCCGCTTTCGGTCATGGCGTCATTTTTCCCGGGCGAAAGAATCCAGGTGGAGAACGGGCCGGGCCGCTCGCTACCGCTTTCCCACCGTGCGCAGATACATGTCTTTCAGATAGACTTCGGAGAGCGCGCGGGCGGCGGCGTCGATCTGCGCGGGGGTGTTGTAGACGTGGGGCGAAAACCGGACCCGCCCCTGGCGCTCGGCGGCGATCACCCCGGCCTCCTGGAGCGCGGCCACCAGCGCCTTGGCGTCGGCCTCCGGCCGTCCGCAGACCACGATGCCGGTGGGATGGTCCGGAAAATCGTCCGAGGCCAACTGGAAACCGACCTTGCGCAGCCGCCGGGCCAACTGGGTCGACAGCTCCCAGATTCGCTCCCGAACGGTCGCGAAGCCGATTTCTTCCAAAAAGGTCAGGGCCGCTCGAAACCAGACCCAGTCGGCCAGGCTGGGGGTGGAGACGGCGAACCGCTCCGCGTTGGGCTTCAGCTCGTCCTTGTAGGGAAGATGCTCTTGGGGCTTCACCACCGACTGCGCGCCGACGAACACCGGCTTGAGTTCGTCCAGCCGCTCGGGCCGCACGTACAGGACCCCAAGGCCGGAGGGCCCCATTAGCCATTTCCAGGCGGAAAAGGCCATGAAATCGATCTGGGCCGCGTCCACGTCCACCGGCCGCATGCCCACGCCCTGGGTGCCGTCCAGAACGAAACGGATGTGGCGCTCTTTGAGCAACGCTCCGATTTTCTCTAGCGGATAGGGCATTCCGGTGCACCAGTGGACGGCGGAAAGCGCCGCCACCCGGGTGCGGGAGGTGATGTTTGCCCGCAGTTCGTCCAAAAAGGCCGCCGGAGAAGGGCCGGCCGGCACCGTTTTCAGGGTGACGCCCCGCTTTTCCCAATGCCGCCAGGGGTAGACGTTGCTGGGATATTCGTCTTCCAGCAACAGGATTTCGTCCTCCGGGCCAAGGGTCAGCCCGCGGGAGACGATGTTCATGCCCTCGGCGGTGTGGTGAATCAGGGCCAACGCATCCGGCGGACAGTTCAGCAGCCGGGAGAGGATCGCCTTGATGGCCGCGCCCGTGGCGGGAAAAGTCTCGGTTTCGGTAAGCGGCCCCCGCTCGGCGAAGCCGGTCATGAACCGGCGCATGGCCTCGGCGACCGGCAGGCCGGCGGGAGACATGCCGCAGTTGTTCAGCCAGATCATTTCGCGGTTGACGGGAAAGGCTTCCTGGACGGCGTTCCAGTTCATGGCGGCTCCGGATTTAACGGAATTCTAACATGGATTCGGCGGATATTTTGGTATACGGAAAAGTTTGGGCGGGCGCCGCGCCCGCGCGCCCGCGCGCCCGCCGACCGGCCGAACGGCCGGTCCAGCGTGAATCTCTTGTACGGAAGTTGGGCGGAAATCGCAACCGCCTTGTGCGGCATTTCCGGGAAAGGCGGCCGGGGCGGGGCCCGGATTTCCGTCCCGCCGGCGCGGATCGGATGGTTTATTCCAGCGCCCCGACCCATCGGGCGGGGCCGAATCACGGGGGGGCGCCATGTCCAGTTCGGCCCGAACCGAACGCATTCTGGTGGTGGACGACGAAGAGGATATTCTTGAACTGGTAAGGTACAATCTTTCCGGCGAAGGGTACGAGGTGGTCACGGCCATCACCGGAGAGGAGGCGTTGGACTTGGCCCGATCGGTGGAGCTGGACCTGATGGTGCTGGACCTGATGCTGCCCGGCATCGACGGGCTGGACGTGGCCCGGATTCTCAAGGAGGATTCCAGAACCCGGAATATTCCCATCGTCATGTTGACCGCCAAGGGGGAAGAGGCCGACGTGGTGCGGGGCCTGGAACTCGGGGCGGACGACTACCTGACCAAGCCGTTCAGCCCGCGCATCCTCAACGCCCGGGTGAGGGCGGTGCTGCGGCGGTCGGACCCCAAGGCCGAACCGGCCGGGGCGTTGATCCGGACCGGCGATTTGACCATTGATCCCGGCCGTCGCAAGGTGGTCGTCCAGGGCCGGGACGTGGAACTCTCCTACACCGAATTTCAGATCCTTCTGTTTTTGAGCAAACGGCCCGGCTGGGTCTTCACCCGCTCCCAGATCGTGGACGCCGTTCGGGGCGACAATTATCCGGTGACCGACCGAAGCGTGGACGTGCAGATCGTCGGACTTCGGAAAAAGCTGGGGGCCCGCGGCGCCTATATCGAAACCGTTCGCGGAGTGGGGTACCGGTTCAAGGAATTTTCATGAAACGTCGCCGCCGCCTTTTCTGGCGGGTTTATCCCTCTTTTCTGCTCATCACGCTCCTGAGTCTGTTCGCCCTGGGGCTCCACGCCCAGATCGCCATGCGGGGCTTTTTTCGGGATCACAGCATCGAAAATCTGCGGGCCCGGGCCTTTTTGCTGGAGGGGCGCATCCGGCCCCTTTTGCTTTCGCCCAACCCGGAACGGGTGGACGCGATCTGCAAATCCGCGGGGCCGCCCTCGGGCACGCGAATCACGGTGATCCTGCCCGACGGCCGGGTGATCGGGGATTCCCACGCCGAACCGGCGTTGATGAACAACCACGCCCGGCGGCCGGAGATTCGGGATGCGCTGGAACAGGGCGTCGGCTCCTCCAGCCGCCGCAGCGTCACGCTTCGGGAACGGCTGATGTACGTGGCCGTTCGTCTGGACGACGACGGGCGGACGTTGGGGGCGCTGCGGACCGCGCGATCCGCCGAAAGCCTGGAGGCGGAGCTTCGGGAGCTGCAACGGGGCATGTTGCTGTTCGGCATTTTCGTGGCCCTGCTGGCGGGCGTCGCCAGCCTCTGGCTGTCGCGCCGCATCGCCCGGCCCATCGAAGCCATGCGCCGGGGGGCGGAAGCCTTCGCCGCCGGCAATCTGTCCCTTCGGCTGCCGGCCCCGGACACCGAGGAGATGGCCCGTCTCTCCACCGCGTTGAACCGGATGGCCCAGGAGTTGAACGACCGAATTCGCTCGGCGGAGGAGCAGCGAAACGAGCTGCGGGCGATTCTTTCCAGCATGCGGGAGGGCGTCGTGGGCGTGGACGGGGAGGAGCGGATCATCAACATCAACGCCGCCGCCGCCCGGATGTTTCTGCGGGAGCCCCGGGAAATGATCGGGCGTACCGTGCAGGAGGTGATCCGCAGCCCCGATCTGCACCGGTTCATCCGCGTCTCCCTGGCCGGGGAAGCCCCCAAGGACGCCGACATCACCTTTTACCACGAAGGCGAATGCGTGCTGAACACCCACGGCACCTCGCTGAGAAACGCCGCCGGACGGCGCATCGGCACGCTGGTGGTGTTTCACGACGTGACCCGGCTTCGGCGGCTGGAAACCATGCGGCGGGAGTTCGCCGCCAACGTCTCCCACGAGATCAAAACGCCGCTGACCGCCATCAAGGGATTCGTGGAAACCCTCCAGAGCGGGGCCCTGGACAAGCCCGAGGAGGCCCGTCGGTTTCTGGAGATCGTCGGGCGGCATACCGACCGGCTCAGCGCCATCATCGGAGATCTGATGAAGCTCTCGGAGATCGAGCAGCGGGGCCAGCTTCCCGTCGGCCCCGCGCCGCTGCTGCCGGTGCTGGCCAACGCGGTGGAGCTTTGCCGCCCGGTGGCCGATTCCCGGGGCATTGCGGTCGCGCTGGACTGCGACCCCGCGCTGGAGGGCGAGATCAATTCGGCCTTTCTGGAACAGGCGGTGGTCAACCTGGTGGACAACGCCATCAAGTACGGCCCCGACGGCGGCCGGGTCTGGGTCGCCGCCGCCCGCGAATCCGGCGAAATCCGCATCCGAGTGCGGGACCAGGGCGTCGGAATTCCGGCGGCGCATTTGCCTCGAATTTTTGAACGGTTTTACCGAGTGGACAAGTCCCGCAGCCGCAAAGAGGGCGGCACCGGCCTCGGTCTCGCCATCGTCAAGCACATCGTCCAGGCCCACGGCGGCCGCGTGATCGCCGAAAGCGAAGTCGGAGAGGGGAGCACGTTTACGGTGTGTCTTCCAAGCACACCCGCAACGGAAGAGACGCCAATTGAAACCGAAAGTTTATCTTGAAACCAGTGTGCTCAGCTGCCTTTTCGCAAAACCGAGCCGGGACGTCATCGTGGCCGGGCATCAGCGGATTACTTGGGATTGGCGGGAATTTTCAAAAGAAAGTTTTGAACTTTACGGTTCCCAA
>JBKHDD010000128.1:0-14075 GCA_046541515.1 Desulfococcaceae bacterium
TAAATCATGCCCACAGCCTTGCGCCTTGGCCCTTATCGGTTTTATTTTTACTCTTAGGGGCTCGGAATTTGTCAATTTACCGTTTTCATCCCAATGCCGTTTTTTGACGGAATCGGGTAGGGGCGAATTGCATTCGCCCTTGTGCAATCTGACACGATTGAGCAATGGAAATCCAAAACGGTATTTCAGCTACTGCTGAGTCCCTTACGATTGTGAAGAGCCCCGTCACATACATGTGGATCGGGAACGAATGAGCGTAAAATTCTGGCTGGATCCGGATATTGCTCTCGCAACCAATCTTGGCTATGGCCGAAAAGAATTACGGAAAATTGAACGAATGTCTCGGGAGAATGTGGAGGATTTGAGAAATGCATGGGCCGCTTTTGCGGCCAAGCGAATTGAAGTTCAACGAATTATTGGCGTGGCGGTAACCGAGGATACGTTGACCGTGGACTTGGAAGACGGCCGAACGCTCTCCGTTCCCATCGGTTGGTATCCCCGGTTGGCCTATGGAACGCCGGAAGAACGAAATCGTTTCGAAATCGGCGGTGGTGGTTACGGTATCCACTGGCCGGACTTGGACGAGGACATCGGCGTCGAGGGGCTTCTTCTGGGCAAACAATCCATGGAAAGCCCCGCGTCCTTGGAAGCGTGGCTCCGGTCTCGAAAGCAAGCATCCTAACGTTTTCATGTACCGAATCCACCGCTATCCGCCTTCTCCAGTTCCATAATCTTGGATAAAGCTTTCTCCCCAATCCCGCCCAATGGCAATCCCTCCCGACCGGACGTTCGGTCGAATTCTCGCGGTCGGACGGACCTATGGCGCCGTTCATTTTCCCATAATGCGTTGGGATGCAACGAGCCAAATCGAAAAAGGTTGACATCCAAGGCTTGGAATGATGAATCCGGTACTTCGGAAGGGGCGCGGTTTCCACGCCTCCATTGTCCAACGGCGTCGCGATTCGGGGGGAAGCGGCGGTCGACGGCGACATCATCGGTTCATTGCCTCATCTCGCTCGGGATGCGGGGCTTTTTTACATCTCTCCCGCACGCCATCGCGCCGAATTCCTTTTCGCCTCCGGTAACGGTTGACAAGTGAAGCTTCGTTCATTAAATTCTCCCATTTGTTCGTCCGGTTTGGGCGAAAATCGTTCAAAAACAAAATAAAATCAAAATCGTAATGGCTATAACATCGCCGGCTTGTCATCCGGGAGCGACGATCGCCGCGCAGTTTCGCGGGGATGGCCGACGCGGCGATGTTCGCACATACATCGGGGAAGCAGTCCAACTTTTTTCGGGGAGGAAGAGGACAACGTCATGAACGAATTTCTGAAGAGCATGCGGGCCAACAAGGAGAAGCAGCGTCGCCGGGGGTACAATCAATATTCCCAGGGAGGCAATCCGCAGTATCGAAACGAAAACCCGCAATTTCGGAAAGACAACGGAAACGTGAAAAAGGGGAACGGCCATTCCCTGCCGTCGGACCGGGTGGCGGAGTTGTTGAACGAAACGTTGCCCACCCTCAAATCGCTGATGGAAACGCTGACCGAGCATCAGCGCAGCATCATCGACACCGGAGAGCGCCGGGCCGACGCCGAAGAACGCCGCGCCCGGGCCATGGAAAGCATCGCGGAGTCGCTGCAATATTTGATGGGGGCGGGCGCTCTGTCGCTTCCGGAGACCGCCGAACGGCCCGTGGAAGTTCGCCCGGCCCTGACCGCCAACGCGAATCGACCCGACCGGGACTCGGTGCTTTCCATCATCTTTTCCATGCGGGACGAGGGCGCCACCTACGGGCAGATCGCCGGCCATCTGGATTCCCTTCACATTCCGACCTTTTCCGGCAAGGGACGCTGGCACGCCCAGACGGTCCACCGGGTCTGCAAAAACCGAAGCTGAGCCGTTCGTCCGGGGCCGGGCCCTCGCGGCGCGGCCCCGGAGACGGGAAAGAGATTTATGGAGCTGTCCGAACCACAAAAGGCGGCGGTCGCGCACCTTTCGGGGCCGGCGCTGGTCGTCGCCGGGGCGGGGTCCGGCAAGACCCGCACCCTGACCGCCAAAATCGACCACCTGATCCGCAACGGCTACGAGCCGGAGCGGATTCTGGCCATCACCTTCACCAACAAGGCCGCCGAGGAGATGAAGACGCGCCTGCGGACCCTGACGGGGCTGCCGGGGGAGCGTTTTCCATGGGTCCGGACCTTCCATTCCGCCTGCTACCGCATTTTGCGCGCCCACGGCGACCGGCTGGGATACCGGCGGCCCATCCAGATTTACGGGGCCTACGCCCAGAAAAAGCTGATCACCGATCTGCTCCTCCGGTTCAACACCGACAAGAAACACGCCGCTCCGGCGATGTACATGATCTCCGCCGCGAAAAACAGCGGGACGCCGGAAACCTATTTCAACGGGGCGCGGAAAATCGGCCGGGTCCGTCCGCTGGACCTCTACGCGGCCTACGAGCGGGAGCTGATGGCCCGCAACGCCGTGGACTTCGACAACATCCTCCTGCGCACCCGCGATTTGCTCCGGGACCACGACGATCTCCGCGATAAATATCGGGAGAAATTTCGCTACATCCTGGTGGACGAGTACCAGGACTCCAACGATCTTCAGGAGGAGCTGACTCGGTTGCTGGTCACCAACGGAAATCTCTTCTGCGTGGGGGACGACTGGCAGGCGATTTACGGCTTCCGGGGCAGCAACGTCCGCCATTTTCTCTCCTTCGAGAAGATTTACCGCGACGCCCGCCTCTTTCGGCTGGAGGAAAACTACCGCAGCGCCGACGAGATCGTCCAGGCCGCCAACGCCGTGATCGACAAGAACGAGGCCAAGGTGGACAAGGCCTGTTTTTCCCGCAAGCGGGGCGGGCTGGTGGAGCTGCACGATTTTTTCAACGAGGACCAGGAGGCGGAATGGGTGGCGCGGAAGATCGCCGTGCTTAAAAAAGGCGGGGTTCCCCTTTCCGGGATGGCGGTGCTGTACCGGACCAAGTTCTGCTCCCTGGCCTTTGAAAAAGCCTTCCGGCGCAAGGGCATTCCCTACACCATGCTGGGCGGCGCCGGCTTTTTCGAGCGGAAGGAGATTCTGGACGTCAACTCCTACCTGGCCGCGGCCGTGTTTCCCAAGGACGACGTGGCCTTCGATCGCATTCTAAACATTCCCAAGCGGGGCGTCGGCCCCAAAATGGTGGACCGGATTTTGGACGCGCGCGTCGGCGGGACGAGCTTTCAGGACGCGGCCCGGAAGGTGGTGTCGGAGCGGGTGCTGACGCCCAAAGTTCACAAGGCGCTGGACCTGCTGCTGCGGACTTTGGACGAAATCCGGGAGATGAAGCCGGCCGCGGCCATCCAGACGGTGATGGACCGGTTCGCCTATATGGACTATCTCCGGGGCTACGCCAAAACCAAGGAGGACTTCACCGCCCGGGAGGAGAACCTGGACCAGCTCAAATACACGGCGGGCGGCCACGACCGGCTGGAGGACTACCTGGAGGAGGCGGCGCTGATCAACGAGGACCGGGAGGACGAGGACGAAGGCGGCGGAGGCGTGCGCATGGCCACGGTCCACGCCAGCAAGGGGCTGGAGTTTCACGCCGTTTTCGTGGTGGGTTGCGAGGAAAACCTGTTTCCCCACTGGAGATCCATGGAGCGGCCGGGCGACATGCAGGAGGAGCGGCGGCTGATGTACGTGGCCATGACCCGGGCCGAGAAAATGCTCTACCTCACCCGGGCCGATTTCCGCCGGGGCCAGTCCAACCCGCCCAGCCGGTTCTGGGACGAGGTGGAGGCGGCGCTGGAAGCCTGAATTCGGGGCACGGCGACATCCCCAACGACGAAGGCCGGCGGAGATTCCGTCGGCCTTCGTCGTTTGCGTTTGGCTTCCCGGCGTTTCGGGCGGTCCGGCCGGGAAAAGGGCGGAAACCCGAAGCGGCCTCGGGGAATCAGTCGATTTTCCACTCGGCCCGGATGACCGTTCCCTGGCCCGGCGCGGACCGAATCTCGAAGCGGCCCCCGGCCAGTTCGGTCCGTTCCTTCATGCTGGAGAGGCCCAGCCCGCCCTGGCGAAACCCCTTTTGCAGAGCCTCCGCCACGTCGAATCCGCCGCCGTTGTCGGCGAGGGTCAGGGCGATCCGGCCATCGCTTTCGGTCAGTTCCAGGCGGACCCGGTCTCCTTCGCTGTGTTTGGCGGCGTTGTTGACCGCCTCCTGCACCACCCGGAAAATGAGCAGCTTGAGATTTCGGGGAACGGAGGCCTCGCCGATGTCCAAGTTGTGATCGATTTGCATCCGGGGTTGGACCGATTCGAAATCCCGGCAGAAGCTTCGGATGGCCGGCAGGAGGCCCAGGTCGTCCAGTACGGAGGGATGGAGATTCCGCGAGATGCTCTGGGTCTCGCGGATGACGCACTTGAGCCGGTCCACCAGACGGACCAGCAGGGGGGTTTCTTCCATCTGGCGCATGGCCGTTTCCAGGCCGAACTTTACCGCCGTCAGGCCGGCGCCCACGCTGTCGTGCAGCTCCTGGGCGATCCGGCGTCGCTCTTCGTCCTGGGCGGCCACCAGCTTCTCCGAGACCTGGCGGAGCCGTTCCCGGGAGGTGTGGAGTTCGGCCTCGGAACGCTTTTGGGCGGAGATGTCCATCACCGACGCCAGACGCCCGGAAATGTTTCCGGAACCGTCCGCCAGGTCGGTGATGAATACCAACCCCCAGAACACGGTCCCATCCCGTCGCTGGAACTGAAACTCCACCCCGTGAAGCGGTTCCGAATTCCGGAGAATTTTTAGGCGGGGGTTCTCGAAGGTCCGGCCCTGGCCATCCGGCCAGAAGGGGAAGGGCGGTTTCCGGCCCAGCAGCGATCCGGCGGGCCAGCCCACCATTTCGCAGAAGGAGCGGTTTACGTAGATCAGCGCTCCGGACAGATCGCAGGCCAGAATGCCCGAGGGAACCGTTTCCTCGATGGTGCGGCGAAAGGCATGCTCCATCCGAAGCTGCCGTTCGATTTGCATCCGGTTTTCGACCTGGCCCTTCAGGGCGTCGTTGGCCCGTTGGAGTTCCGTCGTCCGTTCCTGGACCCGGGCCTCCAGCTCGGCCTCCACCGCCTTCTGGTCGGAAATGTCGGTAATGGCCATCCGCAATTGAAGACTGGCCCCGGTTTCGTCGGGCACCCCGGCGGTGTGGACGCGCGCCGGAAAAACCGTGTCGTCCATCCGATGAAACAGGAGTTCGCAGGTTCGCTTGCGCCGGATTTTGACGACCTCCCGGCAATGGCGATAGAAGGTGTCGTGGTTGCCGGGCTGAATCAGGGTGTAGATGTTCATGCGGAGCAACCGCTCCCGGGGCTGGCCCAGAAGGTCCACCGCCGCGTGATTCACGTCCAGGATGCCGCCTTCATGATCCAAATTGATGAAGGCCACCGGCGCCTGATCGTACAAATCCCGGTACAGCTCGGCGGAGGTCTGGAGCCGCACCTGGGTGCGGAGCAACTCTTCGTTCTGCATCTCCAGCTCGATCTGATAAATCTGAAGCTCCTGGATGAGCCGCCGGGCATCCCGGCTTTCCAGCCGCTCCGGAACCGGGCCTTTTTCCAGGAGAATGGCCCGGGCGCGCGCCTTCAGTTCCCGCAGTCGTTCGGGAGGGATGGGTTGGGTTTTATTGGGCGGGGATTCGGGCATCCGGTCCCTCCGATCCGCGGGGTTCCGGCATGTCATGGCGCATCAGGTGGTAACCAGTCCCTTTTCGATGGCGAAGGCGGTGAGCCGGGCGGCGTTGTGGATATCCAGTTTTTTCATCAGATTGGCCCGGTGTTTGTCCACGGTTTTCACGCTGATGCACAGGTAGTCCGCGATTTCGTTGTTGGTGTGTCCCTCCCCGATCAGCTTGAGGATCTCCTTTTCCCGCTGGGTCAGCGACTCCCAGGAGGACTGGCTTTTCAGCTCTTTTCGGCCCTCCAGATAGCCTTCCAGAACCTTTTCGGAGATGTCGGGACTCAGGTAGGTTTTGCCGGTCAGGACGTTTTGGATCGCGGTCTGAAGTTCGTCGTAATTGGCGTATTTCAGGCAGTATCCGTCCGCGCCGGAACGAAAGGTCTCCAGAATGTATTCCTCGGATTTGTGGACGGTGAGCACCAGAATTCGGGTGTCGGGAAAACGGCTTTTGATGTCCTTGATGGCGGCGATGCCGTTCATCTTGGGCATGGAAAGATCCAGGAGCAACAGGTCGGGCTGGTGTTGTTCCACTTTCCGAATGGCCATCAGTCCGTCTTCGGCCTCCGCCACCACGTCCAAGTCATTGGCTTCCAGAAGCGTGCTCAGGCCTTCCCGTAAAATGGTGTGATCTTCGGCGATGACCACCGTTTTCTTTTTCATCCCTCGTTCCTTCCATGGGGTAGGGGGCTCTCGGGTTGGAAAACCTTCGTTTGGTTGCTAAACTGAATTTTAGAAAATTATCACCCGTTGGACCATCAGGCAAGTCATTTCAACGGCCCGGTCAACGGCCCGGCCGCGGCGCGGCCCGCCGGTTCGGCGGACAATTCCGAAATGGGTGCGGGTTGGTTCTTGGATTGAGCGCGGAATTCTACCGGCCGATGGATCGGATCGGAATACGGTCAACTCGGTATTTCCCCTGGCGGGTTGCCGTATTTTTTGAAAAAAGAAGGGAATTCGGACGGGTTGGCACGGGCCCCGACCGGTGCAAGGGGGGAGAAAGCGGGCCGCCGTGAGACCCATCCGGAATCTCCGTTTTTTTCGCGGCGGAATTGGCCCGGAGAATCGCTCTTTTGGCCAACCGCACATCGGAAGGGGGAAAAATGGATGCCCTGCACCGATTCATCCGTCGATTCCCGCCCGCCGGGTCGTCGCCGGACGCCCGCGGAGCGACGGGCTTCGGACGAAGATACAGGGTTTGACTTATTTACCCGCAAACGCTTTTTTGCCATTGTTCCCCTTATCATCGGCGCTCTCTCTGTTCCGTATGAATTTTCCGGGGAATCTGGCTTTTTTACCTCAAGGGAGTGCACGATGCAGATATGGAAAAAGTCCATCGACCAGCCACCGGGAAAACAGGACGGCGTCCGCGTGATGATGGACCGTTCCTGGCCCAAGGAAGTTCCAAGGTCCCAGGCCCAAGTGGACGTCTGGCTGAAAGGGTTGGCCCCCAGCCAGGACCTGCGACGCTGGTACCAGGGAGAACCGGATAAATGGGAGCGGTTCAAACGGAATTATTTCCGGGAACTCGACTTCCGGGTGGACGAAATCGACCGGCTGGCGGAACTGGCCCGCGACCGTCGGGTGACGCTGGTCTACAATGGAAAACGGGGAAACGGTTGCCATGCGGCCGCCCTGAAGGAGTATCTGGAAGAAAAAGCGGATCTGTAAAGATTCGCTCTTTTTCGGAAGACGGCCGGCTTCGATCCGCCTTCCATCCGGCTTCGAAGCCCGACCTTCCGACAAATTTGCACGGCCGCGCCAGCGCCTTTCGCCAACGGAATCTCTGCGGCGCCGGGTTGATCTGAATTTTCTCCCGCGTGGAATGCCGAAACCGACGACCTCTTCGGCCGCGCAACGCGCAAGCGGATCATGGAGAAATCCATCGCCGTTTCGTCCACACCGGGCGGCGACCGTCGCCTTCGGGCGCGGGGCGTTGGAGCGAACCGGTTTCGACCGGTTTTATTCCAACGCCCGAAACCAACCACTCGTGTCGCGGTGGTCCGCGGCGCGTCCTCGCCGGCGACCGATTCAACGGGGGATTTCCCGGGGAACGGCGCGGTATTGAGAGGTGCATGATGGAGGATTTTCAGAATCATGGCGGAGGCGATCGGCCGGTCAGCCGGCATGAATCCGAGGTTTCGTTCGGCCGGGAACCGGTTCCGGAAGGGCAATGCGGTCTGGGGGCGGAGCGGCGAATGCATCGGGATCGGCGACGCCGGCACGCGGACGGCTACATGTGGATCAGCACCGTGGGCTGGATCTGCCGTCGGGAAAACCGGCGCCGCGGGGAGGACCCCGACCCCTTCGGCTGCTGACCCGGTCCGCCGGGTTCAAGCCCCGGCCGGCCGAAAACGTCCGTTTGTCCGCGCCCATCCGGCGCGTCGTTGCGCGCCTGGGGAAAACGCCGTTCCCTTTCGCCGGAATGGCGAATGAAACCGACGGTCCAAGCCATCCTCCCGTTCTTCGGTTTTTTTTCGAACGAAGTCGCTTGAACGGGAGAGCGATATTTTTGCGCTCCGCCGGCGGGGAACCGCCGGCGGAGCCGTTTTGATCATCCGGAAATTTTCCGTTCCGCAAACCTCGAAATCAAGGAGTGCCGCACCCATGGAATATGCCACCATCCCCGGAACCGATATTGTATCCTCGCGCGTCGCTTTGGGCACCTGGGCCATCGGCGGCTGGATGTGGGGCGGAACCGACGAAGCCGAATCGATTCGCACCATCCACGCGGCGCTGGACCAGGGCGTCAATCTGGTGGACACCGCGCCGGTGTACGGCTTTGGCCGGTCGGAAGAAATCGTCGGAAAAGCCATTCAGGAGGCCGCCGCGTCCCGGGACGAAGTGTTCATCTCCACCAAGGTGGCGCTGGAATGGACCGAATCGGGAGGGGTCTACCGAAATTCCACCCAGGAGCGGATCAAAAAGGAGATCGAGGATTCCCTTCGGCGCCTCCGCACCGACTACATCGATCTCTACTACATCCATTGGCCCGATCCACTGGTTCCGTTCGAAGAGACCGGCTGGATGATGAACGAACTGGTGATGGACGGAAAAATCCGGGCGGTCGGCGTCAGCAATTATTCGCCCGAACAGATGGACGCCTTCCGGAAGAAGGCCCGCCTCAACGCCTGCCAGCCGCCCTACAATATTTTCGAACGGGAAATCGAGTCGGACGTGATGCCCTATTGCCAAAAGGACAAGATCGCCCTGATGACCTACGGCGCCCTTTGTCGCGGCTTGCTGTCCGGCAAGATGTCCCGGGACCGGGAATTTGTCGGCGACGATCTCCGCCGGTACGATCCCAAGTTCCAGGGCGCCCGCTTCGGTCAATATCTGGCGGCGGCGGACAAGATCGCCGAGCTGGCCCGGGAACGGTACGACAAGGATTTGCTGCCCTTCGCGGTGCGCTGGGTGCTGGATCGGAAGGTGGAAATCGCCCTGTGGGGCGGTCGCCGGCCGGATCAGATGGACCCGGTTTCCGAGGTCTTCGACTGGTCCATCGACGCCGAGGGCATGGCCGAGGTGGACCGGATTTTGGAGGAAACCGTCACCGATCCGGTGGGCCCGGAATTTATGGCGCCGCCGTCCCGGGAGAAAAAGAAGGAATAATCGGAAGATCGGCCCGCGGAGACCGGGACGGCGTTGTCTCCGACCCTCGACGCCGGCGGTCGCGCCGAAATCCCCCGCCCGCCCCGACGGAGCGCCGGGGCGGGGCCGATTCGAACCCCAAACCCGTAGGAGGTGATTGCTTTCACACCGGATAAAGACGAAAAAAAACGAAATCATTCGGAAGAAGAAAGCGCAAACCAATCCAAAGGGCCCGCCCGTGAACCGAACGCCGGGGGCCAAGATCCACCGGACGGCGACTCCGACCCGTCATCCGACGCCGCGTCCAACCCGTCCGCCGCGGCGTCCGAATCGGAATCCCAATCCGGCCATTCCTCCGGGTCTTCGGCCTCGGAATCCGAGGGACACGGCCATTCCGGCGACGACGACGGTCACGGCGATCACCACGACCATCACGCCCAGATGGTGGCCGACTTCCGCCGCCGGTTCTGGATTTCCCTCGTTCTCACCCTTCCCATTCTGGTCCTCGCGCCGCTGATTCAAGACCTGGTTGGCGTGGAGTGGACCTTCCCCTACGACGGATACGTTCAGTTGGCGCTTTCCACCGCCGTTTTCTTTTACGGCGGCTGGCCCTTTTTAACCGGGCTGTGGGACGAATTGCGCCAGGGCGAACCCGGCATGATGACCCTGATCGGGCTGGCGGTGATCGTGGCCTACGGCTACAGCGCCGCCGTGGTGCTGGGGCTTTCCGGCAAGGTGTTTTTCTGGGAGCTGGCCACCCTGATCGACATCATGCTGCTGGGCCACTGGATTGAGATGAAGTCGGTGATGGGCGCGTCCAACGCCATGACCGAGCTGGCCAAGCTGATGCCCGACAACGCCCATCGACGCGCGGAAGGCGGCGGCACCGAGGACGTGCCGGTTTCCGAGCTGAAAAAGGGCGACGAAGTGGTGGTGAAGCCCGGGGAAAAGGCGCCCACCGACGGCGTGATCGTCGAAGGCCGCACCCAAATCAACGAGGCCATGCTCACCGGGGAAAGCGGCCGGGTGGAAAAGGGCGAGGGGGACGAAGTGATCGGCGGGGCCGTCAACGGCGAATCGAGCTTCGTCATGCGGGTGGACCGGACCGGGGAGGACACCTATCTCTCCCAGGTGATGGACATGGTGGAAAAGGCCCAGGAGTCCAAATCCCGGGCCCAGGACACCGCCAACCGGGCCGCCTTGTGGCTGACGATCATCGCCATCGCATCCGGCGCAAGCACCCTGGCCGCATGGTTTTACGCCGGGCGGGAATTCGTTTTCGCCCTGGAGCGGGCCGTGACCGTGATGGTCATCACCTGCCCCCACGCGCTGGGGCTGGCCGTGCCCCTGGTGGTGGCCGTGTCCACGGCCCTGGGCGCGAAACGGGGGCTGCTCATCCGGGACCGGATCGCGTTCGAAATGGCCCGGAACCTGGACGCCGTGGTCTTCGACAAAACCGGCACCCTCACCGAAGGTCGCTTTGCGGTGACCGACGTGGTGACCCTGGGCGACCGGGAGGAGAACGAAGTGCTTCGTCTGGCCGGCAGCCTGGAACGGCGCTCGGAACATCCCATCGGCGCCGGGATCGTGGACGCGGCCCGGGAGCGGGAGATCGAGCTGACCGATTCCGAGGACTTCGAGGCCATTTCCGGCAAGGGCGCGACCGCCTCGGTGGACGGAACGGCCGTCACCGTGGTGAGCCCCGGCTATCTGCGGGAAAACGACATCTCGATGGAAAACGAGCAGGTCTCCGAACTGCGGGAGGCCGGGAAAACCCTGGTCTTTGTCTTGGTGGATGAAGCCCCCGCCGGGGCCATCGCCCTGGCCGACGTGATCCGGGACGCCTCACGCGAGGCCGTGGACCGGTTGCGGGAGATGGGCGTTCAGGTGATGATGCTCACCGGCGACGCCGAATCGGTGGCCGCCCGGGTGGCCGGCGAACTGGGGCTGGACGACTATTTCGCCGAGGTTCTCCCCGACGAAAAGGCCGACAAGGTGACCGAGGTCCGCGAGCGCGGGCTGACGGTGGCCATGGTGGGCGACGGCGTCAACGACGCCCCGGCCCTGGCGGCGGCCGACGTGGGGATCGCCATTGGCGCGGGCGCCGACGTGGCGGTGGAAACCGCCGACGTGGTCCTGGTCCGCTCCGATCCCCGGGACGTGGTGGAAGCCATTTCCCTTTCCCGGGCCACCCACCGGAAGACGGTGCAGAACCTCTGGTGGGCCGCCGGATACAACGCCTTGGCCATTCCACTGGCCGCCGGCGTGCTCTATCCGGTCTGGGAATTCCTGCTGCCGCCGGCGGTGGGGGCGTTGGTCATGTCGCTGTCCACGGTGATCGTGGCCATCAACGCCAAGCTGCTGGACACGGGCGAATCGTCTTCGGACGCGGACGACGAGGCCGACGAAGAGGCGAGGGCCCAGCCCGAAGCGGCGTAATTTTGAGCGAAGTCATTCCTCGGTCGAGTTGTTTTTCCGGCCGGGGAATTTTTTTGACGTTTCTCCCTTTCCCCCATCATTGGATCATTCCCCATGCAAACCGACCCCTGGAAAATCGGCGTGGATCTCGGCGGGACCAAGGCCGAGGTGATTCTGTTGGACCCGTCCGACCGCGAGCGCTACCGCAACCGGGCGCGCACGCCCCGGGACGAAGATTACGAATCCGTAGTTCGCACGCTCCGCGACGCAATCCAAGCCGCCGCCGACGCGATTCCGGAGGGCGACCGGAAGGAAGCCGACGAAGCCGGAACGACCGTGGGCATGGGCATTCCCGGCATGATCCATCGTTCGAGCGGACGCGTCTTTACGCCCAACCTTTCCATGCTGAACGACCGGAGGCTGGGGGAAGACCTCTCCCGGGCGCTGGGGATGTCGGTGCGGCTGGACAACGACGCCAACTGCTTTTTGCGGGCGGAATGCCGAAACGGCGCGGGCCGGGGCTTCGGCGTGGTGTTCGGCGTGGTGCTGGGCACGGGCTGCGGCGGGGCGCTGTCCGTTCATGGAAATATTTGGTCCGGCGCGAACGGATTCGCCGGGGAATGGGGCCACATTTCCATCGACCCGGACGGCCCCCGGTGCGGCTGCGGAAAACGGGGCTGCATTGAAACCCGGATCGGCGGCGCCGGCGTGGAGCGGACGTTCCGGCGGCGCTTCGGGCGGGAGGCGTCCATGGAAGAAATCGTGACCGGCTTCCGGGCCGGGGAATCGGACGCGGTTGCGGTGTTCGAGCAATTTTTGGAGGATTTCGGGCGAAGCCTGGGCGGGATGATTTCGGTCTTCGACCCCGACGCCGTGGTGGTCGGCGGCGGGCTTTCGGCAATACCGGAACTCTACAACGCCGGGGCGGAGCGGGTTCGGGCCTGGGCCTATCGCTCCGACGCCCGAACGCCGATTCTCCAGGCCGAGCTGGGCGACGCCGCCGGCGTGTTCGGCGCGGCCTGGCTGGGGGCGGAGCAAGAAGGCGCGCCCGAAGGTTGACGTGGACGCGCCTTCTCCGGCCGGCGGACCCTCAGACCTTGCCCTCCAGCATGTGGCCGGCCTCCCGGACCATCTGGCTGGCGTAGCCCCATTCGTTGTCGTACCAGCTCATGAGCTTCACCAGGTCGCCGTCGATCACCTGGGTGGTGTTGAGATCGACCACGGACGCCCGGGAATCTCCGATGATGTCCGAGGAAACCAGGGGATCGTGGCTGACGCCCAGAATGCCCCGATAGCGGTCGCCGTTCGCCTCTTCCTCGAAAATTCCGTTGATTTCTTCGACGCTGGTGGATCGGTTGACCAGGAAGGTGATGTCCGTGAGCGAGCCGGACGGCACCGGGCCGCGCACCGCCGCGCCGTCGAATCGGCCGGCCAGATCCGGAAGAATTTTCGTGGTGGCCTCGGCCGCGCCGGTGGTGGTCGGCACGAAATTGACCGCCGCGGCCCGGCCCCGACGCCATTTCTTTTTGGGGCCGTCGATGACCGACTGGCTGGCGGTGTAGGCGTGGATGGTGGTCATGGCCGCCTTCACCACGCCGACCCGCCGGGACATCACCTCCGCCACCGGCGCGATGCAGTTGGTGGTGCAGCTGGCGGTGGAGAGCATGGTGGACGGCGATTCCAGCTTGTTGACGCCGTGGACGATCATGGGCACCTCGCCGGTTTTTTCCGGCGCGGAGAGAAGAACGTGCCGGGCGCCGGCCTCCAAGTGTTTTTCCAAATCCGGTTTCTTCCGAAAAACGCCCGTGCATTCGAAGACCAGATCAATGTCCAGCGATTTCCAGTCCAAGGCGGCCGGGTCTTTTTCCTGTGTGGTTCGGAACGGTTTCCCGTTCACCACCAGGCGGCCCTGCTCGTCCACGTTCACCGATTTGTCGTAGCGGCCGTAGACGCTGTCGTATTTGAGCAGATAGGCGATGTTGTCCGCCGGGTTCAGTTCGTTGACGGCCAGCAGTTCCATCTCGGGCCGTTCGATGACCTGCTTGAGCACGGCCCGGCCGATGCGGCCCAGACCGTTAATGGCGATCTTCATCATGTTGATTGCCTCCAGTTTACGAATTCAAAAGGAAACCGACGGAAAGGCGTGATCCGGCCGGTTTTTCGGGGCCGGCCGGTTTCTTTCCGTCGGTCTCGGGGGCGCGAACGCCCTTGGCATGGGTTCCGGTAAAAAGTGGGACGATGGATGAATCGTCCCGGATCGTCACCGGTTGGAAATCGGCAATGAATCAGAACAGGTAGCGCATGATAATGGCGATGGCCAGCGCCAGCAGCAACACCCAGAAAAAAACCCCGAAGGCGGCGG
>JBKHDD010000129.1:0-14009 GCA_046541515.1 Desulfococcaceae bacterium
GACCCTGACCAACGACGAGGAGACCAATATTCTGGCCTCGTTGCTGGCCAAGCGGATGGGCGCCCGAAAGACCATCACCAAAATCAGCAAGTTCAGCTATTTTCCGCTGATGATGGCCATCGGCATCGAACAGGTGGTGGACCCGCGGCTGTCGGCCATCAACACCATTCTTCAGCACATCCGGCGGGGCAAGGTGCTGTCGGCGGTCTCCATCAAGGGCGAGGCGGCCGAGGTGATCGAGGCCGAAGCCATGGAGACCTCGGACATCGTGGGCAAGCCGCTCAAGACGATTCAATTTCCCAAGGGCAGCCTGGTCACGGCCCTGCTGCGGGGCGAGGACGTGATCATTCCTTCCGGCGACAGCGTCATCCGGCCCGGCGACCGGATCGTGATTTTCGCCCGGCGGGAGGCCATCCCCAAGGTGGAGAAAATTCTGGCCGTGAAGCTGGAGTTCTTCTAAATGCACTGGCGCTACCCGCTGTACGTGGTGGGGCTGCTGGTGGCCTTTTCCGGCCTGGCCATGGCGCTTCCGCTGCTGGTGGCGGTGATCTACCAGGACGGCACCGCCGGGATTTTCGCCGTCTCCGCCGGTCTCAGCGTGGCCTGCGGCGGCGTTCTCTCCCTGGCTTTGCGGGACCGATCCGGAAACGACAACGCCATCGGCCCCCGGGAGGGCATGGCCATCGTGGCCCTGGGCTGGATCGGGGTGGGGCTCTTTGGGGCGCTGCCTTTCTGGCTCAGCGGGCAATTTGGCGGCTTTACCGACGCGGTGTTCGAATCGGTTTCCGGCTTTACCACCACCGGTTCCTCCATCCTCGCCGACATCGAATCGGTCTCCAAGGCGCTCCTCTTCTGGCGCAGCTTCATCCAGTGGCTGGGCGGCATGGGCATCATCGTGCTGTCCTTGGCCATTCTGCCGTTTTTGGGCGTGGGCGGAATGCAGCTCTACAAGGCCGAAGTGCCCAGCCCCGTGCCGGACAAACTGAAGCCGCGCATCCGAGACACCGCGATGATTTTGTGGAAGGTCTACGCCGGGATTTCGGCGGTGGAGGTGGTGTTGCTGCTCTTCGGCGGAATGAGCCTGTACGAGGCCCTTTGCCACGCCTTCACCACCATGCCCACGGGCGGCTTTTCCACGAACAACGCCTCCGTCGCGGGATACGGCAGCGCCTATCTGGACGGCGTGTTCGTGGTCTTCATGCTGCTGGCCGGCATCAATTTCACTCTGCACTATCAGATGCTGCGGGGCCAGACCCTGGCCTTCTGGCGGGACGCGGAGTGCCGCTTTTTTCTGGGACTGTTCGCGGGGTTGACGGCGCTGACGACGGTCGATCTTTGGGTGGGCGGCATTTACGATTCGTTTGTTTCGGCCTTCCGGTACGCTTCTTTTCAGATATCTTCGATTTTGACCACCACCGGCTACGCCACGGCCGATTACGAACAATGGCCGGGGATGAGCCAGTCGATTCTGTTCCTTTGCATGTTCATCGGCGGGTCGGCGGGCTCCACCGGCGGCGGGATGAAATGTCTGCGGATCATGCTGGCCTTCAAGTATTGCTACAAGGAGGTCTTTTCCATGATCCATCCCCGGGCGGTGTCCCACGTCAAGATGGGCGGAAAGCCGGTGCCCGAGGAGGTGATGCGCAGCGTACTGGGGTTTTTGGCGCTGTTTATGGGGCTCTTCGCCATTTCCGCAGTGCTGCTGGCGGCCACCGGCGTGGACTTCGTGACGGCCTTCGGGGCGGTGGCCGCCTGCATCGGCAACATCGGTCCCGGTTTCGGGACGGTGGGGCCCGTCGAAAATTTCGCCCACATTCCGGTGCCGGGCAAGTGGCTGCTGATCTGGTGCATGCTCTTGGGCCGGCTGGAAATTTATACGGTGATTATTTTTCTGGCGCCGGAGTTCTGGCGGAAATAGGGCGATGGGCAGGGTCTCCGGGAAAGACGAGTTGTACCCGGCCGGTAAAGTCGGCGAGGCGGGCAATTCGCTGTGTGTATGGTCGTGAACGTCCTTGCCCGCCCCGCTGGGAGAAGGGGGCGGCGCGAATTGGGGGAAAAAGCTCCCGGGGTTTCCGGCGACAGGGGCGGTTTTCCCCGGTGTTGAGCGAATATCCGGAACTTCCAAACCGGTTATCCGGAAAAAGGCCGCCCATGAAGATTGGTAAATTTTTTTATTGACAGCCGGATCGGAACGGTCTATAAGGCCGTCTTGTTTGTCGGGCCGTTAACTCAGTCGGTAGAGTATCTGCCTTTTAAGCAGAGAGTCGTTGGTTCGAGCCCAACACGGCCCACCAACTTTCGTGCCGACATCACGTCCCCATCGTCTAGCCTGGTCCAGGACACCGGCCTTTCACGCCGGCAACAGGGGTTCAAATCCCCTTGGGGACGCCAGTAAATCCAAAGCCTTGGGCTTTTTGCAAAAGCCGTTCGAGAGCCAACCGGCTCCTCGGACGGCTTTTTTGCTTTTGGGGATTGGGTACACCCCCTGGTACACTTTTTTTCCGGCTATGGCGTCCGGCGGGCTTTCCAGGAATCAGCCCCGTCCTAGGCCGCGAATCTTGGGCAATTTGCAAAAATGCTCATGCCGGCCCTGGGATCGACGAGTTGTACTCGTCGATTCAGAGCGGGATTTCGATTCGGGCGGCGATTACAACTCGCCGCTCTTGGAACAAAAGCGCCGGGTACGGATTTCACCGCAACAAGGATTCCGCTCTTCGAGGCCGCGTTTACAGCCGTCTTCCCATGATATAGCATAAAGATTGGAGTTTTCAATTGCCGGTTTTCCAACGAGAGGAGGTCCCCAATGGCCGAGGAAACCATCGAGGCGGTGTATGAACGGGGCGGGTTTCGTCCGGTTTCTCCCGAGAAGTTTCATTTTGCCGAGGGGCAAAAGGTGCGGCTCGTGGTGGAAAAAATGGAAACGCCAGACGAAATTCTCGCGCTGGCGGCGGAAGTGTACGACGGGTTGAGCGAGGCCGAAGTGGAGGAAATCGAGCGTCACGCATGTAGGCGGGGCGATTTTTTCGGCAACGGAATTTCGGAATGAACGCTGCGGCGGCGGTCTTGCTGGATACGGACATTCAAGCCACCGTTTCCATCCATGCACTGGGGCACGGCGTCCGTGAAATCCTGTAAATCCAGATAATCCCCCGTAATCCCAGTTCAGATTACCGCCGGAACCCATCGGCCCTCCGCTGTTTGAACTGGGATTTTCGGGATTTCAGGGATGGCCAGGATTTTTGCGCGTCCCTACCGTTCGTAGCCGGGTTCCGCGTCATCCTGTCCATCCCGTTAATCCCGAGAATCCCAGTTCGGAACATCGGGCGGTTTTGAACTGGGATTTTCAGGATTTCTGGGATTTCCAAGATTGATTTCGGGGGCCACGAACGGCCTTTCAATGGGAGCGGGAGGACGCCGCCGCCCGTGAAGAGCCCCCCTGCCTGCCGCGGGCCTGGATGGAAAGTGATTCTATTCTCGGAGACCGCTTCCCAACAACCACGTCCACAACGGCGCCAACTCCACCTCCCCCCGCCGCTCATTCAGACTTTTGGTCACCAGCACTTTCCGGTCCACCTTCAGCTTGGATTCCCCCAGTTCCCGAAGCCCCCGGATTCCCCGCTCCGGCAATGAATCCCCGTAGGAAACGTTCGCGGCCCAGGTTTCGCTCTCCTTCCGGGCGATGAAATCCACCTCCTGCTTTTCTTTCCAGTAAAAGACCTCGAATCCGGCCCGGCTCAGCTCTTGAAAAACCAGATTTTCCGCCAGCCGGCCCTCGTCCCCCGAAAAAACGAACGCCGTCGCCTTTCGAAGCCCGTTGTCGATGGAATAGACTTTTTTGGGCTGTTTTTCCTGCGCCTTCAGCGAAAAGGAAAATCGGGGGACCATCGCGACGATGTCCGTTTCCAGAACGCCGGTTATTCCGGTTTCGTTGTCGAGTATACTCCGCAACAAATGCCCAATCCTTGCCGATCATACCTGGCAACCTTCCCCGAAGGCCCAATTTTCACGCCTCCGGAAGTCCATGCGCCTCATCCAACCCAAACACCCAACACTCAACGCCCCCTTTTCTCTCGACCGGAAAAACCACTTTTGCTATCTCAATGGCAAAAAATCTTGCCGAATCCAAAAAAATTGGCCATTATGATGGCATGAAATGCGAAATCCAAATTTTTCTGGACGGCATGTGGCGGACGGCGGCCTTCTTCGAGCCGATGCCCATGGCCGAGGTTGCCAACGGCATTCAGGGCGCCGGGTTTTTGGATTACGACGTGGATTACGCCGCAGCCCACCTCGACGCCGTCGGGATCGAAGCGGTTTCCTGTCGGTATCCGGTGAGCTTTGAATTGCATCGACGGTCTTCCTGGCCGGCGTTTCTATTGGATATTCTCCCGGCGGGCGCCAATCGTGGAAATTTTTTGCGGGAGTTGACCATTCCCGACGGCCCGGGCGCCGATTGGCCGCTGCTGCTCGCCGGTGGAGGCAATCCCCCCGGAAACCTCCGAATCGCCCAAGCGGCGCCGTCCCCTCCGGTGGATTTCCATCACGAGGGGTTTCCCCGGGAGGACATTCTGGAGCGGGGGCCGGATTTCATCGAATATGCCCGGAACAACCATGCGCCCGTGGCGGGTTCCAGCGGCGCCCAGGGCGAGGCCCCGAAATTTTTGCTGACCCAGGATCGCCGGGAGAGATGGCACGCGGACGGCGCCCTGCCGGACGAACTGGCCGCGCGGCATTGGCTCGTGAAATTTCCCCGGGGAAAGAAACCCCTGGACCGGGACATCCTGCGGAACGAAGCCGCCTACTACCGGGTGGCCCGGGCCGTCGGTTTGCAGGTGGGCGAGGCGGTTCAATTCGAAAACGACGCGCTTTTCGTTCCCCGGTTCGACCGCCAAATCGCGGGAAACGCCGTTCGCCGCCTTGGCTTGGAGAGCCTCGCCTCCGCCGCCGGCGTCACGGCTTTCGGCGCTTCGGTTCCGCAGGAAGAATTGTGCGGCGCGATGGCCCGCTTTTCCTCCGATCCGGCTTCGGACATCCAGGAGTTCGTTTTTCGGGATGTACTCAACGTGGCCATGGGCAACACCGACAATCATCCCCGAAACTCTGCTCTGCGAAAAACCCGGGACGGCGCGGTTCGGCTTTCCCCCCTGTACGATTTCGCGCCGATGTTTCTGGACGACCAGGGGATTCCCCGGGCGTGTCGGTGGGGAGGCGCGGAGGACCGGGGAATGCCGGAATGGGGACGGGTGGCGGAGTTTTTGGAAGGCGTTGGAATGGACCCTGCGGCATTCCGCGCCCGTCTGGCGGATTTCGCCGAAACGGTTCGGCGGCTTCCGGACATCATGGACGAATGCGGCGTGGACGGATGGCTGATCCAGCGGCTGGTTCGGCGGATCGACGCGGTCGCCCGGTCGCTCGCCGCCGCCCGCCCCGCCAAGTGAGGCCCCGATGAAATCGAAACCCCGCAGGGACGGCCGCCGCGCCTTTTTCGAGTCGCTGGAGGCCGGGGAAATGGCGGACTTGCCGGAAACGGTGCGCCGGATGCGCAAATCCATCGGCCTGACCCAGACCCAATACGCGAAGCTGGCGGGCGTCGCGCCCCGGGTGTTGATGGATTTGGAGCGTGGCGCGGGCAATCCCACGCTCAAGACCCTGGAAAAACTGGCCGCGCCGTTTGGGTTGCAAGTGGGGCTGGTGTCAAAGGGGCGGAGGGATTAGGGCGTCGGCGCGGAATCCACCCCCACCAGCCCCTCCAACACCCCCCGCAATTTTTCCATGGTGTACGGCTTGGGGATGCCGGCGCGGAAGCCGTGGCTTTGCGGGTTGGCCATGGCGGGGTCGTCCGAATAGCCGCTGGAGACCACCGCCGCCACCTCCGGGTCGATCTCGCGCAACTTGGAAATCGCCGCCAGTCCGCCCGGGCCGCCGCGAACGGTCAGGTCCAGAATGACCACGGCGAAGGGGTTTTGGGCGTTCAGGGCCTCCTGGTAGGCGGCCACCGCCTCCGCGCCGTTTTCAGTGGATTCGGTATCGAACCCCAGGCGCGAAAGCATCTCCACCAGCATTTTTCGCACCATTTCCTCGTCGTCCATCACCAGAACCCGGCGACCGGCCCGCGCGGGGGAAACCGTTCGAGAAAGGGGGGCCAAAGGGCCGCTTTTCTCGCCCGCGGCGGGCAGATGGAGATGAAAGGTGGTTCCCCGACCCGGCGTGGAGGTTACCGCGATATGGCCCTCGTGCTTGCGGACGATGGCCGAAACCACGGCCAGCCCCATGCCCATGCCACGCTCGCCGCCCCGATCTTTGGTGGAAAAATAGGGATCGAACACCAGATCGATCTGCTCCGGGGAGATTCCCCGGCCCGTGTCGGAAAAGCAGAGGGCCACGCAGGGGCCGGTCGGGAGGCGGAAGGCCGGGGCGGGTTCCGCGTCGCAGGCGTCCAGGTTCTTGCCGGTCACCCGCAACACGCCGCCCCGGGGCATGGCCTCCCGGGCGTTGACCGCCAGGCGGGAGAACACCTCCCGCATGGCCTCGGGATCGAATTCCACCCTCCACAGGTCTTTGGGCAGATCCAATTCCACGCGAACCGCGCTTCCGGCCGCGGCGGCGAACACCGCCTCCCGGACCACCGCGCCGATGTCGCCGGGCAGCCGGGACGGCTGACCGCCCTTGGCGAAGGTGATCAGCATGTCGGTCAGCCGCTGGGACCGCAGGCAGGCCCTCTCCGCTTCGTCCAGGAAGTGGTAATCGTTCCGGCCCGGGTCCATTTCGCCCTTCACCAGGCCGATATTCCCCAGAATCACCGTCAACAAATTGTTGAAATCGTGGGCCAGCCCGCCGGCCAGCACTTCCATCGTCTCCCGTTTGCGGGCGTGCATCAGCTCGATTTCCATCAACCGCTTTTCCGTAAAGTCGATGGCGATGCCGCCCAACAGGCGCTGGCCGTCCGGGGCCGGAATGGGAAATTTATAGGACACCCAGAACTCCCGGGTCCCGTTGGGTCGCACAAAGGTCTCTTCAAAGTCCAGCGGTCGGCCTTCCCGAATCACGCGCAGGTCGTTTCGGCGAATGCTCAGGGCGGTGTGGAGGGGCAGGAGGGCGAAATCGGTTTGGTTCTTCCACTCGGTTCGGGTCAGGCCGTAGCGTTCTTCAAAAAACCGGTTGACGAACAAATGGCGGCCCATGCCGTCCTTGATGAAGGTCAGCGTCGGGGTGTTGGCCATGAAGGCGACGAACCGTTCCTCGCTTTCCCGCAGAGCGGCCTCCATCCGTTCCAGGGTCTCGATCTTTTCCCGCAGCGACCGGTTGGCCCGGTCCAGCTCCCCCGTGCGGGCCGCCACCCGTTTTTCCAGGTCCGCCCGTCGCAGGCCCAGCAGCCAGAGCATGGTGTTGAGGGATTCCACCAACCGGTCGAACTCGTCACCCGGCGTCCGCTCCACCGGCCCCCGGTTCAGGCGGAGCGGTTCGAAGGGGCGGGAGGCGTCCACCCCGCCCAGATAGTCGGCGATGGCCCGCAGATGTCGGGTTACCAGCAGGTGGAACAGCAGAAACAGGAAGGCGGATACGACCAGCGTTTTGACGCCCTGGGTGGCCAGCACCACCAGCACCCGCCGCCGCAGCCGGTCGTGGACCCCGCGCAGGTCGGCTTCCACCCGAAGTTGGCCCAAATGTCGAATTCCGCCCTCGTGGGGGAACGCCAAGGGAAGCTCGGCGGTGATGGTCCGGCCCTTCGCCGCCGGCTCGCCGGCCGAAGCGACGGGGCCGTTCTCGTCCCGGACCTGGATGAAGGAGATGTCCTGTATCTGAACGATGCCGTTGAGGTGTTGCTGCAACAACTCCTGGTTGAACAGCCAGATCGCCGTGGTGATGGGCTCCACGTAACTGCGGCGGACGACGTCGATGTCCTTGTGGATTCCCGCCACGTCTTCCCGGTATTCGATCCACAGCTGGATGCCGGTGGCCAAAAGCGTGGCCGCGCCGCTGACGAGCAGGATCGCGGCCACCAGCCGGGGCAGGAGACTCCGCCGGAAGGGGCGCGGCGCGTCGCCGTTTCGGCGCCTCCGGGCCGGGGAAGAAGGCAAGATCATGAGAAGGAAAACCCCGCCCCGATCCAGTCCACGCGGCAGGGTTCCGTTCCATAGGGAACCCGTAAAATGGCGGCCTGGACCTCGCCGTAGGGATCGTCGTCTCGGTTCAGCGGCTCCAGGTGACGGATGCGGCCGGAATGGGGGCGGACGGACGCGCCGTCCACGGTCAGGTTTGCCAGGTCCGAGGGCTCCCTGCCGTGGAAGACCAGTTCCGCGGTCTTGTGGCTGGAAGGGTGGCGGCCCTGGGCCCGGGACCAGCGAAATCGGCCCGGCGCCAAGATCAGTTCGCGCCGCAGGAAGAGGCCGTCCCGATAGGCCAGGGAATCGCCGTCGTCTTCGTAGACGGTGGAGGCGACGGCGGGATCGCCGGGCGGGACGGGGTAGAGATGAAAGCGCAGGGGACCCGGGGGCGCCGCGCCGGTGTGCGTCCGGGGCGGCGTCATGGGCAGGACGCCGCCGGCCCGAACGAAAAGGGGCAGCCGCTCCGGCGGGGCTTCGGCGTATCGTTCGCACGGGCCGCCGATCGTCTCGTCGGTGTAGAAATCGTACCAGAGCCCCTCGGGGAGATAGACCCGGGCGATTCGCTCGTCCGACCGAACCGGAACCGCCAGCAGATGGTCCCCCAGGAAAAACTGGGTTTGATAGGCCGGGGCGTAGGCCAGGGGATCGTGGGGGAATTCGAAAGCCAGGGGGCGAACCACCGGCGTCCCGGTTCGACTGGCGGTTTCGAAGGCGGCGTACAGATAGGGCAGCAGCCGGTAGCGGAGGTTCAGGTAATTCCGGGCGACGGCCTCCACCCGCTCCCCAAAGGCCCAGGGCTCCGCAGACCGGCTGTCGACCATCGTATGGGCCCGGCACAGCGGCGTCAGCGCGCCGATGCTGATCCAGCGGGCGAAGAGATCGGGGGACGCCTCGCCCGCGAAGCCGCCGATGTCCATCCCGGCGAAGGCGACGCCGGAAAGTCCCAGGCTGTTGACCAGCCGAACCCCGGCCATCAGGTGGTCGTCCGAGGAGATGTTGTCGCCGGTCCAGAGGGCGGCATGGCGCTGCACCCCCGCATATCCGGCGCGGCTCAGCACAAAGGTCCGTCGGCCCGCCCGGGCCGATTCCGCCCCTTTCCGGGTGGCCCGCGCCATCTGCATGCCGTAGACGTTGCGAGCCTTTCGATGGGTGGCCCCCTGGCCCTCGTAATCAAAGACGATCAGATTGGGCACGTCCCGGCCCCAGGCCGCCGGCTCGTTCATGTCGGTCCAGAAGCCCTCCACGCCCTGACGGGCCATGGCCGCCACCCGGTCGGCCCACCAGCGCCGGGCCGCCGGTTTCGTGAAGTCGGGGAAATGGCAACGGCCCGGCCAGACGTCGGCGGTCCACCGCTCTCCGTCCGGGAACCGCAAAAAGACGTCGTTCCGCTTGCCGTCCTCGAAGACGGCGTATCCCGGCTCGGTCTTCACCCCCGGGTCCAGAATGGCCACGGTTCGGAACCCCAGCTCCCGCAGGCTTCGGGTCAGACCGGCCGGGTCGGGGAACCGTTCCGGGTCCCAGGTGAAGACCTTGTACCGGTCCATGTAATGGATGTCGAGGTAGATCACGTCGGCCGGGATTTTCTTTTCGCGAAAGGTGCGGGCGATCCGCAACACCTCGGAATCGGGGAAATAGCTGTACCGGCATTGCTGAAAGCCCAGACTCCACAGCGGCGGCAGCGGCGTGCGGCCGGTCAGCCGGGTGTAGGCCCGCAGAATGTCCGCCACGGTGTCCCCATGGAACAGGTAGTAGTCCATGGCCCCGGCTTCCGCCGAAAAACTGGCGAACCGGTGGTTGGCGGCCCCGAAATTGAACCGGGTGCGGTGGGGGTTGTCCAGAAACAGGCCGTAGACCAGGCCGGAGTGGACGCCGATGAAAAACGGAATGGAGGCGTAGAGCGGCTGGCCGCCCTCGGCGGGGTAGGCGAAGGAATCGGTGTTCCAGTTTTCGTAGGCGGAGCCGGCGCGGTCCAGATCGCCGGTTTTTTCGCCCAGGCCCAGAAACCGTTCGCCCCGCATAAGCCGTTTGTATGTGGTGACCTCTTCCCCGATCCAGGAGGCGCCGAAGGCGGGATCGTCGGCGTTGATCAGCCGGCCGTCCAAGGTTTTCAGTCGGAATCGGATCGGATTTCGGTCCATTTCCAGTCGAAAACGATCGGTGGTCAGCGAGATCGGGTCGGATTCCAAATCCATGGCCGCGTCGCCGCGCGAAGGCTCGGCGACCGCGGCGTAGGAAACGGGCTCCGGCGACGCGTCGGGCCGACGGATGGAAATCCGAACCGTGTCCGGGCCATAGAGGAAGACTTCCACCCGGGCGTTGCCCGCGACGGCCGTCAGTCCGGCCGCGGTTTCGGACACGGCGCGGAGATGGCCGATCGGTTCGTTCATGGCGCGGCTTCCCAGATTTCGCAGGTTCTCTCCCCGGCCAAAATGGGGTGAATACCCCATTGGCCGGTCCGGGCGCTTCCATTACATATACGTTCAATCAACGCATTCCCTTTCATTCCGTCTCAAGCTTGGACCCGCCAAAATTCTCTTGACAGGAGAACCTCTCCGGCCCGTCGCGCCCTTTTCCGTTTCTCGGCAACGGCGTGGCTTTGCCCGACGTTTTGCGTGTTCAAACATGATCACCGATTATCCGAAGGAACCAAAAGCGTTTCGAAATAGGAGGGTGCGCATGTCTAATTCCATTGTCCCCGTGGAATCCGTGAAAAACGGTCCTCAAGAGTCCGTCGCGGAAGTTTCCCCGGAGTCGGAGGGCATTCGGACGGAAAGCGAAATCTTTCCGGGCCGCACGCTGATCGCTCTTTCCATAATGGTCGCCGTCCTTTTTGGGTTGTTGCTCTGGACCATCCTCGCCCCCGACAATCTCCTCTTCTCCCTGGCCATGGCCTGATCCCCGGCCGGGGCATCGGCGGACGCCGGAATCCATTGTCATGGACCTTCCGTTTTCACCCGTCTTTCCCCCTCAATATGAACCGGAATCGCGCGGAAGTCCACCGTTTGGGCGTGGATTGCCCCCGCCGGGAACGATGCCGCGCGATTCGGGAAGCGGTTTCGTCCTTCCCGCGGCTTTCTTTTCGTTTAAAAATCGGTGTTTGCGAGGGAATTTCGGGGAAGACGGGTTTTTCGGCGGGGCTGGAATTTCCGGGTTTCTTCGAGGCGTCCGTCTTGGTCTTCGGGATGGGGGTTACGATTCCCGCAGCGCCTCGAATCCCGCCGCGATGTCCAGCAACTCTTCGGTGATGGCTTGCTGGCGGTGACGGTGGTATTCCCGCCGGAGGTCCTCCAGCCGTTCGGCCACCTTGCCCTCCGCCCCCTGCATGGCCGCCAGTCGGCTGGCGTTTTCCGCCGCCAGCGCGTCGGCCAGGGCGCGGAAAAGGGTGGCGAAAAGATACTCCCGCACAAGGGCGGAAAAGGTCTCGCCCGGCGGCCCGGAAACCATCGGTAGACGCCGCCCCTCCCAGGGGCGCCGGCGCAGCCGGTCCAACCAGTCCCGGTCCAGCGGCAGCAAATGGACGGATCGGGGTTCATAGCTCGCCCCGCCGCGGCTTCGGTTGTAGAATAAAAAGACGTGATCCACCGCCCCTCCGGATTCCCAGGTCTCCAGATGAAACAGCAGTTCCTGCACCACCCGGCCCACGCCGGAAACGGAACCCGGCGCCGCCAGCACCGCGTCGGGGGCGTTTCCCTCCTCTTCCAGCCGGCCCGCGGCCCGCTCGCCCACGGCGACCAGCCGATGGATGTGGCCGTCGAAATCCCGCAGCGCGTCTCCGACCAGATTCACCACCGTCTCGTTGATGGCGCCGCACATGCCCTGGTCGGTCCCGAAGACCACCGCGCCCGCCCGCCGGCCTTCGGCGATCCGAGCCAGCAGCCGGGTATCCGGCCCCTCCCGCAGCGCGATGCGCAGCCCCATCTCCACCGTGCGGGAATAGCTCTCCACCGCCTCGGCGGCCTCCTCGAACTGGCGAATGGTGACGGCCGCCAGGGATTTCATGGTGCGGACCACCGAATGCAGGTCTTCGGTGCTTTCGATTTTTCCTTGGAGGCTTTGGAGGGTTTCCACGGTCAGGATTCCTCGTTCGAATCGTCCGCCTTGAATTTTTCCTCGATCACCTTCCGCGCCGCCTCCACCAGCGCCTCCGCGTCTTCGTCGGAGAGTTTTTCGCCGCCCGCGATGCGCTCGGCGACGTCTGGATGATCCGGGAGAACGGTTTCGCGGATGGCCGCCGTCGCTTCGGCGACCTTCTCCGGCGGCAACTCGTCGAAGAGCCCCTCGTTCACGGCCAGCAGGACCACCACCTGCTCGGCGGCGGCCCGGGGCTGGTATTGGGGCTGTTTGAGCACTTCCCGCACCCGGCGGCCCCGGCGAAGGATCTGGCGGGTCTCTTCGTCCAGCCGGGTGCCGAAGCGGGCGAAGGCTTCCAGCTCCTCGAACTGGGAGAAGGCCAGCCGCAGATCGCCGGCCACCCGTCGGTAGGCCGGAAGCTGGGCGTTGCCGCCCACCCGGGAGACCGATTCCCCCACGTCCACCGCCGGAAGCTGGCCCTTCCGGAACAGGTCCGGGGAGAGATAAATCTGCCCGTCGGTGATGGAGATCAGGTTGGTGGGGATGTAGGCCGAGAGATTCTGGGCCTCGGTTTCCACCACCGGCAGCGCGGTCAGGGAGCCGCCGCCGAGTTCTTCGCGGAGATGGGTGGAACGCTCCAACAGCCGGGAGTGGATGTAGAAGATGTCGCCGGGAAAGGCTTCCCGCCCCGGCGGCCGGCGCAGCAGCAGGGACAGCTCCCGGTAGGCCCGGGCGTGGCGGGTCAGGTCGTCGTAGACGATGAGCACGTCCCGTCCCTGTTCCATGAAATGTTCGGCCATGGAGGTGGCGGCGTAGGCGGCGGCGTACTGGCGTCCGGGCGGGTCTTCCTCCGTGGTCACCATCACGATGGCGGAATCCATGGCGCCGTGGTCCCGCAGGGTGGCGATGACCCGGGCCATGGCGGCGCTTCGCTTGCCCACGCCGCAGTAGATGCACAGCACGTCGGTGTCCCGCTGGTTCAGAAACGTGTCCAGCGCCACGGCGGTCTTCCCGGTCTGCCGGTCGCCCAAAATCAGCTCCCGCTGACCCCGGCCCACGGGGATCAGGGCGTCCACCACCTTGAGGCCGGTCTGAAGCGGAACGGCGACCGGGGCTCGATCCATAATTTCCGGGGCGGGCCGATCGATGGGGCGGCGTTCCCGGGTGGAGATGGGGCCGCGTCCGTCCATGGGCCGGGCCATGGGGTCCACCACTCGGCCCACCAGGGCGTCGCCCACCGGCACGTCCAGCACCCGGTCGGTGCGGCGGACTTCGTCGCCGGCGCGGAGGTTGTCCGACGGGTCCAGCAGCACCGCGCCGACCCCGTCCTCGTCCACGTCGAAGGCCAGCCCCTGGACGCCTTCCGGAAATTCCAGCACCTCGCCGTACCGAACGCCGGCGAGCCCCTCCACCCGGGCGACCCCGCCGCCGGCAAAGGCCACGGTTCCCACCCGTCGGACGGCGGGACGGTCCCGTTTTTGGGACAGGGCGTCGTCCACGGCGGAAAACCCGTCGTGGAGGGCGTCGCGGAGTTTTTCGGTCGCGCCGTTTTCGTTCATGAGGGGGATGCTCCCGTTTTGCGGGGTTCCGGTCCTTCGGATTCCCGATGCTCCGCGGATTCGCCGGAACCGCCTTCATTCCGGCCGTGGTCGGCCGCGCCGGATTTCGCGTTGGATGGGGCGTCACCGGCGGCGGAGGCCTTGCGCTCCTTTTGGCTCTCCTCGGAAGAACCTTCGGACGCCTCGTCCTCGGCGTCTTCCTCGGACGCCGCCGCCTTCTCCAGCCGTTCCCGAACCGCGGTTTCCAACTCGGACAGATAGTCGGCGGCGCTCC
>JBKHDD010000130.1:0-13949 GCA_046541515.1 Desulfococcaceae bacterium
CAATCGTGCCCACGTTCACATGCGGCTTTTTCCGCTCAAATTTCTGCTTGGCCATTGGAAATGTCCCTCCCTGTTCCGCCGGGGATGCGGCGCCCCCACGGGCGACCGCAAGGCAAAAAAGTAGGCATCAAGACCTTGCGCCTGACACCTACACGTCATCACACCTGGTCCGTCACCGGCCCCGAGGGCCGGGCGGCGCTACCAGCGAAAATGGGCGAAAGCCTTGTTGGCCTCGGCCATCTTGTGGGTATCTTCCCGCTTTTTCACGGAAGAGCCCCGGTTGTTGGCCGCGTCCAGCAGTTCGCCCGCCAGCTTGCCGGCCATCCCCTTTTCGGAGCGTTTTCGGGAAAAATCGATCATCCAACGAATGGCCAGCGCGGTTCGTCGAGCCGGCCGAATCTCCGTCGGCACCTGATAGGTGGAGCCGCCCACCCGCCGGGATTTGACTTCGATGGTCGGCCGAACGTTGTCCATGGCCTGCTCGAAAACCTTCAGCGGAGCCTCCTTGGATTTGTCCCCGATGATGTCCAGGGCGTCGTACAGAATCCGCTCCGCCGTGCTTTTCTTGCCGTCCCGCATGATCGACTTGATGAACCGGGCCACCAGCTTGCTGTCGTATTTCGGATCCGGCGTCGTAGGCCGTTCGGGTACTTCTCTTCTTCTTGGCATGGTTTCACCGTCGTCGGTTTACTTGGGTTTCTTGGCGCCGTATTTGGAACGCCCCTGACGCCGGTCTTGAACGCCCAGGGTATCCAGCGTGCCCCGCACAATGTGGTAGCGTACGCCCGGCAGGTCTTTCACGCGGCCGCCCCGCACAAGCACCACCGAGTGCTCCTGCAGGTTGTGACCGATGCCCGGAATGTAGGCGGTGACCTCGATGCCGGTGGTCAGCCGGACGCGGGCCACCTTCCGGAGGGCCGAGTTCGGCTTTTTCGGCGTCGAGGTGTACACGCGGGTGCACACGCCCCGTTTTTGCGGTCCTCCCTTAAGCGCCGGCGTGTTGGACTTGTGCACCACGCGCTTTCTTCCCTTCCGCACCAGTTGGTTGATCGTCGGCATACGAACCCTTCGCCTCCGTGGCTGAATAGTCAATACGGCAAAATGTTGTTTATATATACAACCGGAAAATTTTGTCAACCTTTTTTTCGCGACCCGGAGAAAAAGAACCGATTCTCCGGGTCGGGCCGGGCGATTCTCGCCCGGTCATTCCGGCGGGATCATTCCTGGGCGATCTCCAGCCGGTCGCTGCCCGGGAATCCGGTGCCCGCGGGCACCAGCCGCCCCATGATGACGTTCTCCTTCAACCCCCGCAGGTAATCGGTGGCCCCGGCGATGGCGGCCTCCGTCAGCACCTTGGTGGTCTCCTGGAAGGAGGCGGCGGAAATGAAGCTGTCGGTGGACAACGAGGCCTTGGTGATGCCCAGGATCAGCGGCTCCGCGGCCGCGGGCCGACCGCCGTTGGCCTTGACCTGCCCGTTGACCTCCTCGAAAACGGTCCGGTCCACCTGCTCCTCAAGAATAAAGTCGGTGTCCCCCACTTCGGTGATCTTCACCCGGCGAGTCATCTGGCGCACGATCACCTCGATGTGCTTGTCGTTGATCCGCACGCCCTGGAGCCGATAGACCTCCTGGACCTCGTTCACCAGATATCGGGCCAAGGCCACTTCGCCCTGAATGGTGAGAATGTCCTGGGGCACGGCCGCGCCCGCGATGAGCGGTTCCCCGGCCCGGATATAGTCGCCGTCGTAAAAGTTGACATGTTTGCCTCGCGGGATGAGGTACTCCTCCTTCTCCCCGCCGTCCACCGGCGTCACGATGACCTTCTGCTTGCCCTTGGGACCCTTGGACAGGGTGATGTAGCCGTCGATGCGCGACAAAACCGTGGGCTCCTTGGGCTTGCGGACCTCGAACAGCTCGGCCACCCGGGGCAGACCGCCGGTGATGTCCTTGGTCTTGGTGGTGGCCCGGGGCAGACGGGCGATGACGTCGCCGGCCCGAACCGCCTCGCCCTCTTCCAGCATGAGCACCGCTTCCACCGGCAGCGGATATTGGGCGTTGCCCGAGCCGTCCGGGAGACGGGCGGTCTTGCCGTCAGGCCCCTTGATGGAGATGCGCGGTCGGACGTCGGTGCTTTTGGACTCGATGATGGTCCGGCTCGACTTTCCGGTCACCGGATCCACCTTTTCCTGCACCGTCTTGCCGGGCACGATGTCGCCGTACTTCACGGTGCCGGCCACCTCGGTGATGATCGGCGTGGTGAAGGGGTCCCAAGTCGCCAGCAGGTCGCCGGGGGCCACCCGCTGCCCCTCCTGGACCAGCAAATGGGCGCCGTAGATGACCGGAAACTTTTCCAGCTCCCGGCCGGTGTCGCCCAGAATCCGGACTTCGCCGCCCTGGCGCCCCATCACGATCTGTTCGCCTTCGGCGTTCTGCACCACACGCAGTCCTTCGTCGTAGCGGACGGTGCCCTCGGTGCGAGCCCGGATGTCGGCCTGCTCCACCCGTCGGCTGGCGGTGCCGCCGATGTGAAAGGTCCGCATGGTAAGCTGGGTGCCCGGCTCGCCGATGGACTGGGCGGCCAGAATGCCCACCGCCTGCCCGACCTCCACAACCCGGCCGTGGGCCAGGTCCCGGCCGTAGCACTTGGAGCAGACCCCCTGCTTGGTTTCGCAGGCGAGCACCGACCGGATTTTGACCTTGGTCAGACCGGCCTCGTCGATGCGCCGGACCACCCCCTCGTCGATTTCCTCGCCCACCCGGGCGATCAACTCGTCGGTGAAGGGGTCGCGGATGTCCTCTTCGGCCACGATCCGGCCCAAAATCCGCTCGTCCAGCCGCTGGATGATCTCGCCCCCCTCCATCAGCGCCTCCACCCCGACCCCGCGCGGCGTGCCGCAGTCGTCCTCCATGACCACGCAGTCCTGGGCCACGTCGGCCAAACGCCGGGTCAGATAGCCGGAGTTGGCGGTCTTGAGGGCGGTGTCGGCCAGCCCCTTTCGGGCGCCGTGGGTGGAGATGAAGTACTGGAGCACCGACAGCCCCTCGCGAAAGTTGGCGGTGATGGGCGTTTCGATAATCTCGCCGGACGGCTTGGCCATCAGGCCGCGCATGCCAGCCAACTGCCGCATCTGGTCCTTGGACCCTCTGGCGCCGGAGTCGGCCATCATGAAGACCGGGTTGAAGCCTTCGGCCATGATGGGCTTGCCATCCGCGTGGAACTTGGGCTTCCCTTCGGAATCCAGGGCCGGGCCGGTTTTCATGGCGTCCATCATCTTGTTGGCCACTTCGTCGGTGGCCTTGGCCCAAATGTCCACCACCTTGTTGTACTTTTCCCCCTGGGTGATGAGGCCTTCCGAGTACTGCCGGCCGATCTCCGAGACTTCGCGCTCGGCCCGTTTCAGAATGTTCCATTTCTCCTCGGGGATGATCATGGCGTCGATGGAAATGGAAAGCCCGCCCAAGGTGGAATAGGCGTAGCCAAGGTCCTTGAGCTTGTCGGAAAGAATGACCGTGGCCTTGGGTCCCAGACTTCGGTAGACGTAGTCCACCAAGTTCCGGAGCGATTTTTTGTCCATCACCTGATTGACGATCTTGAACGGGATATTGGGCCGCTTCTTCACCACTTCGAACAGGTGGTAGGCGCCGTCGGCGGCCACCACGGGGCTGACGCCGCCCACGTCCAGGCCGAACACCGCCGCCACGGACGATTCGTCGGTGGGAAAAATCCGGCGAAACTCGTCGGGACGCAACTGGCCCAACATGCCCTCGGGCTCCAGGTCCAGCTTTTCGGAGTGGGCCATGGCCAGCTCTTGGAAGGCGCCGCCGTTGAGCGCCTCGTCCCGAAGGAAGGCGGCCTTCTCCGGATCGGAGACTTCGATGTGTCGAAGGGTCAAAATGCTGTCTTTGGGAATGATCTCCCACAGCAGGACCCGGCCCACGGTGGTGCCCACCATTTCGCCGTTGATCCGCACCGATACGCCGGTATGGATGTCCACCTCCCCCGCGTCGAAGGCGCAACGCACCTCCTCCGGGGAGTTGAAGCGAAGCAACAGCCGGCCGACGGTGGTGTCGATGGTCTTCTCCCCGTCCCGCACCTGAATGCGGGCGTGGATCTCCAGGTCGCCCCGACCGAACGCCTCCCGCACGTCCAGTCGGTTCTCGCGGATCGATTCGCTCCGGTCGAAGACGCGGCCGTCGCCTCGGGCGCCCAGAAACTCGCGGGTGATGTAATAGGTGCCGAGCACGATGTCTTGGCTGGGCACGATGATCGGTTCGCCGTTGGCCGGGCTCAAAATGTTGTTGCTGGAGAGCATCAACACCCGCGCCTCGATCTGGGACTCCACCGACAGCGGCACGTGGACCGCCATCTGGTCGCCGTCGAAGTCGGCGTTGAAGGCGGTGCAGACCAGCGGGTGCAGCTGGATCGCCTTGCCCTCGATGAGGGTCGGCTCGAAGGCCTGGATGCCCAGCCGGTGGAGGGTGGGCGCCCGGTTGAGCATCACCGGATATTCCCGAACCACCTCGTCCAGGGTGTCCCAGACCTCCGGGGTCTCCCGCTCCACCATCTTCTTGGCGCTTTTGACCGTGGAAACCAGACCCTTTTGTTCCAGCCGGAAATAGACGAAGGGCTTGAACAGCTCCAGGGCCATCTTCTTGGGCAGGCCGCACTGGTGGAGCCGCAGATTGGGACCGGTGGTGATGACGGTTCGCCCAGAATAGTCCACCCGCTTGCCCAGGAGATTCTGGCGGAACCGGCCCTGCTTGCCCTTGAGGGTGTCGCTGAGCGACTTGAGCGGCCGCTTGTTGGTGCCGGTGATGACCCGGCCGTGGCGGCCGTTGTCGAAAAGCACGTCCACCGATTCCTGGAGCATCCGCTTTTCGTTGCGGACGATGATGTCCGGCGCGAACAAATCCATAAGCCGGCGCAGCCGGTTGTTCCGGTTGATCACCCGCCGGTACAGATCGTTGAGATCGGAGGTGGCGAACCGGCCGCCTTCCAACGGGACCAGGGGACGCAGATCCGGCGGCAGCACCGGAATCACGTCCATGATCATCCAGACCGGATCGACGCCGGATCTGCGGAAGGCGTCCACGATCTTGAGCCGCTTGGACAGCTTCTGCCGCTTGGCCACCGACGTGGTGGCCCGGATGTCCTCCCGAAGCTGCCGATACAGCTGCTCCAGGTCCAGCCCGTTCAGCAGCACCTGGACCGCCTCGGCGCCGATGCCGGCGGTGAAGGCGTCCGCGCCGTAGGTTTCCTGGGCTTCCCGATATTTGTCCTCGGTCAGCAGCTGCGCCTTCTGAAGATCGGTATTGCCCGGGTCCAGCACGATATAGCTGTCGAAATAGAGGACCTTCTCCATGTTCTTGAGGGTCAGGTCCAGCAGGTTGCCGATCTTGCTGGGCAGGCTTTTGAGAAACCAGATATGGGCCACGGCCGCGGCCAGATCGATATGGCCCATCCGATCTCGCCGCACCTTGGACTGGATCACCTCGACGCCGCATTTTTCGCAGACGACGCCGCGGTGCTTCATGCGCTTGTATTTGCCGCAGTTACATTCGTAGTCCTTTGTGGGGCCGAAAATTTTGGCGCAGAACAGCCCGTCCCGCTCGGGCTTGAAGGTTCGGTAATTGATGGTCTCCGGCTTTTTGATTTCCCCGTGGGACCAGGCCCGGATCTCTTCCGGCGCCGCCAGGGCGATCTTCACCGCCACGTAGGTCTTCGGATCCTGGGGTTTGGCAAAAAAGTCGTAGTATAAGGCTTCCAATGATGGACCCCCCTTGAAACGTTGGGCGCAAGGGACGAAAGACCGCTAGTTCTCGGCGGTCGTTCCCTCGTTTTCCGCCGCCTTGCTTTCGCCGGACGCCGGTGATTCCGTTTTCGGCTCGAAATCCTTGGGCGACATCAGGCCCACGTCGAGCCCCAGAGCCTGCAGCTCCTTGGTGAGCACCTTGAAGGATTCGGGAATGCCCGGCTCCAGCACGTTCTGGCCCTTGACGATCTTCTCGTACATTCGGGTCCGACCGGCCATGTCGTCGGACTTGACCGTCAGAAACTCCTGAAGGGCGTGGGCCGCGCCGTAGGCCTCCATGGCCCAGACCTCCATCTCGCCGAGCCGCTGTCCGCCGAACTGGGCCTTGCCGCCCAGCGGCTGCTGGGTGACCAGGGAATACGGCCCGATGGATCGGGCGTGAATTTTGTCGTCCACCAGATGGTGGAGCTTGAGCATGTACATCGTCCCCACGGTGATTTTCTCGCAGAAGGGCTCGCCGGTCCGGCCGTCGAAAAGCGTGGTCTGGGCGGTCCGCTCCAGCCCGGCCTCCTCCAGGAGGGCCTTGATCTCCTCCTCCTTGGCGCCGTCGAAAACCGGCGTGGCCATGTGCACGCCTTCCCGGTACTGCCCGGCGAAGGCCAGCAACTCGGCTTCGTCCATCTCGTCCAGGTTTTCGATGGCGGCGCGGTCGGCCTCGCCGGTCAGCCCCTCCAGCCGAAAGATCCGTCGGAACTTCTCCCGGATCGCGGCCATATCCCGGGCCTCCATCAGCCGCTCGATCTGCTCGCCCAGCCCCCGAGCCGCGCGGCCCAGGTGAATTTCCAGAATCTGCCCCACGTTCATTCGCGAAGGCACCCCCAACGGATTGAGCACCATGTCCACCGACCGGCCGTCGACGAAATAGGGCATGTCCTCCTGGGGAAGAATCCGGGAAACCACGCCCTTGTTCCCGTGGCGGCCGGCCATTTTGTCCCCTACCGAAAGCTTTCGCTTCATGGCCACGTAGACCTTGACCATCTTGATGACGCCGGGGGGAAGGTCGTCGCCTTTTTCAAAACGGCTGACCCGGGCCTCGAAGGTTTCCCGGCAACGGTCCACCTGCTCCCGGTATCGATCCAGCACTTCGTGGACCTGCTCGGTGGCGGCGTCGTCTTCCAGCACCACCCCTTCCAGGGCGGAAAGCGGGCTGATCCCCTCGATCATGTCGGCGGTGATCTCGACCCCCTTGGGAATCACCGCCTGCTTGCCCCGCTTCAGCGGCGCGGCGGTGCGCTGTCCGGCCGTCAACGCGGCGAGACGTTCCCGGGCGATCCCTTCCAGCCCGCGAAGCTCCTCGTCCATGTTGCGCTCGTACATGGCGATTTCGTCGTCTTCGATGGCGCGGGTCCGATCGTCCTTTTCGATGCCCCGGCGGGAAAAGACCTTGGCGTCGATGACCGTGCCCTCCACGCCGGGCGGCACCCGAAGGGAGGTGTCCTTCACGTCGCCGGCCTTCTCGCCGAAAATGGCCCGCAACAGCTTTTCCTCGGGGGAGAGCTGCGTCTCGCCCTTGGGCGTGACCTTGCCCACCAAAATGTCGCCGGAGCGGACCTCGGCCCCCAGCCGCACGATGCCGGAGTCGTCCAGGTCTTTTAGGGCCTCGTCGCCCACGTTGGGGATGTCCCGGGTGATCTCTTCCTTGCCCAGCTTGGTGTCCCGGGCCACCACCTCGAACTCCTCGATGTGCACCGAGGTGTAGACGCCGTCGCGCACCAGCCGCTCGCTGACCAGGATGGAATCCTCGAAATTGTAGCCGCCCCAAGGCATAAAGGCCACGGTGACATTCTTGCCCAGAGCCAGCTCTCCGTTTTCCGTGGCCGGGCCGTCGGCGATGATCTGGCCTTTTTTCACCCGCTGGCCCCGGTTCACGATGGGCCGGTGGTTGAAACAGGTGTTCTGGTTGGAACGAACAAACTTCTTCAGGTTGATCGGCTCCACCAGCCGGTCCGCCGGATCGTCGGTGAAATCGTAGGCCATCAAAATGCGGGAGGCGTCCACCCCGATGACCCGGCCGTCCCGGCGGGCCACAACCGTAACGCCGGAGTCCTTTGCCACGACCCCCTCGATTCCGGTGCCCACCAGCGGCGCCCGGCTCTGCATCAGCGGCACGGCCTGGCGCTGCATGTTGGAACCCATCAGCGCCCGGTTGGCGTCGTCGTTCTCCAGAAAGGGGATCAGGGAGGCCGACACGCTCACCAGCTGATTGGGCGAAATGTCCATCAGCCGAATTTGGTCCCGGTCCACCATCTCGAATTCGCCGGCCACCCGCGAGGTCACCTTGGGATTGACGTAGGCCCCGCCCTCGTCCACCGGCGCGTTGGCCTGGGCGATGGGCAGGTCCTTCTCCTCGAAGGCCGAAAGAGACTTGATGGTGTCGGTGACCCGCGCGTCCTCCACCACCCGGTAGGGGGTCTCGATAAAGCCGTAGTCGTTGACCCGGGCGTAGGTGGAAAGGCTGACGATGAGACCGATGTTGGGACCTTCCGGCGTCTCGATGGGACAAATGCGGCCGTAGTGGGACGGATGCACGTCCCGCACCTCGAAGCCGGCCCGCTCCCGGGTCAGACCGCCCGGCCCCAGGGCCGAAAGCCGCCGCTTGTGGGTGGTTTCCGAAAGGGGATTGGTCTGGTCCATGAACTGGGAAAGCTGGGAGGTCCCGAAAAATTCCTTGACCACCGCGGACACCGGCTTGGGATTGACCAGGTCGTGGGGCATAAGCGCGTCCACCTCCTGGAGGCTCATCCGCTCCTTGATGGCCCGCTCCATCCGCACCAGCCCGATGCGGTACTGGTTTTCCAGCAGCTCGCCAACGGCCCGAACCCGCCGGTTTCCCAGGTGGTCGATGTCGTCCACCACGCCCTGGGTGTCCCGCAGCTCCACCAGGGTGCGGGTGGTCAGCAGGATGTCTTCCTTGCGCAGGGTGCGAACGTAGACCGGGGTGTCGATGCCAAGCCGAAGATTGATCTTCATGCGGCCGACGCCGGAGAGATCGTAGTAGGCCGACTTGAAAAAGAGATGATCGATGAAATCCTGGGCCACCTCCGGCGTCGCCGGATTCCCGGGGCGGAGCCGCCGGTAGATTTCGATCAGCGCCTCCTCCTTGGATTCCACCTTGTCCAGCTGAAGCGTCTTCCGAATGCAGTCGCTGCTGGTGACGCTGTCGATGAACAGGATGTCGAAGCGGGAAATTCCCGCGTCGGCCAGCCGGGCCAACACGTCCTCGTCCACCACCTCGTTGGCCCGCGCGATGGGTTCTCCGGTTTCCGGGTCGAAAACGGGAAAGGCGAAGGTGCTGTTTAGGATGTCTTCGGCGGTCACCGGAATCAGCTCAATGCCCGCCGCGCGAATCTGGCGCATGGCCCGCCGGGTGAACGTCCGGCCGGCCTTGACCAGCACGTCGCCGCTTTCGGGATCCACCACGTCCATGGAGGCGCGCCGCCCCTTGACCCCGCTTTCCCGGAAGACCTTGAAAAACTGGTTTTCGCGAACCACCACCGTTTCGGTGTCGTAAAAATAGGTCAGGAGATCCTCGGTGGTGTATCCAAAAGCCTTGAACAGCAAGGTCACCGGGAATTTCCGCCGCCGGTCGATCCGGATGTGGACGATGTCCTTTGGATCGATTTCCATATCGATCCAGGAGCCGCGCACCGGGATGATCCGGGAGGAATAGATGACCTTCCCGCTGGAGTGGCTTTTTCCCTTGTCGTGATCGAAAAAGACGCCCGAGGACCGGTGAAGCTGGCTGACCACCACCCGCTCGGTCCCGTTGATGATGAACGTCCCCTTTTCGGTCATCTTGGGAATGGTGCCGAAGTAAATCTCCTGCTCTTTAATGTCTCGAATGTTGGAGGTGCCGCTCTCCTTGTCCACGTCGAACACCACCAGGCGAACCGTGATGTAGACGCGGAGTTCGTAGGTCATTCCACGCTGGAGGCACTCCTCCTCCCCGTGCTTGGCGTCTTCGAGTCGATAGGATTCGAATTCGAGGGAGGCGCTCCGAGTGAAATCCTTAATGGGAAAAACCGAATTAAAGACGGCCTGAAGCCCGAAATCCTCCCGCTTTTCCGGCGGGGTGAACGTCTGGAGAAACCGATTATAGGACTCCCGCTGCATCCCGATCAAATCGGGAATGTCGATAATTTTTTTGATTTTTCCGAAATTTTTTCGGATACGCCGACCCATCAATGGCTTTCCCGACATAGACTCTCCCCTGCACGGATTCGGAAAACCGGAAAAAACGGGATGGAAGGCCTCTCGCGAGCTTCCATCCCGTCGTGGCTGTGTCGAACCAGAAAAAACGGCGGGCGCGGCAACGAGCGGCGCCCGCCACGACGCTACTTCAGCTCCACCTGGGCGCCGGCCGCCTCGAGCTGCTCTTTGAACTTCTCGGCCTCGTCCTTGGCGATGCCCTCCTTGACCGGCTTGGGGGCCTCGTCCACCAGGGCCTTGGCGTCTTTGAGGCCCAGGCCGGTGATGGCCCGAACTTCCTTGATGACCTGGATCTTCTTGTCGCCCGCCGAAGTCAGGATGACGTCGAACTCGGTCTTTTCCTCGGCCGCTTCGGCCGCGCCTTCGGCGCCGGCCGGCGCGCCGGCCATCATGGCCACCGGCGCGGCCGCCGATACGCCGAATTTTTCTTCCATCTCCTTGATCATCTCGGAAAGCTCCAGAACGGTCATGTTCGAGATGAATTCAATGACATCGGCTTTGCTGATATCCGCCATTTCGCGATTTCCTCCGAAAATTCCAAATTTGGTTTGCGGGATCGAATCCGAATTCGAACCCGTGGTCGAATCCGAATCAGGCCGCCTGCTCTTTTTGATCCTTGATGGCCGTCAGTACGTTCAACATCTGCTGGGGAACGGCGTTCAGGAGCCGGACCAGAGAGGTCGGCACGCCGTTCAGGGCGGACAGCAGCTGTCCAAGCAGCACTTCCCGCGACGGCAGGGACGAAAGCGCCTTGACGCCTTCGGGCGTCAGGGCCTTCCCTTGCATGACGCCGCCCTGGATCTCCAGCTTGTCGTTTTCCTTGGCGAAATCCGACAGCACCTTGGCCGGCGCCACCGGATCCGTCAGGCCGATGGCCACGGCGCTGGGACCCGTGAATCGATCCACGATCAAGGCCACGTCGGTGCCCTCCGCCGCGCGTCGCAGCAGGGTGTTTTTCACCACTTGGTACTCGACCTCGGCATCCCTGAGTTTGCGGCGAAGCTCGTTCATCTTCGCCACGTTCAGGCCCTTGTAGTCGGTGAGGATGACCACCGCGGAAGACGAAAACTTCTCGTTGAGTCCGCGGACGATCTCCTTTTTCTGGTCTATTTTCACCTGCGTCAACACCTCCTTTCCTTTCCGCGACCCATCCCGGTCTCCGGCCGGAGGTGACGAACATCCCTCTCTGTCTCGGTAGGCCGGCCCGGAGGCCGCTTAAATACCGCGCGCGAAACGAAACGCTCGGGTACACCTACGGTCTTCGACAGCGAGATGGCGTGCCGCAGTTATGATGGCATAAAAAAAACGGAGGACGGCCGCCGCCCGGGGCGTCGACCGCGCTCCGGAAATGGACGGACCTACTTCACGAACTCCTTCACCGAGGCCATGTCCACCTTCACCCCCGGTCCCATGGTGGTGGAAAGGGCGATCCCCTTGAGATAGGTGCCCTTGGAGGCGGACGGCTTGAGCCGCATGATGGTCTCTAAAAAGGCGGTCACGTTTTCGGTCAGCTTCTCGGGTCCGAAGGAAACCTTGCCCATGGGCGCGTGGACGATGCCGGCCTTTTCCACCCGGAAATCGATTTTGCCGGCCTTGAGTTCCTGCACGGCCTTGGCCAGATCGAAGGTGACGGTCCCGGTTTTGGCGTTGGGCATCAGCCCGCGGGGACCCAGAATCCGGCCGATCTTCCCCACGGAGCCCATCATGTCGGGCGTGGCCACGGCCTTGTCGAACTCGAACCAGCCTTCCTTGATCTTCTCCACGAGATCGTCGTTGCCAACGTAGTCGGCGCCGGCCTCCTGGGCCTCTTTTTCCTTTTCACCCTTGGCGAAGACCAGTACCCGAACCTCTTTTCCGATTCCGTTGGGAAGGACAACCGTGCCGCGCACCATCTGGTCCGCGTGCCGGGGATCCACGCCCAGCCGGACGGCAATGTCGAAGGTTTCATCGAACTTCGCGTAGGAGGATTCGACCGCTTTTTGTACCGCCTCGGAAAACGGAAGGGGCTGTCCGGCGCTCGCCTTTTTTCTCGCCTCGATGTATTGTTTACCCCGCTTCGGCATCTTCTCTCTTCACTCCTTTAGGTTGGTTGCGGCGGACTCAGGCCTCCACCTCGATTCCCATGCTCCGCGCCGTTCCCGCAACGATCCGGCAGGCGGCGTCCAGGTCGTTGGCGTTGAGGTCCGGCATTTTCGTCCGGGCGATTTCCTCCACCTGGGCCCGACTCACCTTCCCCACCCGATTCCGCTTGGGATCGGCCGCGCCTTTGGCGACCTTGGCCGCCTGCTTGAGAAGCACGGCCGCCGGCGGCGTTTTGGTGATGAAGGTAAAGGTCCGGTCCTGATAGACCGTGATCACCACCGGGATGATCATCCCCTCGTCGTCGGCGGTCCGGGCGTTGAACGCCTTGCAGAAATCCATGATATTGACCCCGTGCTGACCCAGCGCGGGGCCAATGGGGGGAGACGGGTTCGCCTTGCCGGCCGTCACCTGAAGCTTGATCTGCGCGATTACCTTTTTCGCCATCGTTTCCTTGCTCCTGATACCGAGGACGTTCCGAACGCGGGGTCGAAAAGGCTCCGGCCCCGGGCGGGCCCCCTACAGTTTGGTCACCTGTACGAACTCCAGTTCCACGGGCGTCGACCGGCCAAAAATGCTGACAAGCACCTTGATCTTCCCTTTTTCGGGATTGACGTCCTCCACCGTCCCATTAAAATTGGTGAACGGCCCGTCGATGACCCGCACCTCATCCCCCGGTTCAAAATAGTATTTGGGTTTGGGTTTCAGCTTCCCCGCCTCCATGCGCCCCAGAATGCGATCCGCCTCCTCCTGGGAAATGGGCGCGGGCTTGTCCTGGCCGCCGAGGAATCCGCTGACCTTGTCTGTGCCGTTGACCACGTGCCACGTATCTTCGTCCAACTCCATCTCCACCAGGATATAGCCTGGATAGAATTTTCGGGACGACGTTTTTCGCTTGCCCTTGACCAGCTCCACCACCTGCTCGGTGGGCACGACGATCTGGCCAAATTTTTCCGGGTCGGAAAAATTGCTGATCCGCTCTTCCAGGGCCTGCTTCACCTTGCCCTCGAATCCCGAATACACGTGAACGACATACCAGCGTTTTGCCATGAATATCCTCCCGCTACCGGACCACCAGCCGGATTAGGCTGGAAAGCCCCATGTCCACGACGCCCAGAAAAAGGGAAATGATCGCGACCACGACCAGGACCACCACCGTGGATCCCAGCGTCTGTTTTCGGGAGGGCCAGGTTACTTTTTTCAGCTCGGCCTTGACTTCTCGCAAAAACTGGATGGAGGTGGCCACCCAGCCGGTCCGGGGAGCCGTGCCGGTCGATTTTTTCGGGGACGCGGGGGCCGGTCGGCGATTGGCGGCGGCCGCTGCGGAGGGTTTTCCGCTCGAAAGCGCTCCGTCCGTTCCCGCCGAAGCGTCGGAACCGTCCGATTTATCCTTTTTTTTTGCCGGCGTTTTTTTTCGTTGTAACCGTCCCATTGCGCTCCTAAAAATTGGGAAGCTCAATGTCGCGCGGACAATGAGCTTCCACAGGTCAAGGGGGGGATTGTGGCAAGCCAGCGGGAACCGGCCCCGGCCGTTCACCCGGGGACCGGGCTCCCCCCCCGCCGCCGGCGGCGCGCCGACGCCGGGGGGCCGACCCGCCGGCCTACTTGGTTTCCCGGTGGGGCGTATGTTTCTGGCAGAACCGGCAATACTTCTTGAACTCCAGCTTGTCCGGCGTCGTGCGCTTGTTTTTGGTCGTATTGTAATTCCGCTGCTTGCACTCGGTGCACGTCAGGGTTACCCGTACTCTCACCGGCACCTCCCGCCTCTTTCAGCAGAGGCTGTTTTATTCGATGATTTCGCTGACGACGCCGGCGCCGACGGTGCGTCCGCCCTCGCGGATGGCGAAG
>JBKHDD010000131.1:0-13800 GCA_046541515.1 Desulfococcaceae bacterium
CGACGGTGATTTTGTTCGGGCGGAACCGGAAGCCATTGGGTTCCACGGTGCGGACGGTGATGGGGATTACCGGGGAACCGGCGACGCCCGATGATCCGGCGGAGGGGAAGGTTTGGACGGCGATTTTGGAGCAGGTGGATCGGGCGGGGAGCCAAGGGGATTTTGTTAGTGTTAGTAATTTAGAAAGAGCAAGTTTTGGATCCCATCCCTGGAGCTTAAAAGGAGGAGGTGCTTCGGATTTAAAAGAAAATATTGACAAATTTGATCGAAAATTAAAAAACGACATTAAAAGTATAGGGAGGACAACAGTTGTTGGCGAAGATGATATCTGGATTTTTGACTGTGCATCCTCAAAGCGTCTTGGGTTGAGGGATTGGACAATCCCCTTGGTTGTTGGTGAATCGGTTCGGGATTGGAACATTTCAGAGCCTCCAACTGCGGTCTATCCATATGAAAGCATGGGCGGTATTCCAGTTTCTAAGGATACCTTCTTGGTTTCTCAATACCTTTGGATTTTCCGAAATCTCTTGGAAGTTCGAACCGTTTTTGGCAAAACTTTAAAAGAAAAAGGTTCTCCTTGGTGGGAACACTTGGAACATTACAAGGGTAAACTTCTCACAAAATTATCCCTTGTTTTCGCTTTTGTTGCCACTCACAACCATTTTGTAATGGATCGAGGCGACAAAATTTTCAACCGGTCTGCGCCTGTAATAAAGCTGTCTTCCCTCGCTACGGAGGAAGAGCACATGACCTTGTTGGGCCTTTTGAACAGCTCGACCGCTTGCTTTTGGATGAAACAAGTTTTTACAGGTAAGCATATGGGAGACGGTGGGGTCGCACACGCGAGTCGTGAAGGGCAAAGATTCGAGTTTGACTCCACCAAGTTGAAACAATTTCCACTTCCAGTTCGACAGCCGCTTGATCTGCCCAAAAAAATCGACGGTCTGGCCCGTGAACTCCAGAATTTTTCACCTTCGGCCATCGCCACAAAATCCACCCCAACCCCAGAAACCATAGAAAACGCCAAAACCCAAGCCGCCCACCGAATCGCCCAAATGATCGCCCTCCAGGAAGAACTGGACTGGCAATGCTACGGATTCTACGGCCTCCTCGACAAAGACGAATCCGCCGCACTCGTCCACGAAAACCCCCCGGAAATCGCACTCGGCCAACGCGCCTTCGAAATCGTCATGGCCCGCCAAATGGCCGCCGGCGAACTGGAAACCACCTGGTTTCAGCGCCACAACTCCACGCCCGTCACCGAAATCCCCGCCCACTGGCCGAAGGATTACCGGGAACTCGTGGAAAGGCGAATCCAAATCATCGCCGAAAACCCCCGCACCATCGGCCTCATCGAAAAACCGGAATACAAACGCCGCTGGAACCTGGAGCCCTGGGACCGCCAACTGGAAACCGCCCTGCGGAACTGGCTCCTGGACCGCCTGGAAAGCTACTTCGACTTCGACGGCCGCATGAACGACGCCCACGAGCCCACCCAGCGCCTGGACGGCCGCCAACTCGCCACCGTGGCCCGCCTCGCGGACATCGCCCGGGCCGACGAAGACTTCATGAACGTCGCGGAACTCTACCGAAACCGCGCCGACTTCGACGTTCCCGCCCTGGTCGGCGAACTCGTAAACGCCGAAACCGTCCCCCTGCTCCCCGCCTGCCGCTACAAACCCTCCGGCCTGGACAAACGCGCCGCCTGGGAGCGCACCTGGAAACTCCAGCGGCTGGAAGACGCCATCGACGGCCTGTTCGACCTTCCGCGCCTGCTCCAGCAACGGGACGAAACCCTGCCGCCCGACATCCGCCGGGAAATCGAAGCCGTCCAGAACCAGGTCCTGTCCCTCGGCCTCCTGCGGGGGGACGACCTCGTCGAAACCAAAACCCCGGCCCAATGGCTGGAAGACGAGGTCCAGTCGGCCCTCGAAAGCGTCCGCGCAAACCGCAGAACCGGGGACCCCGAAACCGACCCCATTTTCAAGGATTTCATCGAAAATTTCGCCCACAACGCCAAGCAAACGCTCGTGGGCGACATCCCCGTTCCCCCGAAATACGCCGGCAAGGATTTTCAGCACGGCCATTTTTGGCGCCTGCGCGGCAAACTCGACGTGCCCAAGGAGCGATGGGTCCGCTTTCCCCACTGCGAAGGCGAGGACCAAAGCGCCGTCATCGCCTGGGCCGGCTGCGACCATCTTCAACTCGCCCAGGCCGTCTCCACCCATTTCGTCCACATCCAGGAAGTCGCCGGCGGCAGCCGGGACCCCCGGCTGGAAATTCTCCTCGCCGGTCTGTTGGAACTCCTCCCGTGGATCAAGCAATGGCATAACGACCTCGACCCCGAATTCAACCTTAAAATGGGCGACTTCTTCGAAGACTTCATCGCCGAAGAAGCCCGCCGCTTGGACAAAACCACCGCCGAAATCGCCGGATGGAAAGCGCCCAAAACCAAGCCCAAAAAGAAAAAATCCAAAACCCCGGCCCGAAAAACCAAGGGCAAGGGAACGCCGGCGTGAAGTTCTCCGAAATCGCCGGGGAAATCTCAATGGATCCTTGGAAGCCGACGCTCTGAATGCGGGGGCGCCGGCCGGAGAACAGGTTTTTTGGAGAAGGAATGAAAAATGGCGGAAATTGGAGATGTCGTTGAAATGATCGTGGATGTTCCCGAACAAAACATACGTTCGGGCCAACAAGGTGCTATCGTTCATCAACACGACCCGGAAACCTTCGAGATTGAATTCGTCCGAACCGACGGCGCGACCGAGGCGCTTGCGGCGCTGAAATCGGATCAATTCATCGTGGTTTGGGAGGCGGAAACCGAACAACCGGTTTCCCTCGCGGACCAGATACCGTAAATTTTCCAACGTCCATAAGCCGCGCTTCCTCGGCCGGCGGGGAAAGATCGAACCGAAATGACACTGATCCAGGACCTCATCCCCATCCCCGAGCGGGTAAACAAAGGCGACTACGTCCTCAAGCTAACCCAAGGCGTCCGGGACGCCGAGCGAACCCTGCGCGACTACGTGGTCACGGAGCAATTGGTCAAATGCTTCGGTCACGCCCTTTCCTTCATCGGCAACGCCGTCCGGGGCGGAAGCAGCCAGGCCTGTTACCTCCACGGCAGCTTCGGCAGCGGAAAAAGCCATTTCATGGCCGTGCTGCACCTGATTCTCCAGGGCGATTCCGGCGCCCGGGGCATTCCGGAGCTGGCCGAAGTCATCGCCAAAAACCGGGAATGGATTCGGGAGCGGAAATTCCTCCTGGTGCCCTATCACATGATCGGGTCCAAAAACCTGGATTCGGCCATCCTGGGCGGGTACGTCGATTTCATTCGCGAGGCCCACCCGAAGGCGCCGCTTCCCGGCGTTTTCCTTTCCGAAAAGCTGTTCGCCGACGCCGTCGCCCTGCGGTCCCGCATGGGCGACGAAGGCTTTTTTGCGGCCCTGGGGGAGGCCGCCGGCGGGTCGGACGAGGGCTGGGGCGACCTGGAAGGCGGCTGGAACCCGGCCCGGTTCGAACGTGCCGTCGCGGCCCCGCCGGGCGACGAGGACCGGATTCAACTGGTGGCGGACCTGGTCGGCAGCCTGTTTCAGTCCCAGCGGGACATCGCCAAATCCTCCGGGGAAGGCTACATCAGCCTGGACGACGGTCTCGGCGTCATCAGCCGCCACGCCCGCGATCTGGGCTACGACGCCGTCATCCTTTTTCTGGACGAGCTGATTCTCTGGCTGGCCAGCCATTCCGCCGATCTGGGGTTCATCCAGCGGGAGGGCCAAAAGCTCGGCAAACTGGTGGAGTCCCATTCGGCGGACCGGCCCGCGCCCATCGTCAGCTTCGTGGCCCGGCAGCGGGATTTGCGGGATCTGGTGGGCAAGGAGGTCAGCGGGGCCATCGCCCACAATTTCAGCGACATTCTGGGCCACATGGAAGGCCGCTTCGACACCATCACCCTGGAAGACCGCAACCTTCCCAAAATCGCCCAAAAGCGGGTTCTGCGCCCCAAGGACGAGGCGGCCCGGAAGGAAATCGACGCCGCTTTCGAACGGACGGCCAAAGTGCGGGAGGAGGTGCTCAACACCCTGCTGACCCGCGAGGGGGACCGGGCCATGTTCCGGCAGGTGTATCCCTTCAGCCCCGCCCTGGTGCAAACCTTGATCGCCGTTTCCAGCCTGCTCCAGCGGGAGCGGACGGCCCTAAAGGTCATGCTGCAACTCCTGGTGAACCATCGGGAAACGCTTCGGCTGGGGGACGTGGTTCCGGTGGGGGACCTGTTCGACGTGATCGCCCACGGCGAAGAGGCGTTCAGCGAGGAAATGCGGTCGCAATTCGAAAACGCCCGCCGCCTGTATCACGAAAAACTACTGCCGCTCCTGGAGGCCCAGCACCAATTGCGCCGGGAGAAGCTGCCGGAACTGCCGCCGGACGATCCGGCCCGGAAAGGGTTCGTCAACGACGACCGGCTGTTGAAGACGCTGTTGCTCGGCGCCCTTGCCCCCGGCGTGGAATCCCTTCGCGGCCTCACCGCCGGCCGGTTGGCGGCGCTCAATCACGGCACCATCGCCTCGCCCATCCCCGGCCGGGAGGGCCAGCTCGTGGCCCAACGGGTGAAAAAGTGGGCCGCCGCCGTGGGCGAAATCAAGGTCGGGGAGGAGGCGAATCCGTCCATTTCCGTTCAACTGACGGGGGTGGATACCGACGGCATTATCAACCAGGTACGCCGGGAGGACAACGAGGGAAACCGGCTGCGGCTGATCCGGGAAATCCTTTTCGCCCGCATGGGCATTGAAAACAAAGACCAGTTTTTTCTGGAACACGCCATCCGTTGGCGCGGCACGGTCCGCACCGTGGAAATTCTGTTCGGCAACACCCGCGCCCTGCCGGAATCCAGCTTTATGCCCACCGGGGAACAATGGAAGCTGATTCTCGATTATCCCTTCGACAGCCCCAACCACGGACCCCGGGACGACATCTCCCGGTTGCAGGAAATTCGGGAAAAATATCCCGACGGCCTGCGGACCGTTGCCTGGTTGCCCTCCTTTTTCAGCCGCCGGGCCATTCGGGACATGGGCATGCTGGTTCTGCTGGAATACCTGCTGACCGGCGAGCGATACGGCCAGTACGCGGCCCATTTGTCGCCCCGGGAACAGGCGTCGGCCCGGGCGCTGTTGGAAAACCGGCGGAGCATGTTGCGCCGGCGGGTGGAAAATGATCTGTGCGCCGCCTACGGCCTGGACTTCGCCTCCGAAGACGGCATCGATTCCAGCCACGAATTGTCCGATCATTTTCAATCCCTTTGGCCCGGATTCGCCCCCCGCCCGCCGGCCGCGCCCAACCTTCAGGCCGCCCTGGAAGACCTGCTGGGGCAGGCGCTGGAACACCAGTTCCCCGCCCATCCCCGGTTCGAAACGGAAGTCCGGATTTCCGCGCTGAAAAAGGCGCTGGACGTCGCCATCCAGGCGGCGCGGACGCCGGACGGGCGCGTTCCCGTGGACCCCAAGCTTCGGCCGGCGGTGCGGCAGATCGTGGACCCCCTGCGGCTCGGCGAGATGGCCGAAACCCATTTCGTGCTTGGCCAGCACTGGAAAACCCATTTCAACCGTCGGGCCGCGGAATCCGGCGGAACCGTTTCGGTTCGGGAGTTGCGAAGCTGGATGGACGCGCCCAACGCCATGGGGCTTCCCGAACCGGTGGGCAATCTGGTGATTCTGGTTTATGCGGAGCAGACCAACCGCTCCTTTTTTCACCACGGCCTGGCCGCGACCCCCACGTTGGAAAAACTCCCGGCGGACATGGAGCTGCGGGAACGGACCCTGCCGGCCGAGGAGGCTTGGGGCGCCGCCAGAAACCGGGCGGGACTGATTTTTGGCCTGGAAGTTTCTCCGCTGCTCAACGCCGCCAATTTGACCGCCCTGGTCAAGGGCGTTGAAGAGGAATTGCCGAAATGGCGGAAATCCAGCGGCGAATGGGTGAAACGGCTGGAATCGATCCTGCGCCAATTCGTCTCCGAACCCGAATCCGCCCCCCGGCTGAAAACCGCCCGGGCCGTCCATCGCCTTCTGGCGGAACTGGCGGACGCCGAAGGAGCCGAAGAGGCCGTGGTGACCGCTCTCGCCGAGGCCGCCATCGAAACTTCCGAAACCGCCATGGCCCGATCCATGAAATCCGCCCCCGAACTGGTCCGGTTTCTGAGGGAAGATGTCCAATGGAAATTGTTCGAGGTTTCCGGGCGCGGCGAGGACGACGAACGCCGCGCCATTCGGGCCGAAGTGGCCAACGCCTTGGCCCGGGACGAGTATGCCGAGCCGTTGGCCGATTTCCTGAAAATGGCCCAAAACCGGGCCATCACGGCGCTTTCGGAAGAATCGCTCCGGACTGGAACGGCGACGGGGCGGGAAGGCCGGAGGGACTCCGATCCGGAAACGCCGCCGAAACCGGCCGGTATCGAGATTCCAGGAGCCGAAAAGGGAAAATCCGGTCGCGGCGTGGTGGCGCGAGACCAGCGATTGAACCTGGACCTTGCCGCCGCCCGGACCCTGTTGGCCGAATTGGAAGCGCAATTGACCCGGGGCCGCACCCTGACCCTGAATCTGAGCTGGGTCATTCATGAGGAGTCGGATTCATGACCCAAGGGGCTTCGGCGGCGGCTGGCTCTCCCACGTTTCAGCAGATCAAGGCCCATGTGGACGTGATTCGGGATCGGGCCAAAAACGGACGGCCCGGTTTCATCGGCATTCGGTCGCGGAAGCCGTGGCGGGGGGAGGCCGATATTTCCGATGGGGAGGAGCGTTACCGGATCCTTCAGTGCGACGCGCCCATTCAGTTCCGCCGGGCATTTCACGAGAATCCGGGAAATCGGTCGATCACGGTGTTCGTCACCGCGTTGGACGACCGCAGACTCGGGGAAGACATTTTGGTTCGGCTGGCCGGCCGGAAGCTCTATCCCCTCGACCCCTGGCACGTGGTGCGATGGATGTTCAAGGCCCGCCAGGTCGATCCCCGGGTGACCGTCCACGGCTGGATGGCCGACCGGCTCATGGCGCTGGAACCGGCGGGCGGATATCCCGCCGTGCTGGGCGGGGTGCTGGACGCGGAAACGGTTTGGACCATCCTGCTGGATCGGATTCTGGGCATGGAAACCGGAACGCCGGACCTGATGGCCTTGCTGAAATGGGCCGCCGACGCCGAAAATGTGGCCCGGTGGCACGGGGAGGACGAATCCTTCCGCGCGGCGGTCCGGGAGTGGGTGTCCCGCACCGCCGGTCCCACCGGCGAGGCGATTCTTCAATGCGTTTCCGCCCACAGGGAACCGATGGCGCCGGCGGTGGGGTTGGCCATGGGCGTGGTCTACCACGAAGCGGCCGGAGGCGCCTTGGCCCGTTCCGCCGGGCGGCTGGAGCAATTGGCCGGGGGCGGGGAAATTCCCGCGCCGATGGCCCTCCGCTGGCACGCGGCGGCGGTGGAAGTGATTCGCCATGGATTCGGCGATTCCCCCCTTTCCGGAATCCATCTGGACCGGTCGGACCGGTTGCTGGAGTCCATCGGCGCGGCCGATTTCGCCCATCTTGGCAACGTGTCTCCCGCCGGTTTCCAGCAACGGCTGGCCATATTCGCCCAGGCGCTGACCCAGGGGTTGGCCTCCACGCCGGTCCAGGTTCCCGAAGAACTGCTCGCAGCCCGGGACCGGGTGCTCGCCCACGAGCAGGCCCGTTCCGAATCCCCCCGGCGGCTGGAGCGGCTGACCATGGCCATTCGGCTGCTCCGCTGGCTGGAACGGGCGGAAGCCGCCGAATCCGATTCGCCCGATTCCCCGGATTTTTCCTCAGCGGCCATGGATTACGTCCGCCACGGCGGTTTCGTGGATTGGGCGCGGTCCCGCCTCGGCGGCGGCGATTCCGTTAAACCGCTTTCCCAAGCCTACGCCCGGCTTGTGGCGGCCGTCACCGAACGGCGGGAACGGCAAAACTGGGTTTTCGCCGAGCGTCTCGCGGATTGGACCCGCTCCGGTTCCCAGCCCCGTTCGGTGCTGCGCGTGGAGGACCTGCTCGAAAAACGGGTCGCGCCGCTCCTTTCGGAAACGCCGTTGCTGCTGTTGGTCGTCGACGGCATGAGCCAGGCCGTCTTCCAGGAACTGCTGGAAGACGTCACGGCGCGGGAATGGGTGGAGCTGATTCGAACCGATGAAACCGGGCCGCCGGCGGTGATTTCCGTTTTGCCGTCGGTCACCAAATGTTCCCGGGCCAGTTTGTTCCACGGCCGCCTGGCCGAGGGGGATTCCGCCGCCGAGCGGGCCGCCTTCCAGGGCCACCCGCTTCTCCGTTCCGCCGGCGCCGGAACCGCCGCGCCGGTTTTGTTCCACAAAGTTTCCATGACCGACGCCGAGGACGGCGGCCTTTCCAAAACGGTGCGCGAGGCGCTGGTCGCCACCGGTCCCCGCGTGGTTGCCGCGGTGCTTAACGCCGTGGACGATCATTTGAGCAAGGGCGAACAGGTCGATCCGCCCTGGAACGCCGAATACTTGCGTTCCCTCTCCGCCTTGCTCTACGAAGCCCGTTCCGCCGGGCGGTTGGTCCTGATCACCAGCGACCACGGCCATGTGTTGGAGCGCGGCGGTGAAATAAAACCGGACGGGGAAGGGGAGCGATGGCGCGTTCCCGGACCTCCTCCCGGCGAAGGAGAATGGGCCGTTTCCGGCGATCGGGTGATGGGCGATTCCGGCGGCGGGATCATTGCCCTCTGGTCCGAGCGGTTCCGCTACGGCATGAAAAAGAACGGCTACCACGGCGGCATAAGCCTCCAGGAAATGGTCATTCCCATGGCCTTGCTGAAGCCGATACATCGGGAGAAGCACCCGCGAGGGTGGGCGGAACGCCCTCGGTACGTGCCGTCCTGGTGGGAAGAAGAAGCGGTGGAAGCCGTCCCGGAATCCGAACCGATTTCCGCGCCGATTCCGGTCGTCCAAACGCCGGAAACCCCTTCCAGCGGGCAGTTGGACCTTTTCCATGCCCCACGGGAGGAACCGGAGACGACGCCGGTCCAAGAGACGGAGTCCGAAGCGCCGTCCACCCCGCTTCCCTGGCTGGATCGGATTTTCGACACGCCGATGTACCGGTCCCAAAAAGCCATCGCCGGCCGGGCGCTTCCGGGAGACGCGGAGGTCGGAAAATTTCTTCACGTCATGGATCGACGCGGCGGAACCGTGACCGCGCCGACCCTTTCCCGGGAACTCGGCGTTCCCGCCTTCCGCCTGCGCGGCTGGTTGGCCTCGCTTCAGCGGCTGCTCAACGTGGAAGGGTACGCCATTCTTTCCCGGGGCGAAGCCGACGAAACCATCACCCTCAACATTGACCTGCTGAAACGGCAATTTGAGGTGGAATGACGAATCCAGATTTCATCGCAAGCCGTTTGCCGCGGGGCCGCCGGGGAATGAATCCCCCGGCTCCATCCGGAAAAGCCCGCTAAAGCGGGCTCAAGAGTCGGTCTGAAGGGTTGGCAACGGAGCCCCCTTCAGGGGGCTTTTTCGTTGTGAGCCAGGGGATTTATCCCCTGGCGTTAGGATTCAACGCAATCAATGGAGCAAAGGAAATGGAAATCAGCCCCCAGAGACGCCGCGAAATCATCGACGCCCTTCGCCGGGGGACCGTGCCCCGGAGCGGTTTGGACGTTCTGGCGGTCGGGTTGGAGGCGTTCGAACCGGTGCTGCGGGAAGAGCTGGCCGGGGTTCGGGCCGGCGGCGGCGTGTTCAAGGCGGTCCGGGGCGAATACGGCTGCGGCAAGACCTTTTTCGCTCGTTGGCTGGCGGAGGCCGCCAAACGGATGGGTTTCGCCGCTTCGGAAATTCAGATTTCCGAGACCGAAACGCCTCTCCATCGACTGGAAACGGTGTATCGGCGGTTGATGGAACGGTTGTCCACCGCCGACTCGCCCTCCCACGCCATGGGCAATGTACTGGACACCTGGTTTTTTACCCTGGAGGAGGACGTGCTGGCGGAAGGCGGAACCGAGCCGTCCGACGAAACCGAGTTGGTGGCCCGGACCGAGGCGTTGCTGGAGCAGCGGCTGGCGGGAGTGGCCCGGGTCGCGCCGATGTTCGGCGCCGCCATTCGGGGCTATCGGCGGGCCCAGGTGGCCGGCGATCTGGCCGCGGCGGAAGCCATTCTGGCCTGGCTCGGCGGCCAGCCCAACGTGGCGGCCCAGGCCAAGCGGCTGGCCGGGGTCAAGGGCGACATCGATCATTTCGGGGCCATGAATTTTCTGGGTGGATTGCTCACCATCCTCCGGGACTGCGGAAACGCCGGTCTGCTGCTGGTTTTGGACGAAGTGGAAACGGTCCAGCGAATGCGGGGAGACGTTCGGGACAAAAGCCTAAACGCGCTGCGCCAGTTGATCGACGAGGTGGACGCGGGGAAATTTCCGGGGCTGTACCTGCTGGTCACCGGGACGCGGGCGTTTTTCGAAGGCCCCCAAGGCGTTCAACGGCTGGAACCGCTGGCCCAGCGGCTTCACGTCGATTTTCAGACCGAAGCCCGATTCGACAATCCCCGGGCCGTTCAGATACGGCTCTCTCCCTTCGATCCGGAAAGGCTCCGCCTGGTGGGCCGCAAGGTCCGGGACATTTACGCCGCCGACGCGGCCGATCCGGACCGGCTTCTATCGTTGGCCGACGACGCCTACGTCGCCGACTTGGCCGCCGCCGTGGCGGGAAAGCTGGGCGGGAAGGTCGGGATCGCGCCCCGGGTTTTCCTCAAAAAACTGGTCGGGGAAGTCCTGGACCGCATCGACCAGCATCCCGACTTCGATCCCCGAAAAAACTACGCCCCCACCGTCTCGGACGCGGAACTCACCCCCGTCGAGCGCGAAGCGGCGGCGGCGTCCAACGTGGATGATATTGAGTTGCGCTTGTGACGGAACGGAGGAATCTCATGTCCAAAAAAATTCCCGAACACTTCCGGAAATATTTCTGGGATTGCGAATTCGACGATCTCACCATGGATCAATATGCCTTTTTCATCACGGAACGCATCCTGAATTTTGGAAACATGGAATCGGTGAAATGGCTCCTCGGCCAAATCGACGAGGAATTCCTCAAAACCGTTGTCCGAAAAAGCCGAAACCTCGACAAAAAAACCCGCAATTATTGGAATTTTATGCTCTATGACGATGAAACTTCACACTGATATTCTTCCATCCGAGCAGAAAAGGTTGATGGATGTCCTCTCTCGGGAAGATTGGATTCGGTCATTCTATCTGGCTGGAGGCACCTCCTTGGCATTGCGGATCGGGCATCGTCAATCGGTTGATTTCGACTTCTTTACACCTGAAGGTTTCGAGAATTTGTATGTAATCGAAAGAGTGAGTGAAATTGGGAGTTTTGAGCTGTTCAATCAAGCTTCCAACACGGTCAACGGTCTTCTCAACGAGGTTCGAATTTCTTTTTTCAAGTACAAGTATCCGCTGTTGGGTGATCCTTTGTATTATGGCAATTTGCGAATTGCCGATTTGACGGATATTGCCCTGATGAAATTGGAAGCGATATCCGGCCGAGGCGGAAAAAAGGATTTCATCGATTTATTTTTTCTTCTCCGATATTTCTCATTTGAAGAAATTTTCAATGAGTATCCAAAAAAATATGGCATCGAGATCGGAAATCATTACCATTTATTGAAGTCGTTGGCATATTTTGAAGACGCGGAAAGTGAACCCATGCCCAAAATGTTCGAGAATGTTTCGTGGGAAAAAATCAAATCGCATCTCAAATCCGAATTGAAACGAGTCGGTGTTTCATGAATTACGCTTTTTTTCATCGGGGGCGACTCGCCGGAATTTTTGACCGCGTGTCGCCCAACGGTCCCCTGCGTTGACCGCATTCACCCAACTCAATTCCGCGCTTCAACACCACATCGTCAACAGCCTCGGCTGGCGAGAACTGCGTCCGTTCCAGGAGTCGGCCATTCCACCGATCCTGGCGGGCCGGCACATGGTGGTGATTGCCCCCACCGCCGGCGGAAAAACCGAAGCCTCCATTTTCCCGCTGCTTTCCCGCATGTTGGACGAGGATTGGCGGCGGCTTTCCGTTCTGTACATCTGTCCCATCAAAGCCCTGCTGAACAACCTGGAGCCCCGTCTCGACCGCTATTTTTCGCTGGTCGGCCGCCGGTTCGCCCGATGGCACGGGGACGTGTCGCCCTCGGTTCGGCGCAGGATTCTCCGCGATCCCCCCGACGGCCTGCTCGCCACGCCGGAATCCCTGGAAGTGATGTTGACCTCCCGCAACGTGGATCATCGGGTCTTTTTCGCGGACATTCGGGCGGTCGTCCTGGACGAGGTCCACGCCTTCGCGGGAGACGACCGGGGGTGGCATCTGCAAGCGGTGCTGGAGCGAATCGCCCGTATCGCCGGCCGGGAAATCCAGCGTATCGGGCTCTCCGCCACAGTTGGAAATCCGAACGAATTGGCCCGATGGCTGCGCGGAGGTTATTCCGGCCCGTGCGAAGTGCAAACGCCCGCTGCTCCCGCCAAAGATTCGGCCGATGTCACGGTGGATTTCGTCGGTTCCCTGGAAAACGCGGCTTTGGTGATTTCCCGGCTCCATCGGGGCGAAAAACGGCTGGCGTTTACAGACAGTCGGAGCAAAGCCGAGCGATTGGGGGCGCTGCTTCGCCAGCGGGAGGTCACGGTTTTCGTAACCCACGGTTCCCTCGGCGCGGACCAGCGCCGCCAGGCCGAACGCGCCTTCGCGGAGCGGGAGGATTGCGTCATCGTCGCAACCAGCGTTTTGGAGCTGGGGGTGGACGTGGGCGACTTGGACCACGCCATCCAGATCGACGCGCCCGCGACGGTCAGCGCGTTTCTTCAACGGATGGGACGAACCGGCCGCCGACCGGAAACCGGGCGCAACTACCTGTTTCTGGCCACCTCCGAAGCGGCGCTTCTTCATGCCAGCGCTCTGGTCCAGCTCTGGGCCGATGGCTTCGTGGAGCCCTTGCGTCCGCCGCCGATCCCTTTTCATGTGTTCGCGCAACAAATCATGGCGTTGGCGCTTCAGGAGGGCGGAATTGGAATGGGGGCCTGTAAGGATTGGATTGGGCGCTTCGCTCGTCTTGCCGAACTGGACGAGGAAACGGTGGCCGGGGTCCTTCGGCATATGCTTTCGGAAGATCTTCTCTGGAACGATCAGGGGATTTTGTGGTTCGGGCGGGGAGGGGAAAAGGCGTTCGGGCGGCGGCATTTCATGGAAGTGCTTTCCATGGTGTCCGGAGAGCCGCTGTTTACGGTTCAACACGGCAGTCGGGAAATCGGCCGGGTTCATCCATTGTCGTTTTCAGGGGCGGGAGAGGAAGCCCCGGTGGTTCTCCTGGCGGGCCGAAGCTGGAAGATTGGCCATATCGACTGGCGTCGAAAAATCGCCTTCGCGGAACCGGCGAAGAAAGCGGGTCGTTCCCAATGGCTGGGCGGGAGCCTGGGACTTGGCCGGGAAATCAGCCAAGGCATTCGCCGGTTGCTCATCGGCGAAGAGGTTCCCTCTTTTTGGTCCCGTCGCGCCGCAGAAAAGATGGAGGAATTGCGGGATCGCTTTTCCTGGCTGCCCGGCAAGGTAACCGTGCTGGAAACCAACCCAAAGGGCGTCCATTGGTGGACGTTTGCCGGCGCCGCGGTCAACCGCGTTCTCGCGCGGCTGTTAAAGGTTCATCTGGACATCTCCGGGCATCCCGACGGGCTCGGAATTCTTCTGCGGGACCCCCCATCTCCAAAAGCGCTCTCCCGGTTGATCCCGGACCTTCGGATCGCCTGGGAATCCAA
>JBKHDD010000132.1:0-13779 GCA_046541515.1 Desulfococcaceae bacterium
TTTTTGGATAAAATTTGAATGTGGCGTTTGTTGAATTCTCTTTTTCCGGAGAGCAATTCGGAAACCACTCCCTGGCTGCCCAGGCCCATTTTTACCAAGTCCACCTGACGCATATCGTGCTGTTCCATCAGGAATTTCAAGCATCCGACGGGATCGGATCCGGGCTGGGGGATGTGCTTTTTTTCATAATCGAGGATTAAAGTTTCGGCGACCTTGTACAAGCTGTACAGCGGATGTTCCATTTCGCCCTCAATGGCTTCATGGAGTTCTTCCGAAAAATCGATCAGGGCTTCCAATTCTTCTTCATTGCGCGGGTTTTTCAGAAACGGCAGACGCTTCCAGATTTTTTTCATGGGTTCCGCGTCCAGCGGGGCCAAGGATTTCATCTTTGCGGTCCATTCAAAAATGGCCATTGGCTTTTTCCTCTTGTTGGAAAACCTTTACCCACCAAAAATAATCTTTGGCACGTTTTCTTGTCAATCCCTCCGATCCGTCCCGCCGACATTCTCGCACGACGGAATCCAATCTCTTCCGAACGTTGGGCGGAGTTTTTTGCCCCGTTCGGGCTGAAAAATATTGACACACCCTCCGTCATCTTTCAGGATAGCTCTCCATTTCATTTTCCGCCCATAGCCGTTTTCCTGCGGGCTGCGGGCGACCGTCGTTATCTCCGAAAGGAAAGTTTTCCGATGAAGGAAAAGCACCAGCCGCTGTTCAACACCGCGTATCTCCGTTCCGTCTGGGCGAAGGATTTTGAAGATTTCCAGAAATCGGAGGCCGCCCCCGCGCTGTTGGACCGATTGAAGAATTGGGCCGAAAAGGATTGGCAGAAGGAAACGGCGGCGGGAAGCACCTTTATCGATCTGTTTTTCAAGCAAACCTGGAGCTATTCCGCCAGCGGCGAGGGGGAAAAAGGCGGCGGATACACGCTGACTCCGGAATTTCCGGTGAAAGGCGCGGGCTCCGGCGGCGGGACCGGCAAGGCGGATATCGCCCTGGGCTTTTTTGGCCGGCGGGAGATGGAGGAAATCCCCCAGGTGCTCGGCGAGTTCAAGGACGACCGCTCCGGGCTGGACAAGCCCCAGGCCGGGCGGACCAACAAGCGTTCCCCCGTGGACCAGTGCATGGATTATCTGCGGGAGGCCCGGACGGGACGCGCCTCCGCCATTCTGCCGACGTGGGGACTCGTGACGGACATGAACGAGTTCCGGCTCTACCGCTACGGAAACAAGGCGCAATTTCAGCGGTTTGTGCTGTGGCCGGGGGATGGCGATCCCGGGATTTCCCTGCTGGGCGAGGGGGACGCGGCGGCCTTCGAGCGGTTCGTGTTTTGGCGGATGTTCCGGCCGGAATGGCTTTTGGCCGAGGTCGCCAAATCGGCGCTGGAAAAGCTGCTGGACGACCAGTTCGTTTTCGAGCGGGGGCTGGAGAACGAGTTTTACCTGGAATACCAGGCGTTCCGGGAGGAAGTGTACCGGGCGCTCCGGGAGCTGAATCCCCAATACGAAACGGAAGGCCGGTTGCGGCGGCTGGTGCGCCACACCCAGCGGTTTCTGGACCGGTGCCTGTTCATCCTCTACTGCGAGGACATGGGCGGCGAGCTGAATTTTCCGCCCAACGTGCTGCGGGATTTGTTGATGGAGGTTTCCCAAAGCAAATTTTACAGCGCGGACGGCCAGGACGCCTGGGACGCGGTGAAGCGGCTGTTCGCGGCCATGCGGGACGGGACGCCCTTCGGCGAGGACCGGATCAACCGGTTCAACGGCGGTTTGTTCGAGACGGACGCGGAAATGGACGCCCTCCGTTTGCCCAACCGGGTTTTCTGCGAGAAGAACCAGGGCCAAAGCAACGAGCGGATCATGCAGTTTCCGAAGACGCTGCTGTTTCTTTCCGCGAAATACAATTTTGGGGCGACGGACGAAGGCGACGAGAAAACGTTGACGCTGACGGCCATGGGCCGGATTTTCGAGCAGAGCATCACCGAGCTGGAATTCATGGAGGCCCGGGCCGAGGGGCGGGAGTCGCTGACGGAAATCACCCGACGGAAGCGGGACGGCGTCTATTACACCCCGGAATGGGTGACCCACTACATCGTGGAAGAGACGGTGGGGGCGCGACTGGCGGAAATCCGGGCGGAGCTGGGCTTCGACAAGTTTTCGAACATCACCGAAGAGAAGATCGAAGCCTACTACCAAAAAGGCCGGAAATCCGAAGCGGTGAAAGCCGTGGGCGAATACATCGGCGCCTTGCGGAAGTACGGGGACCGGGTGAACGGGCTGAAGGTGGTCGATCCGTCCTGTGGGTCGGGGGCCTTTTTGATTCAGGCGTTCAAGTATCTGTACGAGCAGAAGCAGTGGATCGTCCGGGAGCTGGAACGGACCACCCGCCAAAAGCAGCTTTTCGATTCCCACGAAGCCATGCGGGAAATCCTCTCCGAAAACCTGTACGGCGTGGACATCAACGCGGAATCGGTGGAAATCACTCGGCTGGCGCTGTGGCTGCACACCGCCCTGTCCGACCGGCCTTTGACCGTCCTGGACCGGAACATCCGCTGCGGAAACAGCCTGATTGGGTCGGATTTTTACCGGCAGTTGGGGATCAACCAGGATTTGTTCGGGGAAGACGAACGGGCGCGGGTGAATACGTTTGATTGGGAGACGGAGTTCCCGGAAATTTTCGCGGGAGACGATCCGGGGTTCGACTGCGTGATCGGGAATCCGCCGTATGTGAAGCTCCAGCATTTCCGGCGGGTGCAGGAAGACGTGGCGAAATATCTGCTGGAGGCGCGGCGGGAAGACGGCAAGCCGCTGTACGAGAGCACCCAGACCGGGAATTTCGACATGTATCTGCCGTTCATCGAGAAGGGCGTGGAGCTTTTGAATTCCGGCGGGAAGATGGGGTATATCGCGCCGAATGTTTGGATGGTGAACGAGTACGGAGCGGGTATTCGCCGGAAACTGGCACGAACAAGGAGACTTGAAAAATGGGTTGACTTCAAAAGTTTCCAAGTTTTTGCGGAAGCAACCACATACACCGCTTTGCAATTTTTTTCGGGCAGACAGCAAGAGGAAATTTTGTTTGTTTTTGCTCCGAACGGCGAAAATCTCCATTCGGAAAGCAATATTAGTCAAATTCCATACAATGATTTGTTAGAGAGCGGCCCTTGGCATATGGCTAGTGCGGCAGAGAGAAGCTTGTTTGACCGAACAGCAGAAAGTTGTGAAAATCTTGGCTCTTACGCAAATGGGATAAGCGTTGGTATCCAAACAAGCGCAAACAATGTTTATCATTTGGAAAAGATTTCAGAAGGAAAATACCTCGAAACAAATCAAAAAAAGCAGACAAGGATTGTCCCAATTGAAGACGAATTGATGCGGCCACTTGTTTCAGGCAAAGAAGTCAAGCGTTATCAAATTCCCATCCCAAAAATTTGGCTTCTTTTCCCTTATTTGGTCAACGGGAATGAATATCGCCTTTTTTCCGAAAAAGAAATGGAGGAGAAATTTCCCAAAGGATGGTCCTACCTCAAGGAACATGAAGCAGAATTGCGTGGAAGAGAAAGGGGGAGGTTTGACGATGACCAATGGTTTCGATTTGGCCGCCACCAAAATATTGATAAACAAAAGAATTCCAAAGTATTGGTTCCTCGGCTTATTCTGAACTTGTTTTCAGTCACCGACGAAGACGGGGCCTATTATCAAGATGACCGCGATGTTGGCGCTATCCATGCTCCCAAAGAGGAACTGTTCTTCATTTCGGGAATTCTAAACGCTCCGGTCGCAAATTTCATTTGGCGAAGAATATCGAAGCCGTTCCAAAACGATTACCGAGACGCCAGCAAGCAATTTTTATCTCCGCTTCCTATCCCAAAAGTCACTCCAGAGCAAAAATCCCAAGTCGCCGAAAAAGCCAAAAACCTCCAAACCCTCCACACTCGCCGCCGGGACCTCCTGCTGATGATCGACAAGCGTTTGGACAGCGACCAGTGCGCCGACGACAAGCGGGACGAAAGCTGGTTCTGGTCCGACGTGAAAACCCCGGCCGAATTCAAAACCGAAGCCCCGCCCGAACTGAAAGGCAAGGAACGAACCGCCTGGGCCAAGGCCGAGCGGGAAAAGAAACTGGCCGCCCGACTGGAAACCATCGACGCCCTTCTCCGCCCCGGCGCGGCCCTCGACGTTCATGAGGAATACGGAGAACTCAAATTCCTCGCCGACGGCGTTCCCGTGGTCAAAGGCATTTTTCTCGGAGACGAAGAAGCCCCCTTCATCGCCGTCCAATGGCGGCAAAAAGCCCGCCGCACCAACGTCACCGAAAAATTCACGGCCAAAAAACTGATCGGGCTGCTCCTCAAGCTCCGCAAAACCGAAAACCCGGCCATCCGGGAGCAACTCGGCAAAATCGACGCCGACATCCGGGAACTGGACCAGCAAATCGCCGCCGCCGAGGCCGACATGAATCAGCTCACCTACCGGCTTTACGGCCTCACCGAGGAAGAGATTCGGTTGGTGGAAGGGGGGTAGGTTATGGGGGCGGGGATTCGGCAATTCCATTTTTTGCTTTTCGATGCAGCTCTCTCAGTTAAGCATAATTCTCCGCTCGTGGGTGGGACCCCTTCTTTCAATATTTCCGCAGCTCCATCGGCATTATAGGGCGACCAAATCGGATATTCCCCACCATTTTTCAAGAGAAGGGAAGATTCTTCCTCGAACCGTTCTTGAAGAACAAACTGAACCAGAGGGAATTTATCGCATCTGGATAGTGTTTTTTTGTCGGATAGGCGGGCTTTTCGGTTCTGCATATTCATTGTCCTAGTTCTTCCAAAACGCGCTGGTTTTCTCGAAGCATTTCGTGGAGCCCTGCCCAAATGATAAAATCCTCGCTGTCGCTTTTAGCCCCTTCTCCGAAACGCCCATAAAACTCGTCACTGGACATTTGGTATCTTTCTTCAAACGCCCGGATGTCCACCTGAAGGCTTAAAATGGCCCGCCTAAATTCCGCAATTTCCATAAACATTTACCCTTGACGTGCTTTTCGGGCCGGATGATCCGGATGTTTCATGAAAAGCCGCTGCATTTCAACCAGGCCGCTGGTTTTTCGCGGAGTTGCGTTTTCGCAAGCGTATTGGAGCATTTCATCCAAGACGTGAAAGTTTTTCTCGAAATAATCGGGTTCCTGAAGCTCTTGCCGCTTGATTTCTTTCAAAGAAACCGAAGCCTTCTTCCAGATATCCACCCATTTATTCATAATTTTTTTTGAGGATTCCATTTTATCCACCCATGCTTTTAATTAATTCGAGCAATGTGCTTTTTTTCTCTAAATTTCATCTCATAATCCCTGCTTATCTAAAATCCTTGTAGATTCCCCTGGTTTGAGAACTACAAGGATTTGGGACAAGCAAAGATACCGCTCTCGATTCAAAAAGTACCCCAAACGCCACTCGTCACTTTGGAATTCCAAGCCCCTTGGGAGCCCGCTTCAGCGGGCTTTTCCGAATTTAGCCGGGGGCTTCAGCCCTCGGCGGCGACTCGGCGGCGGCGGGTTGGCTCTTCACCGTACCATTGATTTCACAACACACAAACAATACGCCATTTCCCCATCCCAAACAAGGCGCGAATCAAACCCACCCGCCCCCGCTTTTTTCCCGCCTCCTTTCCCAAACCCCACCATTTCAATCCTGCGTCATCCGATTCACTTCCTCCGGCTCTCCCCCCATCCGCAAACCCGTTTGCGCCCTCCCCCCTTTCATGCTAAAAAATTCGGGGAAAAAAGGAGCCCGCCATGAAACCGCTTGCCCGATTTTTCTTCCTCGCCTCCCTTGTCTTGGCCGTTGCCATCGTTCCGGCCGCCCCGGACACCTTCGTCCTCGCCGCCTACGGCGCCCCGCCCACCCTGGACCCGGCGGCGGGCGGTTCGGGGGATCGACCGGCTGGGGATTCCCGACCCGGCGCGGGCGGCTCGATCCCGCCGTCGCTTCCGGTGAGCGACGGGGCGCCAGGCCCGTCCGGCGTGGATTCGGGGGACCATCTGGCCGCCCGCCATTTTCCGGTGGAACCGTGAGCGCGCCGATTCTGGAAGTCCGAAATTTGCGCAGCCATTTTCCTGTCCGGACGGGTCCGTTTCGCCGAAAGACGGGGTTGCTGCGGGCGGTGGACGGCGTGGATTTGTCTCTGCGGCGCGGGGAATGTCTGGGGCTGGTGGGGGAAAGCGGCTGCGGCAAGACCACCCTGGCCCGCTCCGTGGCCGGGCTGCTGCGACCCACCGACGGGACGATCCGCTTCACCCCCGCCGCCGATCCGCCGCTGGAGTTCACGCCCCGATCCCGATGGGTTCGTTCCGCTTCCCGGCGGCGCCTGCAGATGGTCTTTCAGGACCCGCTCGCCTCCCTGAATCCGCGGATGCCGGCGCGGGAAATCGTGGCCGAGCCGTTGCGGAGCGTTCCCGGCATGAAGCGGCGCCAGCGGGAGGAGGTGGCGATGCGGACGGTGGAGAAGGTCGGCCTGGACTGGGAACACCTGCTCCGGTATCCACACGAACTCTCCGGCGGCCAGCGTCAGCGCATCGCCGTGGCGCGTGCGCTGGCGGCCCGGCCGGAGCTGGTGGTGCTGGACGAGCCAACCTCGGCCCTGGACGTGTCGGTGCAGGCCCAGGTGCTGGGGCTGTTGCGGGCGCTCAAGCGGGAGCTGCGGCTTTCCTACCTGTTCGTGACCCATCATTTGCTGCTGGTGCGGGCCATCAGCAACCGGGTGGCGGTGATGTATCTGGGGAAAATCGTGGAAACCGCCCCCACCGCCGACCTGTTCGAAGACCCGCGTCACCCATACACCGCCGCGTTGCTTTCGGCGATCCCGCGTCCCAAACCGGGGGAACGACCTCGGCGCATCCCCGCCGAAGGCGAAACGCCCTCCCCCATTTCCCCGCCCCTGGGCTGCCGCTTCCATCCCCGCTGTCCCTTCGTTCAGGACCGTTGCCGGATCAACGTTCCGGTGTTGGAGCGGATCGGCCCGGAACATTGGGTGGCCTGCCATCGGCGGGAGGAGGCGCCGGAGTTGTTGCGGGGGGTGGGATAGGCGGGGTGGAATTTGCTCTGGGGAAAATGTTTGCCGGGGCGTATGGCATACGCCCTTGGTCCGCCATCCGCTGAAGGAAAAGCCCTGAAAGGGCGGAACATATCAGACTCGGGCAACGCCCGCGGGGGAATTTGAAGGAGTTTCCATGAACGACGCCTTTTCCCAAAAACCCCACGAAATCCTGGTCATCTGCACCGGCAACATCTGTCGAAGCCCCATGGGAGAGGGCATTCTGCGGGATCTTCTCCGGAAGGCCGGGCTGGGAGACATCCGCGTGGCCTCGGCCGGGACGTCGGGATGGGACAACCATCCGCCGACGCCCGAGGCGGTCCGTGCCTGCGCCGAAATCGGGAACGACATTTCCGGGTTTCGATCCGCGCCGTTGGAGGCGGAGATGGCGGAACGAGCGGACTGGATTCTGGCCATGGAGCCGAACCACCTGCGGTATCTGGAACGATCGTTCCCGGGGGCAAGGGAGAAAGCGGATTTGATCGGCAGATTTCATCCCGAACGGCCCGGTTTGGCGGTGCACGATCCCTACGGAGAGCCGTTTTCCGCCTATCGGGATGCGCGGGACCGGATTCTTCGAAGCGTGGAGGGATTGGTGGTCGCCCTAACGGTCAATAATCCTTTTTGAAGCGGGAGTAGGACTTGTCCAGCGCGTCCTGAAGAGCGATGATGGAATTTTCCACCCCGCCTTTCACATCCTGCCACTCGTCCTCCTTGGTGCGTTTCATGGCCTCGTATTTCTTCCAAACTTCCGCTTCTTTTTCCCGCAATTTCGCCAACCGTTGGGTAATGTCCGGGTCCTCATCCGACTTGGCCTTGGTTTCCAGCGCCTCGATTCGAAGCCGGCATTCCTGAAGCTGCTGTCCAAACAATCCTTCGCATTCGTCGCGATTCGCCATAATTCCTCCTTGGTGTCGAGTGGAATTCAGACATAATTGAATTGGATTCGGCTCGGGACGCCGGCATCCGGATGAATCCGCGGCCGATGCTGAAAATCGACCGAAGGGATCTTTCAATTATCCTGGTCGATTCATTCCCCGTTAAAAGGTCCCGCCGTTCCAGCCAAACCGGTCCCGGGCCGCGTCCTGGAAATCAATGTAAATCCGGTCTCTGGGGATGTCCAATTCCCGTTCCATGTGGTTGCACATGGCGCTGGAGAGTTCCGCGCAACGGTCCGCCGGCAGCCCGATGCTCTGAAAGGTGACGAAGGCGGCCGGATCGCCCGTTCCGCCGAAAACCAGCGCTTTCTTGGCCTCGATGGAAATCATCACGTATTTTTCCGGTTTCCCCAGCAGGTCCGCCACGAAAGCGGACAATCCTTGCATTTTTTCGTCAACCATCACGTCGCTCAATTCCCGGTTGGTTTCGATGCGGACAAAGGGCATGGTTTTCCTTTCGGTGGAGGGAATGGGTTGGCGCCCAACGGCACGGAATTCCTGGAAACAATCTCCGGGATCGGCGATGCCGAGGCGTTTTCGGACACTCGTCCGGGTAGATGGGAGCGGGGCCGAATAAACCTCAGGTGTTCCGGAAGAAAAGCGAAGCGGGAATCCCGAAGTGATCGGTCAACCGCTGAATGTGGTCGCGGGTCATTACCCGTTCGCCCCTGAGAAAAAGGGAGACGTCTCTCCTTTCGCCCAGGATTTCTCCCAACTCCTCCGTTTGCATCTCATGTTGATCCAAAAGAGTTGTCAACACCGCTACCGCGTCGTCTTGGTCTTGAATTCTCCGGTTAAACTCCGAAAAGCCTTCGGACTCGTTTTCCCATTTTTCGATGGAGGCGGAAAGCAGTTCAATGAGCGGGCGGTAGGTCTCGTAATCCTCAACGAGTTCGTCCATCAGTTCCATGGCCCGTTCATAATCGTTTTCATTTCGAATCTGGCTGAGGAAAGGTGCTTCCGAGAAAAAATCCACCGCCTTGGCTTTTAGGAGAGAAAAGTCCGTCATTCGGCCTCCTTGGCATATCGTACGCAGAGCCTGTCATACTCCGCATGGCTAACGATATGTTTAACATACATGCGATTATCCCGGAAATCGATAAACGCGATCAGGCGGAGGTTGTTGCCGCCGATATTCAACACCCACCACTTTTTCTTGTATTTGAAATTGTCCAGACTAGGAAATACCGCCCGCAGGGTGTCCGGGTCTGGGAAAAATCCATTTCTCAGAGTTTTATACATGGCGTCAATCTTCGCCGCGTCATTCGGGAATTTTTGCGCGGCATCCCGGAACAGTTTTCGAGAGATTACATGCACGAGAGGCTCCGTGGCTCTCGGTTTTGGGAAATGAAAAAAGTTTCCAATTCCGGATAGGCTTGAATCATCTTTTTTTTGGCGAAAATCCCCGGATCAAGTGCATTTTGGATTGGATGAGACGGGAAAAACCGATTTACGCGAAAACAAATCGATTTTTCCAATGGTTAGTCCTTTCTCCCCACCGGCGCCAAATACACCGGCGCCTCGTCCGCCTCCGCGCCGATGGCCGAGCGGACGTCGTCTTCCCGGAAGGCGCCCACCGGCACGGAGCCAAGCCCCAGCGCCACCGCCTGAAGGTGGACGTTTTGGGCCGCGTGGCCCGCTTCCATGTGGGCGTAGCGGACGCCGCGCTCGTCGTATTTTGCGGTGATTCGGTCATACACCGCGCAAAAAACCAGGGTCGCGGGCGCCTTTCCCAGCATTCCCTGCCCCAGGGCTCCGGCGGTCAACGCCGGCCGCTGATCGCCCTCCCGCACCCGGACCAGATCGTGCTCCCTTGGCAGATACCGGTACGTCCCCGGCGGAAGATCCGTCACCGCCCCCGCCACGAGGAACAGTTCCAGCGGATACAGCGCTCCGGCCGACGGCGCGGTGCGGTAGCCCGCCGAGTGGGTCACGCCTTGGGCGGCCCAGAGCAGTTGGCCGGCTTCGGCCAGCGTCAGCGGGGCGTCGGCGAATCGGCGAAGGGAGCGGCGGCGGGTCAGCGCCTCTTCCACCGAAACGCCGCTTTCGAAGGTCGGGGACGGCAGGTCGATGGTCATGGGAATCTCCATGCGGGTGTCCGCGAAGACCGGGTTTGCAAAAAACGGGGAGAGCAAAAGGGCCGCAAGGCCCACGAAGACAGGTAAACGGTTCATATTTCGCTTCCTTTCCCATCGGTTTTCGACCGCTTGGCCAGAAAAACATGCCGTTGGAATGTGGCCCCGGCGGCCGGGGAGCGGGAATGGCCGATTCGGAAGGCGTTCAGCCGTTCCGGGCATGGCCATGAATTGGTTTCCGGCCATGAAAAGAACCAGCTCGGCGGCGTCGGCGTGGGGAAGCAGACCGTGAAGATCGTCGGCGCGATCCGACGGAATGTGGGGCGGATTCATGGCATTTCCTCGAAAGCCTGGGCCGGGTCGTCGCGCCAGCGGAGCTTGGGCACGGGCCATCGGGTGTCGAAGCCGGCTTCCGCCAGTATCCGAATGGCCGCGTCCAGATGTTGGCCCACCGAGGAAACGCCGTGGCTGTCGTCGCCGGGGACGGCGGCCACCCCGTATTCCCGGGCCTGCCGAAGGATGGGACGGCAGACGTAGGGTTCCTCCGCGCCTTTGGAAAGGGCCCGCGCGTTGAAGTCCAGGATCATCCGCTCCCGTTGCATCAACCGAAGGTTCCGGCAGATGCGCTCCCAAATGGCCGGTTGTCGAATGCGTTCCCGGTAATCCGGATCGAAGATCCGAATCAGGTCGAAATGGCCCACCACCGGCGGCCGAAGGGCGTTCAGCAGGTCGTACTGCTGGTCGAAATACCGGCCGTACAGCCCCTCCAGCCCGCCCACGCCGTCGGCGGCCCGGCGGTATTCCGAGGGGGAAACGTCGATGCCGATGTCGTCCACATGGTGGAGGGAGCCGACGAAGTAGTCTGGCCGATGTTCCCGGACCAGCTCCGCGACCAGTTCCAGGCTGCCGGCGCAGGTTTCCGTCTCGAAGGCCACGAAAACCGGCATCCGGTCGGCGTATTCCCGCTGGAGCGCCCGGGCGGTCTCCACGTAGCGGGCGAACCGGTCCCGGAGGGCGGCGGCGTCCAGCCCGGCGTCGATTTCCTCGGGATAGCGAAATTTGTCCGACGGGGGCGGCATGTGTTCCGTCAGGCCGACCCAGGCGAAGCCTTGTTTGGCGTATTCGGCGACCACGTCCGCCAGGGAATCGGTGGCGTGTCCGCAGAATTCGCCGCTGTGGCCGCCGTGAATGGAAACCCGGGCGCCGTCGCGCGTTCGATGCATGACCGACTCCAAATGGAGGTGGGCCCGCAGATGCGGGCGTGAAGAAGCCGCTTCGGCGAAAGAAGCTCCGAATGGGCGAAATTGAAGTTAAGATAACACAGGGGATGGAATTTCGAAAGGCGGGGCGAAACGAAAAAAGCCGGTCCGCACAAGTGCGGACCGGCTTGAATCATCCAAGGTGGTCGGGAAGACTGGATTTGAACCAGCGACCCCAGCGTCCCGAACGCTGTGCTCTACCAGGCTGAGCCACTTCCCGACGACAAGTGCGCTATTTAAAATACTCCGGCTCCGATGTCAATGGAAAATTCAGAGGAACGGATTTTTCAGGGTGATGGTCTGGTTGCGGCCCGGCCCCACGGAAATGATGTGGATCGGCGTTTCCGCCAGCTCTTCGATTCGGGTGAGATAATCCTTGGCTTCGGTGGGCAGGGTTTCGAATTTCCGAATTCCGGAAATGTCCCCCTTCCACCCCGGCATGGCCTCGTAGACCGGTTCGCATTCCGCCAGGACGGCCAAGCTGGTGGGAAATTCGGTGATGGTTTCGCCCTTGTGCTTGTAGGCGGTGCAGATGTTGATTTCGTCCAGGCCGCCCAGCACGTCCAGTTTGGTGAGCACCACGCCGGTGAGCCCGTTTAATCGGGCCGCGTTGCAAAGCATGACCGCGTCCAGCCAGCCGCACCGGCGTTTGCGGCCGGTGGTGGCGCCGAACTCGGCCCCCTTGCGTTGAATGCGGTCCCCGATTTTGTCGAACAGCTCCGAGGGGAACGGGCCTTCGCCCACGCGGGTGGAATAGGCCTTGGCGATGCCGAGGACGTCGGTGATGACGCCGGGCCCCACGCCGGTGCCGGCGCAGGCGTTGCCGGAAACGGTGTTGGAGCTGGTGACGTAGGGATAGGTGCCGTGGTCGATGTCCAGGTGGGTGCCCTGGGCGCCCTCGAACAGGATTTGGCCGCCCGCGCGGCAGGTTTCATACAGCACAACGCTGACGTTGCAGACGTGCGGCGCGAGGCGTTCCGCCGCGGCCCGGCACTGGCGGATCACCTCGTCGGCGTCCAGCGGGTCGGCGGCGAAAAACCGTTCCAGGTAGAAGTTTTTCTCGGTCAGGATGGTCCGGACCTTCCGCTCGAAGGCGACCGGCTCCAGCAAATCCACGAAGCGAACCCCGCGCCGGGTGACCTTGTCTTCGTAGGCCGGCCCGATGCCCCGGCCGGTGGTGCCGATTTTCTCTTTGCCCTTGTGGGCCTCCCGGGCCAGATCGATGGCCTTGTGGTAGGGCATGATGAGCTGGGCCCGGTCGCTGATCCGGAGGTTTTCCGGGGTGATTTCCACGCCCTTGCTCGTCAGGTAATCGATCTCCTCCAACAACACCAGCGGGTCCACCACCATTCCGTTGCCGATGACGCAAGTTTTTTTCTGCAGGATTCCGGACGGAACCAGATGGCTGATGAACTGCTCCCCGTCCACCACCATGGTGTGGCCGGCGTTGTTGCCGCCCTGAAAGCGGGCCACCACGTCCGCTTGGGCCGCCAACAGGTCCACGATCTTGCCTTTTCCTTCGTCCCCCCACTGGGTTCCGACGATCACGATATTCGCCACGAGTTGTCTCCTTAGGAATCGGTATCCGCGGTCGGCGGACGGCGCGGGGCGGCGCGCCTGCGGACGCGAAAAAACGCCTGCATGACATCCCTGCAAGCGTCCTCCAGCACCCCCGACACAATTTCCGGTTGATGGTTGAAGCGGTCGTCTTGGGAAAAATCGTACAGGGAGCCGACCGCGCCCCAACGAGGGTCCGGAGCGCCGTACACCACCTGGGCCACCCGGGCGTGGATGATGGCCCCCATGCACATGACACAAGGTTCAACCGTAACATAGAGGCGGGTGTTTAACAATCGATAATTTTGGAGAATTCGGGAGCCCTCCCGTAAAACCTGGATTTCCGCGTGGGCGGTGGGATCGTTTCGGGCGCGGGTCCGGTTGTGGTCCGCCGCAAGGATTTTGTTGTCACCGGTCACCAGAATCGCGCCGACGGGCACTTCCCCGGCGCGGGCGGCGCGCTCGGCCTCCCGCAGCGCGAGGGACATCCAAAAGGAATGGGAAGAATCGGCGGTCATGTGAAAAGCGTCCGGAAAGCGCGGTGAATTTTGAGATGAAAACCAGAGGGAGTCGGCGGGTTCTTTTATGCCTTCTCCGGAGCGCGGGGGCGGTCCGGGCCGTCGCAATCCGGCGGGGGGACCGTGGCGGCCGGGAGACGATGGCCGGAACGAATCTCGGGGCCGATTGGGCGGCGGGTGGACCTGCCGGTTTCGGTTTTTCGAAAAAACCGGCAAACTACCCGTTGACAGCCGAGCGGGAATCGCGTATGAAGGCCGGACATTTTCAAGCGCCCGTAGCTCAGCTGGATAGAGTGCCGGACTACGAATCCGTAGGTCGCAGGTTCGAATCCTGCCGGGCGCGCCATTAAAAT
>JBKHDD010000133.1:0-13744 GCA_046541515.1 Desulfococcaceae bacterium
CTAAAATCCAAAAATTGGATGTGGATCAATGGAAAATTTTGAAAAACAAATTGCCGATTGTCCCGAAGCATTCTTTCCCGCCGTCGAATTCTTCCTTCCGTTCCTTTGCCGGGAGAGTTCCGCGCCGGAAACTTTGGCCGACGCGAAATCGTTCATAAAAAACAAGGGGATGGAGTTGAACCGGCTCCTGGTCCAATGCATTTTGAATCGGAAAAAGGCCGAGGAAGAAAAGCGGGAGCGGCTCGTCGGCTCCGACGGGGAAGTCCGCGCCCGTCGGCACGTGGACAAGCCCCGCCAGATCGAAACCTTGTTCGGCGAGGTCGAGCTTCGCCGAATCGGCCATCGCGGGCACGGGCTGGACATCCTTTATCCGCTCGACGCCGAGTTGAATCCCCCGCCCGGAAAATACTCCGGGCCCTGCGCGGCGAGGTCGGCCGCCTGGTCGCCGGGCAGTCGTTCGAGTCCTCGACGGACGCGCTCCGCCGGCAAAAAGGCGGCTTCGTCCCCAAGTAACAAATGCGGGAGGTGACCGCCTCCCTCGTCCGGGATTTCGAGGCCTTTTATCGGCGCCCTCCGCATCCGCCCGAAAAACAGTCAGAAATCCTGGTCGTCGCGGCGGACGGCAAGGGAATCGCCGTGCACGGCCAGGATTTGCGCCCGGCGACGCGAAGGGCGGCGGAGAAGGCCCCGAAGCCGGGCAAGCGCCTTCGGCCGGGCGAAAAGAAAAGCCGCAAGCGGATGGCGACGGTGGCCTTGTTTTCCTGGAAGTAGCGCTGAGGGGCGATTTGCGAAAAGAAAACCCGCAAGCGGATGGCGACGGTGGCGTCGGTCCACGAAACCGAGCCGTTTCATCGGACGCCCGAGCGAGTCAAGTGGTCAAGGAAGACGAAGCAGGGCGAACGCATGTAGATTTGGCATGTTTTTTTGGTTTCAATAAACTCAAGCAGTTGAAACTACGCTCAATTTGCCATGCTTGCTTGGGTTGATTTCAACATGCTGATTTTATTCTCCCAAATTCCACATGCGATCACCCCGGAAGACGAAGCCCCGCCCGATCCGCGTCCCGGGCCCGAAAACAAGCGAACCTGGGCGGGAATCGTTCCGGACATGGCCGAACTCGTGGGCCGGGGATTTCGGGAGGCCCTTCGCCGCGACCCGGACCGCCAAAAAACGTGGGTCGTTCTGATCGACGGTCGGCCGGACCAGATTCGGGCCGTCGAAAAAAGCGCGGCCAAACACAAGGTCCGCGTCTCCGTCGCTTGCCTTGTCTTGTCGAAGGCCATCTTGTCGAAGGCCACCGGGCGGCGGGCGCTCCCGGTTTTGCCGACGGCCGGGCCTCCGTCCGTTTCTTACAATCTTCACCTTTTCCAATCCCGATCTGCGGCATTTCCCGGATTCCGCCGAAGCTTGAGCACGATAAGCTTGTCATTTAAAGCCCCGCCATGATATGCAAGGTTGTCTCGACCGCTAAGAGCCGTCGTGGCTTCTCCGAAAAAACCGGCGGTTTCCCATCGACTTTCCTGAATCCCCCTGAAATTTCGCCCCATCCATCCAAAGGATTTGAATGAACCGATATCCGATTTTCCTGCTGATTCTTTGCTGTATCCTTGCGCTCTGCGCCTGCGGCGACCCCCAATCGGAAGCGAAGGAGAAAGGCAGGCCGCAATCCGAGGGCGACCCCCCGCCGCCCGAAGTGGGGTATATCGACGTGCAACCCCGCCGCATCGCCCTGACCGACGAGCTTCCCGGGCGCGTCGCGGCCCATCGGACGGCGGAAATCCGGCCCCAGGTGAGCGGGATCATTCAATCCCGCCTGTTCGAAGAAGGCAGTCACGTCGAACAAGGCCAGCAGCTCTACCAGATCGACCCGGCGCGGTACGAAGCCGACCTTCAACGGGCCAAAGCCAATTTGCAGGACGCCCAGGCCGAATTGAAAAACGCATCTTCTCTGGCGGGCCGGTACCAGTCGCTGATTGACCAAGAAGCGGTAAGCGCCCAGGAATACGACGACGCGGTCGCCGGCGTCGGCCAGGCCGAAGCCGCCATCGCCCTGGCCGAAGCGGAAGTCCAAACCGCGAAAATCAATCTGGACTACACCAAGGTCTATGCGCCGATCAGCGGATACATTGGTCCGTCGAGCGTGACCGAAGGCGCCCTGGTCACCGCCCAGCAAGAAACCGCCCTGGCCACCATACGACAGCTGGATCCAGTCTACGTGGATTTGTCCCAGGCGGCGGCCGAAGCGCGAAAAATCCAAGAGCGCATCATGATGGACCGGATATCGGGAAATCCGAAAACCGAATACAAGGTCTTTCTGTCGCTCGGAAACAGCGAGGAAACCTATCCCCATGAAGGCGCGCTGGACGCCACCGATCTGGCCGTGGATCCCCAAACCGGCACCATCCGGTTGCGCTCGGTCTTTCCCAATCCCGACGTGGCGCTGCTGCCCGGTCTGTTCGTCCGCGCTTTTCTGGAGATGGCGGGAGACACCAAGGCCATCGTCATTCCCCAAAAAAGCGTCCGCATCCAGCCCGACGGCGCCACCTCCGTATGGGTGATCGACGAAAACGACCAGGCGAAACAGCGGGAAGTCCGAACCGGCGCGCCCTACCGGAACAACTGGGTGATTCTGGACGGTCTCGACACCGGCGACCGGGTCGTCGTGGAGGGAACCATGAACCTGCGGACAGGCGCAAAGGTCCGGCCGACGAAGCTGGATGAAGCCGAAGCGACCGGCGTCCAGGCGGTTCCGTCAACCCCCCTCTCCGACCGCGCGCCGCCGCCGGACGACACCTTGCGGCCCCCCGAAACGCCGGAAAAAGTCGCGCCCCAACAGGATTCTTCGACGGACGGCCGGGAAAACGCCTCCGCCCGAGCGGAAGGCGGCGGCCAATAATGCTGTCCAATTTTTTCATCGACCGGCCCATTTTCGCCTGGGTGATCGCCCTGTTCATCATGGGGGCGGGCGCCCTTTCCATTTCCTTGCTCCCGGTGGAGCAATACCCGCCCATTGCCGCGCCCACCGTCGTGGTTTCGGCCAACTATCCCGGCGCGTCGGCCCGCACCCTGGAAAATACGGTAACCCAGGTGATCGAGCAGAACCTGACGGGCATCGACAACCTGCGGTATATTGAATCCACCAGCTCCTCCTCGGGCCAGGCAAGCGTCACCCTGACCTTCGAACCGGGCGCCGACCCGGACATTGCCCAAGTGCAGACCCAGAACAAGGTCTCCCAGGCCGAGGCGTCCCTCCCCGCCGAGGTGCAGCAGCAGGGGGTCTCGGTCCGAAAATCGGGCAGCAGTTACGCGCTAATCATCGGGTTTTTCTCGGAAGGCGGCGCCATCGGACGAAACCAAATTTCCGATTTCATCGCCTCCAGGCTGGTGGAACCGCTGAGCCGGGTGGACGGCGTCGGCGAGATCAACGCTTTTGGCCCCGAGCACGCCATGCGGATCTGGCTGAATCCGTCGGCCCTGAACAATTTCAACATTACGACGCTGGACGTCATCACCGCCATTCGGGAGCAGAACGTCCAATTGGCGACCGGAGAAATTGGCGGCGCGCCGAGCGTGGAGGGCCAGCAGCTCAACGCGACCATCACGGTCCAATCCCTTTTGGAGACGCCGGAGCAGTTCGAGCGAATCCTGCTGCGGGTCGATTCCGACGGATCGACGGTGACGCTGGGCGACGTGGCGCGGATCGAAATCGGCGCCGAAAGCTATCGGATTCTGAGCCGATACAACCGAAATCCCGCCGCCGGCATCGCCATCCAGCTGGCCCCCGGCGCCAACGCGCTCGACACCATCCAGGCGGTGAAAGAGCGGGTGGAAGAATTCCGCCCCATTTTTCCGGAGGGCCTCGAAACCTCCTATCCGGTGGACATTTCCCCGTTTGTTCGCGCATCCATTTCCGACGTTCTGGAAACGCTGGCCATGGCCATCGTCCTGGTGGTTCTGGTCATTTTCGTCTTCCTGCAAACCATTCGGGCCACCTTCATACCGGCCGTCGCCATTCCGGTGGTGCTGCTGGGAACCTTTGCCTGCTTGGCTGCGTTGGGCTATTCCATCAATATCCTCACGCTGTTCGCGCTGGTGCTGGTCATCGGCATGCTGGTGGACGACGCCATCGTGGTCACCGAAAACGTCGAACGCCAACTGGAAGAGAACGAGAGTCTCAAACCCCGGCAGGCCGTCTTCCGCGCCATGAAAGAGATCTCCGGCGCCCTGGTGGGCACGACGGTGGTGATCTGGGCGGTCTTTTTGCCCATGGCCTTTTTCCAGGGGGCCACGGGGGCGATCTATCGGCAGTTTTCCATCACCATCGTGTCGGCCATGGCGCTGTCGCTGTTCATCGCCCTCACCCTCTCCCCCGCCCTTTGCGCCATCGTCCTGAAGGCGGGAAAGCGAAAGAAAGCCAAGGGGGCGTTCGGCTGGTTCAACCGCGGATACGCGAAAATGCAATCCGGCCATGCCCGTCTTTTGGACCGGTTGTTAAAAAACCGCCTCGTGTTGCCGGTCCTTTTCATCGTTCTGGCGGCGGCGTCCGGGCTTCTCTTCCTGCGGATTCCCACCTCGTTTCTGCCCCAGGAGGATCAGGGCCGCATGTTTCTTTTGCTGGACGGCCCCTCCAGTTCGACTTTGCAACTCACCCTGGAAAAGTTAAAAAAGGTGGAAGATTTCTTCCTCGACGACGTCGGCGACGCCGTCGAGGGAATGTTCGCGGCCGCGGGATTCAGCTTTTCCGGACAGGCCCAGAACTCGGGAATCGCGTTCATCCAAATGAAAGATTGGGAAGAACGGGGCGAGGGAAGCAGCGTTTTCCGGATTCAACAAAAGGCGGGCCGACAACTGGCCGGGATCAAAGACGCCCGCATCATTCCCATCGTGCCGCCCCCGGTTTCCGAGCTCGGCAACGCCGGCGGATTTGAATTTCAACTGGTGGATCGGGCCGGTTTGGGCTACGAGGCCCTGACCAACGCCAAGGATCAATTTCTGGAGCGGGCCAACGCCAATCCGCTGTTGACGCAGGTCCGCTTCAACGGATTGCGGAACCGCCCGCAGTACGGCCTGGATATCGACGCCGTGAAGGCGCAGGCGCTGGGTGTTCCCATCTCGACCATCAACCAGACGCTCGGCACGGCCCTGGGCGGGACCTACGTCAACGATTTTTTGGAAAAGGGCCGCGTAAAACGGGTCTACGTGCAGGCCGACGCCCCCTATCGAATGCTGTCCACCGATATCGGGCGCTGGTATGTGCGCAATCGAAACGGCGGCATGGCCCCGCTGGCGGAATTCGGTTCCGGCCGCTGGACCTACGGACCGCCCCAATTAACCCGTTTCAACGGCGGTTCTTCGCTGGAAATCCAGGGGGCCCCGGCGGAAGGGATCAGCTCCGGAGAGGCGCTGCAAGAGGTGGCGCGGCTGGCGGAATCCTTGCCGGAGGGCATCGGAATCGAATGGACGGGGTTGTCGTTCGAGGAGCGCAAAGCCGGAAATCAGGCCTCTTTGCTGTACGCAATTTCGGTGGTCGCGATCTTTCTGGCCCTGGCGGCGTTGTATGAAAGCTGGGCCATTCCCATGGCCATCATGCTGATCGTGCCTTTCGGGATTTTCGGGACGCTGTTGACCACTTGGCTGAGTTCTCAGGCCAACGACGTCTATTTTCAGGTGGGCCTCCTGATGGCCATCGGTTTGGCGGCCAAAAACGCAATCCTGATCGTCGAGTTCGCCAAGATCAACTTCGAAGAAGGCATGACCGCCTACGACGCGGCGGTCGGCGCGGCGAAGCAGCGGTTGCGCCCGATCCTGATGACCTCGTTCACCTTCATCCTGGGCGTCATGCCGCTGGCCTTCGCCTCCGGTCCCGGCTCCGGCGCCCAAAACGCGATCAGCATCGGCGTCCTCGGCGGCATCACCGCCACCACCCTGTTCGTGGTCTTCTTCGCGCCGTTTTTCTTCATCTGGATTTATCGGTTGTTCAACATTGAACAGGCCCGGGAGCGGGCGTCGGGGGAAGGATAAAACCGATGGGGAATCGGTGGCGGCAATTTCAGCAAAGCAAAGCCCTAAACCCAATGCCGTTCACTTTGGGACTCCAAATGAACGATGGAGCCTGATTGACCAAGGGCGTATGCGATACGCCCCTACAAAACTCCGCCTAAATGAACGGTATTGGCCCTAAACCCCGCCTGTCGAAAATGGTCATCGGTGGTCAGTGCAACAAAAATATTCCTTTCCGACATCACGACAAAAGATATGCAGTCCACCAACCCCCATTCCTTGTCCATTCGTTTCCTGAAAAATTGCACACCCTGCTGGTAAAGTGCATCCGTCAAAGAAACGATTCCGACGTTCGGATCGTTTTCCAGAGAATCCAAAAGCAAAACGGCGGATTTGCGAAACCGCGGCCCCGACAGCGCATTTCCGATCTCCAGCAAAACCGGCCGAGTGGTGATCAGGACCGATTTGTCCGCTTCAATTTGATCCGCAAGTTCCAGCGCTTTGTTATGAAACCGATCTTTTTCGGACGACAGCGCAATGGCGTATGAGGTGTCCAGAAAAACCTCATGCATTATCTATTCGCTTTCCGCCGTACAAATATTCATCGAGTTTCTCAGCCCAATCCGGCGGCCCATCGAGTTTTAAAGACCGGGCCGTATCCAGAAACGACATTGGCGCCTGCTCGTCCTGGGCATCCACGGAAATCCGAACACGGGTATTGGGTTTAATGGCCACCGGCGTGACCGGCAGAAAAGCCTTGCCGTCAAATACGGCTTCTATGGTCAGTGGCATATCCATTTCCTTCTCTTTCAATGTGAAGGTTTTCTCTGCACTCCGGGCACCGGCCCTCGGCCACGTTAAGAGGATGCATTTCGTAAGCGGGGGAACCGGCGGCGGCGCAGAATTCCTTGTCATCGAACCGGTGCGGCGTTGTCTCGAACGAATCGTTTTCCTCCCAAATTCGCCAACAATCTTTCCGGCCCACCTTCCACAGCCAGGAGCCGAGCGGGCCGCCTTGGCTCAATGCGCCCCAGTTCGGGATAACCAAGGAGTTGGGCGCCGTTCTCCGTCGCAAAGCGAACCGCTTCGAAGACGGAAAAGCCCGCTTCCACGAGAATGCCCATTTCCCATGCGACGGCGCGGCCGTGTTCCACGCCCAGGCTGCCGGCGTCCGTTCCGACGGCGATTTGCACGCCGAGTTCCCGGGCCCGTTCGATCTGGCGAAGTTGATGGTCAAAGGTCCGGCGGGCGATCTCCGCCGCGGGATCATCCGCCGGAAGGGTTTCCGCGTAGGCCCGCATGGTGATGGCCGTGGGAACCCAAATCGTTCCGCGTTCCGCCATCCGCGCAAGGTTTTCCTCCCCCATGAAAAAGCCGTGTTCGATGGAATCGCAGCCCGCCTCCACCGCGCCCCGAACCGGCGCCGCCCCGTTGGCGTGGATCATCACCGGTTTTCCCCGTTCGTGGGCGGCGTGGATCGCCTCCCGGAGTTCCCAGCGGGAAAACTGCGGCGGCGTCTGACGACCGAAGGTTTTCAGGCTGTTGATTCCGGAATTGACCAGCTTGACGTGGTCGGAGGGTTGTTCGTCCCGTTGGATCGCCCCGGCCGGGGAAAGCCCGGGAGGGACCGGGCGGCCGATCAGGCGGCCGTAACGGCCATCCTTCCGCCAAGCCTTTCCCGCCGCTCGAATCCGGACGGGATCATTCCGATCGCCCTCATCCCGGAGCCGGAGCGCATGGCCGCCGTAATCCCCGCCGTCCCGCGCCGCGACGACGCCCGAAGCGGCCAGCGCCCGAAGGTGTTCGACCATGGCCGGGCGAAGTTCCGCATACGTCGCGTCCAACTGCTTTTGGCGGGTTTCCGGGTCGGGGGTGGCGGACATGAAGAGGTGGACATGGGCGTCGATCAGCGGTGGCATGAGAGTGCAGGCGGAAAAATCCAAAACGGGGAGTTGGGAATCGTCCGATTGCGCCATCTCTGCCGTTCCCACCGAGACGATATTCCCGTCTTCGACCCCAATCCAGACATTTTCGCGAACCGGCCCGCCGGTCCCGTCGATCAGCCATCCGGCCAGAATTCGCGCCGATCCGATGTCCGCGCCGGTAATCCAGGGTCGGCTATCCAAGGGGCAATCTCTCTGGGGAATTCGGTTGGACCGAAGATTGGCGTTCGAGGGAAGCAAGGCCGTTGTTTGCAGCTATCCGCGGTTTGCGTTTTTGGAGTTTCAAAACAAATCGCTTCTCAAGCCGGCGCTCCCCGGTCTTTCCGGGTTTCCCTTCGGAACCCCAGATGAACCAAAAAGCCATCGCCGCCTCGGGAAGGAGGAAGCCGAGCGGCCCGTTTCCGTATTGACAAGCTGGCATTGCCGGATGATCATGAGAAAAAGCCGCCCATTATAAACCGCAATCCCGGAGCCCCGCCATGACCCAAGAAGAAATCATTTCCGCCGCCTTGAATTTGCCCTTGGAATCCCGCGCCCAGCTTGTGGACCGCCTCATGGCCAGCCTGATGGATCCCGAACGGGAAGAAATCGATAAACTATGGGCCAAAGAAGCCGAAGACCGAATTCAAGCCTACAAAAAAGGTGAAATCGATTCGGTCCCCGGAGACTTGGCTTTCCAAAGAATACTGAAAGGACTGAAGGACCAAGGGGCGTGAATTGGGAATTCCTTCGTCCGGCGGAAGAGGAATTGGAAAAAGCGGCTCGGCATTACAACCGACGTCAAAAAGGACTTGGTCGAAGATTCATGAGGGAATTCCGGATGGCCATTTCTCGGATTATCGAAAATCCGGAAGCCTGGACAGCGATTTCGCCAAATGCGAGACGCTGTCTTCTCAAAAAATTCCCTTATGGAATCATCTACGAGATCGAAAAAGATACGATCCTGATCGTGGCGGTTATGCATTTGAGCCGCGAACCCGATTATTGGAGAAATCGACGATAATCTCGAAAATTGGGAGCGGCCCATGGAATCCGTCGCTCCCTAAACCGTCTCCTCAATCCCGCGGCCGAGGCGCCTCAGGCGCTTGCTCCAACTGCCGCAACTGGCGAGAAAACGGCGGTCCCGAGCCGGGCTTCAATTCGCGCCCCCTGAATCGATTTGCGCATCTCCGCCAATCCCCTCAATCCCGCGGCCGAGGCGCCTCAGGCGCTTGCTCCAATTGACGCAACTGGCGAGAAAACGGCGGTCCCGAGCCGGGCTTCAATTCGCGCCGGTAGGTGAGGGTTCGGGTCCGGCGGTAAGACGGCAGGTAGCGGTCGTTGGGATTCCGCTCCCGGGGAATCCGATAGGGCGAGGGTCCGCTGTAAAAGGCGCCGGACAAACCGTTATCCCATCCCCGCCATCCATTCCAGCCGCCCCCCACGGCCCGGAAAGGCGGGTACCGGTCGGCGTACCGATCGTCCCATCGATGAGTCGCCGGATAGCGATCCACCGGCGAATATCCGGAAGGCGTGAAAATCTCCTCCTCCTCCACGATCCTGACCTCTTCCACCTCCGGGGAAACCGTTTCCTCCGAAAAACGCGCGCGCTCCCGGGGAACCGTTTCCGGTCGAGGCCCCAGTTCCGGAGCCGGTCCATCGTAAGCCGCCGGTTGCGGCGCGTAGGTTCTCGGTTGCGCGGCCCCTTTTCGCCCGGCCACGGCCTCGCCGAAACCCCGAAGGCCGTCCCTGGTTTCATCGCCGGACGCATCCGACCCCGCGGCATCTCCGATCTCCGATTCCGCCGCCGATCGGGACCGACTCGGCGGCGCTTTCACAAACATCCGCGCATCCCTGTTTTGAGGGGTTTCGGCGGAATTGGTAAAGTGCATCGTGCCGTCCTCGTCCTCCCACATATAAATGTCGGCGCTCGCGGCCGAGGCCGTTCCCAACCCCAAAGCCACCAACATTGCCAAACCGATGAGCGTTTTCATCGGGCACCTCCCCGAGGAAAAAAGTTTCCAGCGCCCTTCCCGCGCTCCCCAAAAGGAAAGCATTGTCATCCGTTAAAAAAGCGCAGGGGGATCTGCATGCGTCATGGAGCATTCAGCAACCTTCCGTCGATCTTCAATCCCAAAAGGGACGACATTTTGACGAAATGGCGTATATTGGATTGCCATATGACAGAATGTCGATGGGAAGGCGGCTTCATTACAGTTGCATTAGCCGCGCGAAAGCGGCCTCTGTTCGCGAAAAAGGTCGCAAATGCCCTTTCGGCCCGAAAAAGAAGAAAACGAATGTTAACCATTGCCAAAGAAGACATCGAAAAAAAATTTTCGAAATACATCTCCCCGATCGATGAAACCGGCGAAGATATCGTCGTCGCAAGCGACAACGCCCCTTTGATCAAGCCGACCTCCTTGACGCGCAAACGAAGCGTGGCGGACGCCTTTCAAGATGTCCGGGGCAAAATTAAAAAATTAAGTGCCGCGGGGACGTTATGGCGCCGGAAACCAAAGAGTGGGGCGAAATTTAACTGCGGCCGGCGCGGAGAATAGGCCGGCCGCAGTTTTCTTTACACCAGCCCCTGATCCAGCATGGCGTTGACCACCTTCACAAATCCCGCGATGTTGGCCCCGGCCATGTAGTTGCCCGGCTCCCCGTATTCGGCGGCGGCGGCGGTGCAGGTGCGGTGGATGCCGCGCATGATGGTGCGAAGGCGGGCGTCCACCTCTTCCCGTGTCCAGTTCAGGCGCATGCTGTTTTGGGCCATTTCCAGGCCGGACACCGCCACGCCGCCCGCGTTGGCCGCCTTGCCCGGTCCGTACAGAATTTTCCGGTCCAGGAACACGTCGATGGCCTCCGGCGTGGAGGGCATGTTGGCCCCCTCGGAGACCAGAAATACGCCGTTTTCCATCAGGTTCTCGGCGTCCTTTCCGTTGATCTCGTTTTCCGTGGCGCAGGGAAAGGCGCAGTCTGCATCATGGTTCCACAGGGGATTGAACTCCGCCGTCGGATCGACCTCGGCGTATTCCACCCCGTCGAATTTTTCGGCGTATTCCTTGATTCGGCCTCGACGCACGTTTTTCAGCCGTTTCACCCAGGCCAGCTTTTTGGCGTCGATGCCTTCCGGATCGTAAATATGACCGGAAGAATCCGAAAGGGTCACCACCTTGGCCCCCATTTCCAGCAGTTTTTCCGCGGTGAACTGGGCCACGTTGCCCGAGCCGGAAACCAGACAGGTCTTGGCCTCCAGGGATTGATCCCGGGTGGCGATCATCTCCGCCGCGAAATAGACGTTTCCGTATCCCGTGGCCTCGGGTCGAATGAGGCTGCCGCCCCAGCCGAGGCTCTTGCCGGTGAGGACGCCGGTGAACTCGTTTCGGATTTTCTTGTACATACCGAACAGGTACCCGATCTCCCGGGCGCCCACGCCGATGTCGCCGGCCGGCACGTCGGTGTGGGGACCGATGTGGCGGGCCAGCTCCAGCATAAAGCTTTGGCAGAAACGCATCACCTCTTTGTCCGATTTCCCCTTTGGGTCGAAATCGGAGCCGCCCTTGCCGCCACCCATGGGCAGGGTGGTCAGGGCGTTTTTAAACACCTGTTCGAAAGCCAGGAATTTGAGAATGCTCACGTTGACCGACGGGTGAAAGCGGAGGCCGCCTTTGTAGGGGCCGATGGCGCTGTTCATTTCAATCCGAAAGCCCCGGTTCACATGGACCTGGCCCTGGTCGTCCATCCAGGGCGCCCGAAACATGATCACCCGCTCCGGCTCCACGATCCGCTCCAGCACCGCCTCCTTCCGGTATTCGGGATTTCGCTCCAGCACCGGCCGGATGGTTTCCACCACCTCTTTCACCGCCTGGTGAAACTCCCGCTGGCCGGGGTCCCGGGACGAAATCACTTCCAGAATATCGGTCATCGCTTCTCCTTCCGTATCGTTTATCGCCGTATCGTATCTCGTCAGCCCGGTATTTCGGCGCCGAGCGGCGGACGCGCCCAGAAACACACGCGGGAAGGCACATTCTCGGTCAACGCTTTCCGGGACCGGCGACCCGCTCGCGGGTTCCGCCAACCCGAAGCCGGATTCCCGGCTAGGCCATCGCCTCCGCCGGCAAAATCACGCAACGGGCCCGGCGGCCGTCGGCCTTGAGCCGCAGCGGCCGTTCCGCCCGAACGTGCCGGAGGTTTTCCGTCTCCCGCACGGTTTCCAATGTTTCCAGCCACTCCCAATCGATCCGGTCTCCGTTGGCGGGGTCCACCGTCAGGTAGAAGACCCCAAGGGAAGTGATGTTCTGAAAAAAATGGGAGCCCTGGGACGGGTCCGCCTGGAGTTCGGCGCCCCGCAACTCCACCATGGCCCGCACGCCGGAAATGTCCCGCCACTGTACCGGTATCCCCAAAAACGGGTCGGACGTACCCCACCGTCCCGGCCCGATGAGGAGGTACGGCCGCTCCCCGCCAACCAGGTCGGCGTTGAGATTGCCGATCTCCCGGGCGATGTCCTTGGTTTTTCGCGCCTCGAAATTGTCCAATCGGACGTACACCACGTCGGCCACCGCCTCGTCCCGCCCGTTGCCCAGACATTTTTGGGAATGACAGATCGCCATATCCATTTCCGAATCGGCGATTTCCACCGCGTGCTGGTCCTGGTGGGTCGCCAACGGGCGCATTTGCAGAAAATGGAACCGGTCCCGCTCGCCCTCCCGGGTCGCCAGGTCGGCGGCGAATTCGATTTCCACCGGGCAGCCCATGGCCCGCCGGCCCAGCGCCAAAAAATCGCAAAGGATGTCGGCCAGGGGAAACCGGCCGTGTTTCAGCACCTGGGCGAAGGTCAGCACCCGGGGCGCGTCGGCCGGGCCGCCGGAATCCCGCAGCCGGTGCTCCTCCGGCACGTAAACGCCGCTGACCGCCCGCACCGCCGGATGGTCCTCCACGTCGTCCACCTCCAGCCGTTCCAGCCGGTCCCCGTCGTCCCCCGTCATTCGAAGCGCGTAAAAGAACCGCTGGGCGTTGTCCAGCGTGTCGTCCACCGAGGAGAATTGCGGCAGCACCTCCGGATACCGGGGACAAAAACGCAGACTTCGCTCCCCCTCCACCACCGTCTTGCCAAGCCCCAGCGCCACGTGGGCCACGCCGTCTTCCGGCGTCATGGGACCCACCGGATAAAAATTGTGCGATTGCAGCACCCCGGACAAAGTGGGATAAAAATGATCTCCGTTTCGGCTTCCGGTAAGCCGCTGGATGATGACGGCCATGGCTTCTTCCCGGTGCTTGTTGCCGGTGCTTCGGGAAAAGGCCTTGGGCCCCTGGAAATAGGTGCTGGCGTAGACCTCTTTCACCGCCGTCAGCAGGTCGTCCAGCCGGTCGGCCAAGGTCTCCCGGTTGTTGGGAATCATCCGGGTGGCATACAGCCCGGCGTAGGGCTGAAAATGGGCGTCTTCCAGCCGGCTGGAGGACCGGACCGACAACGGCCACCGGGTTTCCGAGAGAAAAACCTCCAGATCGCGGACCAGCCAGTCCGGCGGATAACCGGCCAGAAAGGCCTCCCGGACCCGTTCGTCGGGAACGCCCTCCTCCCCCAGATGGCGCAGCCCGTTCTGGTCCACAAAATCCAGAAACCCTTGCGTGCCGATGACCAGACTTTTGGGAATGCCGATGGCGACGTCGGGATATCGATCGTGAAGTCCCGAATCCTCGTGAAGCAGTCCCAGCATGAAGGCCAGCCCCCGGGCCTTTCCGCCCAGGGAACCGTCGCCGGTGCGGACGAAATCCATCACTTCTCCGTCGTAGGTGTCGCGGGAAAAACGGGCCACCAC
>JBKHDD010000134.1:0-13511 GCA_046541515.1 Desulfococcaceae bacterium
CCCTTTTTGCGGTGGCGGCGATGTTGGTCGTTTTTTTTCCTGAATTTGGTTTTTTAGGCCCACGGAGGGGAAAATCCACGACGAACCGGTCAAGCGGACCGGCCGGTTTTCCGCTTTCTTCCGGCCTTTCTTCCAATTTATCCTGCCGAGATACCGCAGAAGCGTTCCTTCCCCGTCTCCCCCGGCCAGGCTCGCAGTCCCCGCACGAACCGGGCCGAATCCATCGGGAATCTGGCGGCGGCAAAAAGCCGGTCGGTTCGACGGCCTTTCCGCCGGGGCGATCGCCCATGGCCTGGGTGGGCCGGGCCGGTTTCCGAGAGGTCTGGGAAATGAAGCGTCCGCGCCTCTTCGATTCGGAGTTGGGTTAGGATTTGGTTAGGGCCCGCCCTCCGTCTTTCCGATGGGAAACAAGTGTTGTAAAAGGATGAGAAAAGAGAAGTCGTTGCCCGCCTTTTGGGGATTTGTCTTTTTAGGTCTCCACCCCCCGGACGTTTTTCGCGGGCTGTTCGCGGCGACGCCGAATGAGCGGTATGCGGTTTTCCCGAACGGCGCCGCAGTGCGGGTTTCCGATTTCGATCCTTTCTCGAATGGGGGATTCGTCATGACGCCATTTATTTCTTTCAGCCCGAGGAAAGCGTCGTTGGAGCGGCCTTCGGGCAAGCTTTTCGAGCCGGTCCGGCGGGGCGGGGCCGTGGCGGGGCCGGTTCGCTCGCTTCTTTCCGACCGGATGCTGGAATGGATTCATCAAGCGATTTCGGGCGAGGCCGTGGGGATTTTCTCGATCCGGTTCACCGCCGTGCGCAAACTTTCCGGGGAGCGCGGCCCGGCGGAAACGGCCGAGCTGCTGGAAACGATTCTGGCGGCCATCCCGGCGGCGCTGGAGACCGCCTTCCCCGGCCGCTCCGGATACCCGGCGGAAATCGCCAGTCCCGACGAATGTTTCGCCGCCGCGGGCCTGCGGGGGATCGGGGCGGATCGGTTGGGCGAGGGGACCGCCGTGTTCCGCCGGGAACTGGAACGGCGGCTGACTTCCGAATTCTTCGAAGAGGAAGCCCCGCCTCTTCGCGTTGGTTGCGGCGTGGTTTCGCCCGCCTCCGACGTGGGTTTTTTCCCCGCCCTGTATGAAGCGCTGGCCGACGCCCGGACGGTGGACGTTGCGGCCCGCGCCCCCTTCCCGGACAGCCGTCTCGGCGAAAATTTTCGCGATTTGCTGGATGGAGATCGGCTGGAAAGCGTATTTCAGCCCATCGTCCAGCTTTCCAGCGGCCGCATTCATGGATGGGAAGCCTTTGTGCGCGGTCCCCGGGAAAGCCCATTTCATCGCCCGGGCGCCCTCTTCGCCTTCGCGGAGGAAACCGGTCAGGTCTGGACGCTGGACCGGGCCTGCCGCCGGGCCGCCGTCCGCGATTTCGGCGAGTTTTCCGGCGACAAGCGACTCTTCCTGAACGTCCACCTCCACTCCTTTTCCGATCCCGGCCTCATCGAAGAACTGGCCCCGGCCGCCGGCCAATTGCCCGGTTTGGACCCGGCCCATGTGGTGCTGGAATTTTCCGAACGGTTCGATACCGTGGACCGGGAGCTTTTCCTGCGGAATCTGGACCGCTACCGGGATCGCGGCTACCGCGTCGCCATCGACGATTTTAGCCGCTCCACCCTCCGTTTCATCTCCGAAATCCGGCCCGACTACGTCAAGCTGGACCCGTCCCTGATCCGGGGGCTTGGCCACGACCCGGTCCGCCGGGCCATGGTGGAGGGCATGGCGGCGTTGTCGGAGCGCATCGGCGCCCGGGTCACGGCGGTGGGAATCGAAACCGAAACCGAATTCCGCGCCCTGGCGGAGGCCGGCGTTCGCTACGGCCAAGGCCATTTCATCCACCGGCCGGAACGGCCCCGGCTCGAAAAAGAAATGCGGCTTCCCTCTCAACTTCGGCTGGAATGGGGCGAGGCGGCCCGGCGGGAGGCCACGCCCATTCGGGATTTGGCGGAATCCGCTCTGCAAGTGACGCCGGACACCGCAGTGGCCCGCGTGAAGGAAATGCTGGAGGAGCGACCGCCCCTGAGCAGCGTGATTGTGGCCGAAGCGGGGCGGGTGCGCGGCCTGGTCATGAGCCACCACATGGACCGGCAGTTGGGCACCCAATACGGCGTCGCCCTGTATTCCAAGCGGCCCGTTTCCCTGCTCATGGACGCAGAGCCCCTGGTTTTCAGCGCGGACCAGCCCCTGGGCGAAGCGGCCCAGGCGGCCATCAACCGGGAGGGCGACCGGGTCTACGACGACGTGGTGATCGTGGAGGACGGCGCCATCCTGGGAACGGTCTCCGTGCAGCGGATGCTGGAAACCCTGGCCCGCCACGAAATCCGGGCGCGGAAGGACGCCGAGGCGGCCACCCGGGCCAAGAGCGCGTTCCTGGCCAACATGAGCCACGACATCCGCACGCCCATGAACGCCATCCTCGGCATGGCCGACCTGCTGTGGGACTCCTCCCTCACCGACGAACAGCGGAAGTTTGTTCGCGTGTTTCGCAACGCGGGAGAAAACCTGCTGGAGCTGATCAACGACATCCTCGACCTCTCCAAGGTGGAGGCGGACCGGATCGAGCTGGAGTCGGTTCCCTTCCGGCCCCGGGAGGTGCTGGAGCGAACCTGCGAGGTGATGGCCATCAAGGCTCACGAGAAGGCGGTGGAACTGGTCGGCGTCATCGACCCGGCCCTGCCCGCCCGGCTGGTGGGCGACCCGGGCCGTCTGCGGCAGATTCTTTCCAATCTGGTGGGCAACGCGGTCAAATTCACCCGGTCCGGCGAGATCGTGGTCCGGATGCGGCGGGTGGAAGCGCCGGAGGGCGGCAAGCCCGGCGTTTGGGTCCACGCCTCGGTGCGGGACACGGGCGTCGGGATTCCCCGGGACAAAATCGAGCGGGTTTTCGAGACCTTCGCCCAGGCCCATTCTTCCACCACCCGGGAATTCGGCGGCACCGGTCTGGGGCTGACCATCTGCAAGCGGTTGGCGGAAATGATGGACGGTCGCGTTTGGGTGGAAAGCGAACCCGGGGAGGGCAGCGATTTCCAGATTCTGATTCGGCTGGACGACGCCGGGGAAGCCCCGGAGCCGCCCCCGCTGGATCTGGCCGGAACGCGACTGATGTTGGCGATGGAAAACCGGGCGGCCCGGGAGGCCCTGGCCGAAACGCTGACCGCCTGGGGCGCGGCGGTTTTCTCCGCGGCCCGGGGGGAGGCGGTGGAAGCCGAACTGGACGGAGACAATCCGGCGGATGCGCTGCTGCTGGACCGGAATCTGGCCGACGGCGACGGCTACGCCTGGGCCGCCCATTTGGCGGAACGTCCCGGCGTGGCGGGCCGAATCGTCATGTTGTCGCCCAGCCATCGGGTGGGCGGCGACATGGCCCGAGGGCGGGAAATCGGCGTGGCCGGAACCGTGGTCAAGCCGCCCAAAGCTTCAGACTTGGCCCGCGCCCTGGGCGCGGCCCTGGGGCGGACCGCGCCCGAAGCGGATACGGCGGCCGGCGGAAAGGCGGCCGAAGCGATCCGGCCCCTGCGGGTGTTGCTGGCGGAAGACAACGAGAACAACCGCACGCTGTTCCGGTTTTACCTCAAGGACTCGCCCCACGCCGTCACGATGGTGGAAAACGGCCGAGAGTGCGTGGATCGCGTCGCCGGCGGAGCGGAGGCCTTTGACCTGGTTTTCATGGACATCGACATGCCGATAATGGACGGCTACGCGGCCGCCGCGGCCATCCGTCGCTGGGAGGCGGAAAACGGAAGGCCCCCCCTTCCCATTGTGGCCCTGACGGCCCATGCCCTCAAAGGCAAACGCCAGGAAAGCCTGGACGCGGGCTGCACCGATCACCTGACCAAGCCCTTTCGACGGGAACAGTTGTTCGAGATGTTTCGCCGGTACGGCGATCCCCCCTCGGATTCCCCGCCCGATCCGACGGAGGCGGGCGCCTTGCCGGAACCGGAACGAGGGTCCGACGACGGGGTTTCCGACGGGCAGGGGACCGCCGCCAAGATCGTCGGGAGTCCGCCCCGGAGGGACGGCCCGCTGGTTCGGATTCCGGCGGAGCTGCGGGAGCTGATTCCCGGCTTCATGGAAGTGACCCGCGCCGAGATCGACCGGCTGGACGCGGCGGCGGGGGAGGGCGACTATGCCATCATCCAGCGGATGGGCCACCGGATCAAGGGCGCGGCGCTCTGCTACGGATTTGAAAGAATGGGCGACATGGCCCGCGAGATCGAAGACGCCGGACGGGACGCCCGGCCCCTGGAATCGGTTCGCGGCCTCGCGGGCCGACTACGAAATTATCTGGAAACGGTCCGTGTGGAATATGCGGCCGGGGAAGGAGAAGAACCATGAACATCTTGGGATGGATTCGCCGAGGTTTGCCGGGAATAATGGCAGTTTGTTTGGTGTTGGGAACCCTGATGGTTTCCGCAACGGAGGCCGCGCCGCCGCTTCGGGTGGGTACCGATGAATGGCCCCCCTACGAATACACCGGCCCGGACGGGACGGTGACCGGATTCAGCACCGACGTGGTGCGGGCGGTGATGGACGAGCTGGGGATGGCCTATGGCGAAATTCAGGTGCTGCCCTGGGCCCGGGCGGAGGCCATGGCCTTTTCCGGCGAGCTGGACGTGCTGTTCAGCGCCAGCCACAGCGACAGGCGGCTGGAACACTGCTATTTTCCCGATGAGCCGCTGATCGAATCGCCCAACGTCCTGTTCATCCGGGCGGAGGACAAGGATCGTTTGAGATTTGACGCCCTGGCGGACCTCCGGGGCCACACCGTGGGCATCGTTCGGGATTACGCCTACACGCCGGAGTTCCTGGATTTCGTGAAGGCGAACGTGGACCACAGCGTGGCCCTGGACGACGCCTCCAATTTCAAGCTGCTGTCCCGGGGTCGGGTGGATTACATTCCGGCGGATCTGGGCAACGGGCTGGCCATGATCGACCAGATGGGTCTTGCGGGCAAAATCATTCCGCTGCGGAACCATCCGATCAAGACCTCCGGAATTTACGCCATGTTCAGCAAGAAAACCGTCAAGCCGCCGACGGTCCGCCAGTTTTCCAAGGCGCTGGCCGAATTTCGGAAAACCCCCGAATATCAGCGCCTCTACGACCGCTATTTCGGCGACCGCCGCGTGGGAGCGGGGCCGGCCGCCGAATAGCCTAAACCGAAGGGCCGGGCGTTATCCGGCGGGTTCCGCCGGGAGCAACTTTTGAACCGTGGCCACCAGCTGATCGGGGCGAAAAGGCTTGACGATCCAGCCCGACGCCCCGGCGTTTCGGGCCTCCTTTTTGAGGCCCGCGTCCGACTCCGTGGTCAGCAATAAAATGGGCGTTTTGCCGTAGCCGCCCAGCTCGCGGAGTTCCCGGACCAGTTGAATGCCGTTCATTTTGGGCATATCCAGGTCGGTGATGACCAGGTCAAACGGCTTCTCCCGCGCTTTTTCCAAGGCTTCCGCGCCGTCGGCGGCTTCCGTCACCGAAAAACCTTCCCGTTTCAAGGAAAACGCCACCATCTGCCGAATGCTTTCGGAATCGTCGGCGGCCAATATTTCAATCGTCATGCGGTCTTTCTCCTTCTTCCTTTTTTCATTTGGCCCCGCGCCCCATTCCCTCTCTATTCCTCCCTCGGTCCACGAAAGGCATGGGGGCGACCGATTGTCCATTCACTCAATCGGAAGCAATTGTCAAAATAATTGCCGCCTTTTCACAAAACGCCAACAAAAGCGGTGCATTTTTTGCCATTTCACCCGTTTTTCCGCAATTTATCGAAACCCAAACCCGATTCAAATCAAATTTTAATATTTCCATAATAGCATCTCCCCCGCCATCGCCACCGCTTTCCGGCCCATGGTCGCCGGTCCACGGCGCGACTTATCCCGGCCGGCGGGACATCCAGCCGTTGCATCCAACCGAATCCAAAAGGGGAGCCATCGCCATGCCCAACGCCGCCACGCCCAACGCCCATTCGCCTGCGGACCTGATCGCCCGGTCCTGGCAATTTTGGGAAACCACCGCGAACCGGGCCTTGACGCTCGGGGACCACATGCGGGAGACCGGTTTCCGGTATCTGGAATCCCTCGCCGCCCAGCCGCCCGAAGCCGATCTTCCCGATTGGGGCGATCTGGTCAAGGACGCTTGGGAATACGCCATGGACGTTCCCGGCCGAGCCGTCCTTTTCGCCGACATCCTGCGCAAGCGGGGCAACCATTTCCTGGACATCGTGCAGAACGGCCAGCCGCCGGTGCTCACCTTCGACTATCGGATCATCATGGACGGCCGCGGCCTGGAGCGGCCCGTGAACCACGACCTCGCCATGATTCTGCCCCAAAACGGCGAAACCCTGGACATGGAAAAGCGGCCGGTGGTGGTGATCGATCCCCGGGCGGGCCACGGGCCGGGCATTGGCGGCTCCAAGCAGGATTCCGAAATCGGCATGGCCCTGCGCCAGGGCCACCCGGTCTATTTTATCCTCTTTTATCCGGACCCGGAGCCGGGCCAGACCTACGCCGACGTGAAGGCCGCCCAGACCCGATTCGTGGAGGCGGTCCGCGAACGCCATCCCAAGGCCCCGGAGCCGGCGGTCATCGGCAACTGCCAGGCCGCGTGGGCCGTGGCGCTGCTGTCCGCCGACCGGCCGGACGTGACCGGCCCCCTGGTCCTGAACGGCTCGCCGCTGTCCTACTGGGCCGGGGTGGACGGCAAAAATCCCATGCGCTACCGGGGCGGCCTGCTGGGCGGCATCTGGCTCACGAGCCTGTTGTGCGACCTGGGCAACGGCAAGTTCGACGGGGCCAACCTGGTGATGAACTTCGAAAACCTGAATCCCGCCAACACCCTCTGGACCAAGCAGTACAACGTCTGGGCCAACGTGGACGGCGAAGAAACGCGCTACCTGAACTTCGAAAAATGGTGGAATTCCTACTTCATGATGAACAGCGAAGAGATCCATTTCATCGTGAAGGACCTGTTCATGGGCAACCGGCTGGAGCGGGGGATCGTGGAGCTGGACGAGGGCAGGAAAATCGACCTGAAAAACCTCCGGGACCCGGTCATGGTCTTCGCCTCCTCCGGCGACAACATCACGCCGCCCCAGCAGGCCCTGAACTGGATCGCCAAGGTCTACGGCACGGTGGACGAAATCAAGCGTTGCCGGCAGGTCATCATTTACCGGGTGCACCCCACCGTCGGCCATTTGGGGATTTTCGTTTCCGGAAAGGTGGCCCGGAAGGAGCACAAGGAGATCATCGAGAACATCGACAACATGGACTACCTGCCGCCGGGGCTTTACGAACTGGTGATCCGGGAGGAAAAGAAGACCCTGGCGGAGAACGGGGAGGAGATCGTTCTGACCGACTACATCGCCAAATTCCAGGAGCGGGAAATGGCCGACATCCTGGCCGCGGACGACGGCTTCGAGGACGAGGAAGATTTCGTGACGGTGGGCCTGGTCTCGGAGGCCAACGACCGGATGTACCGGCTGTTTTTCGCGCCGTGGGTGAAGCTCTCCGTCAACGAACTCTTGGCCGAAGACCTCAAATGGCTCCATCCCATGCGGGCCTCCCGCTACGGCTTCAGCGACTGGAACCCGCTCATGGCCCCGATCCGGCTGATGGCCCCGGCGGTGCGGGAGAACTGGAAGCCCGCCTCTCCGGCCAACCGGTTTCGCCAGGCCGAAAAGCGGGTCTCCGACGCCATCGTCGGCGGATTGAACGCCTGGCGGGATATGCGGGACGCGGCCGACGAATTTCTGTTCAAGACGGTGTACGGCAATCCCGCCTGGTCCCTGGTCTTCCCGGAGGCGAACCGCTCGGAAACCGAGGCGGACGGCGCGGCGGCCGAAATCGCGGCCCGCGCCGAAGCCGCCACCGCGGCGGACCGGGACGAATGGATGGACAAAATCAACAAGGGCGGCATTCCGGCGGGCATCGTCCGGGCCATCGTCTGGATGGCCGGGGCCGACCGGGAGTTCGACGAGCGGGAGTTCTCGGAGGCCGGCCGGATCGTCCGAGAGAGCGAACGGTTCGCCGACATGTCCCTGGACGCCTTCAAGGAAATGGCCAAGGAGCAGGCCCGCATTCTGCAGGTGGACCCGGAAAAAGCCCGCAACGCCCTGCGCCGCCTGCTGCCCCGGGCGGAGCACCGGCGGGAGGCCTTCGAGATCGCCGAAAAGATCGCCATGGCCGACCTGGTTCTGGTGGAGGAGGAGAAGAAGGCGCTGAAAACCCTTCGGGAGATTCTGCAGCTGGAACCGGCGGCGGCGTAAAGCAATTTGCGGAATTTTTCATGTCGGCCCTGGGAGCGGCGAGTTGGCCTCGTCGCTCCCAGGGCGTTTTCCCATACGGGGCGACGAGGACAACCCGTCGCTTCCGGAACCGATGGGTCGGGTGCCGGCGGCTTGGCCCATCGCCGAAGTCGGCATCGTTTCGCGGGGGCGGACCGACGGCGCTTTTTTCCGTCCGTCCCGTGACGCGCAACCTTGGCGCAAGGGGGCGGCCTTCCATCCGCCGGGGGCCGCCCTCGCCGTTGCCGAAGCGGCCCATCCCCGGCCTTCACCCCCGCCCCCGCCGGAAATTTCTCCCCCATGGCATCGGAAACCCCGCCCATTCAAACCCATCCGGACCGGTTCCTGGTCTGCGGCCTTGGCAGCCTGGGCCAGCATTGCGTGGCCAATCTCAAGGCGTTCGGCGTGCGGGTCGCCGCCATCGACCGGGTGGCCTGCGACGCCTGGGAGATCGAGGCGGCGCCGGAATTGTTGGACGCGGTGGCGGCGGGGGATTGCCGCCACCCCTCCGTGCTGGAGCGGATGGAAATTTCCGCCTGCCGAGCCGTTCTTTTCGTCACCAGCGACGACCGGGTCAACATCGAGGCCGCCTTCGAGGCCCGCCGTCTCAATCCGGCGGCCCGGCTGGTGGTGCGCAGCGGCAAGGAAAACCTGAACCTGCTCCTGGGCGCGGAACTGGGCAATTTCATCGCCTTCGAGCCCAAGGCCCTGTCGGTTCCCGCCTTCGTCCAGTCGGCCCTGGGCGACCAGGCGCCAACCTCCTTCCATCTGGAGGGGCGGCTGGCCCAGGTGATCCGCCATGAGGTTCGCCCCGGCGATTCCCTGGCGGGCCTGGGGCTGCGAAAGCTCCAGACCGACGGCCGCCGGATCGTTCGGTTCCAGCGGCCTTCCGAGGTCCTCCTTCCCGATTTTTACAGTTGGGACCCGGAGACGGTTCTGCGGCCCGGCGACACGGTGGTCTGGATCGAAACCCGGCCCATCCAATCCCCGGATTCGCGGGAAGGCCGCGGCGCCCGCAACCGGTGGCGGCACGCGGTCCAATCCGCCGGGGCCGTTTTGGAGAAAATCCGCCGGGGCGATGCGGCGGCCCTGGCCCGGCGGCTGGTGGCGCGGGTCCACCGGCTGGTCTTTCTCTGCGGGGTGGCCCTGCTGGTCTTTTTCGTGACCGGCGGCCTCCTGTTTTACCGGTTCGGGCCGGACCTTCCCTTTGTGGACGCGCTGTTTGCCGCGGCGGGGCTGCTGCTGGGCGGCTATTCCGATTTGCTGGGCGGCGACTTCCGGTTCACCCAGCCCTTTCCCTGGTGGATGCGGCTGTTCGGGCTGGGGCTCACCGTGGTGGGGACGGTGTTCGTGGGCGTGCTCTACGCCCTGATGACCCAGAGCCTGATCAGCGCCCGGCTTCTGTTTTTCCGAAAGGCCGTCCTGCCGGAGGCGGGCCATGTGATCGTGATCGGGATGGGAAATTTCGGGCGGCGGGTGGTGCGGCGGCTGCGGGAATTGGGCGAACGGGTGGCGGCCGTTTCCCTGGCCGACGATCCCGCCGCCGCGCCTCATCCGGAGGCGCCCCACCTGGCCGGTCCCCGGGGCCAGTTGGAGGAAACCCTGGCGGCGGCCCGAGTGTCCACGGCCCAAAGCGTGATCGCGGTCACCCGGGACGAGATGGAAAATCTGGAGATGGCCCTGATGGTCCGCCGCCTCAATCCCGGCGCGGCGTTGTCCATCCGGACCTACAACCCTCGGTTCAGCGAAAACATGGCCCGCCTGTTTCCCCGGGCCAAGGTGCTGTGCGTGTCGGCCCTGGCGGCGGAGGCCTTCGTGGCCGCGGCCTTCGGGGAAAACGTGGCCCAGCTCTTCCGGCTGGACGACCGCACGATCCTCGTGACCGAGTACCACATCGAGGCCGACGACACCCTGCACGATCTGCTGATCTCCGAGGTGGCCTACGGATACCGGGTGGTTCCGATCCTGCACGTCCAGCCCGACGGGGAGGCGGCGCATTGGATGCCGTCGGAGGATTTCCGCCTGGCGGTGGGGGACCGGCTGTTCGTGTTGGCGACCATGGACGGCCTGCGGCGGATCGAGCGGGGGACCTTGTTTCATCGCCGGTTCGCCGTGCGGATTCCGGCCCTCGGGCCGTCCCTGGTGTCGGTGGACCCGTTCGAGATCGCCAATATCATCGCCCGGATTTCCGGCTGCGACATCGGCGAGGCCCGGGCCCTGATGGGCCGCCTGCCGGCGGAGCTGCCCCGCCCCCTCTACCGCCATCAGGCCCAGGCCTTGGTGGAAAGCCTGCGGAAGAACCGGGTGGCGGCGAAGGTGGTGCGGTTGTCGCCGTGAAGCGAAGGGAGGCCATGCCGCGCGGGGGCCATGTACGGTTGTTGGGTTTCCGGAGAGGGCGTGCTGTTCGAACACCCTCCATGAAAAACACGGCCTGAAAGATCGAGTGCGTACATAACGGCTGCGTCACGGGCGGCCTGCTCCTCGCCGTTCCGCGGGCGCGGAGGTTGGGTTGCGCGCGCCTTCTGAAAATAGTTGCCGGCGCTTAATCCAAAGCAAAACCTTTGATATCAGGGCAAGTGTTGGAAGCTCGATGAGCGGGCCGACAACCAGCGCGAGGCCAACGAGTGGCTCGCCAGGGAAAGCGGCAACGGCAATGGCCAAGGCAATGGGTGAATTCCTGGCCAGTGTCGTGTAGCTCAAGGATACGAAGTTGTCGTATGTGCTTTTAAGCCATTTGCTGACAACGAATGCGAGTGCCAAATTGCCGCCAAAGAATAGCAAAACGGGCGGCAGAAGGCGAAGCAACAGGTGCGGTCGCTGAATGATCGTCTGCCCTTTTGAGGCAAAGACCGCGACGATAGCCAGTGCAAGAAGCGCGATTTGGGCCGTCTGAACCAAAGGCAACGCCCGCTGCTCGAGCCAGCAATCCGATCTGTAACGAACGATGAAGTGCCGCAGCGCATTTGCCGCAAAAAATGGCAGCAGCAGAACGATGCCAATGTTTTCAACAATGAGGCCCCGGTTGAGTGGGAGCACGGCGCCGGCCAACACGAAAAGATAAACGGGTAGAAGCAAGAGCTGGAGCACCAGGTTCACGGGCAGCAAAGCGGTACTCAAAGGCAGATTGCCTTTGGATATCCCTGTAAACACGAGATACCAATCGGTGCATGGCGTAACCATCAACATCAGGAACCCCACCCATAACGCGGGTTGTTCACTCAGAAACAGCCAGCCCAGCAACCACGCAAAAAGAGGCGTCCATGCAAAGTTGATAACCAAGCTGGCGATTGCGACGCGGCGAAACTGGAATGCGGTTTTTAAATTTTGCAACGGGACATGAAGAAAAACACCTGTGAGCATGAGCACCAGCAGGGGCAGGATAAAACTCGCCGCACGTTGAGCGACCATGGGATAGTGTCCAAGAGCGAGTCCGACAAAGACCGCGGCAAGGATAATGAGTGATTGTGTTTTTTCCACGAATGACATGAATATTTTGCCATCCTTCCTCGGGGCGATGGGCATTCGCGGATTGCGGTCCAACAGCGGTTGCAAGGCCCCGCATAAGCCCCCGGAACCGGAATTGTTGCCCGTGTAAGGCGCCATGGAACAGGCGGCGATCAAAGCCAGTTTGCGCTGAATTTCAACCTGATGGAATGGTCGCGTCACTCATTTGGGCAAAAAAGATGCTCCGCGGAAACTGGGCGTCGGGTACGAGAAAGCCTGAAACCCTTCGCCGCAATTTATCCGATTTTTTGCCGCGAAGGATGAGCTGGAACGGACGGCTCATTTTCGAATTGGATGACCACCAGATTGATATTTTCGTATTTTCGAGTTTTCCGCGAACGATTTTTCAAGGGATAATGTGAAGATAAATGGAAGCGGTAAACATCGGCTGGTAAAAAATAAACTTCACTTGGCAGGGAAAAGAATCTCCCGAAAGCCATGGTGGGCAACTCAAAGATTTTTCATTCTGCCATCCAGCCAGTTTTTGCAGGTTGAAAAATAGGAAAAATAATAATTTTTTAATTCTGGGTTCTCCATTAATTCACTCCACCATTCATTGAACAGCAGATAATACTTCTTTACTTTGCTTGTTTGATTTTCCAATAAAGCAGAACAAGAAGCTCCGTAATACAGCTCAATAGGTACCAAGGCTCGGATTTTCTGAAGGAATGTCGTCAAATAGCTTGCTCCATTACGGCCGGTGCATTCTTGGGGACATAATGTGGAGCCTCAGGGGCGGCCTGCGCTTCGTCGTTCGATGGACGTTGAGATTTTTGGCTTGCTAAATTTATGCAGTCAATTTCATAATTACGGTTGGCATTCCTGCCGGATTGAGGCCGCCATCCTTACAGTCAATAAATCCCTTATTCAAATAGAGCTTTCTTGCGGCTCTACCTTCGGGGATTGATTCGTCAAAGGTTTGTACAAAAATAGTTTCCTGAAGATTCAACTTCCCGACTGCGAATTTAAGCAATTGCCGACCGAGTCCCTTCCCCCGATACTGGCCTGATACTGCCAGCCATGCAATTTCATTCGGCTCTTTTGATATAATAATGCCACCTTTTAAACACTTATGATCCCCAATTTTTTCTCGTATGCAAAAAGCTCTGTGTTCCGATATTGCCTGCCTTAAGGCTTCTTGGAATAACTCTTCATCTGCCATTGGCCCAAACAGCGGCTCGACTTCCCTTGCGAGAGAAATCCATGCGTCATAATCAGTTATATTTGAAAAATCAATATTCATGACTTTTAATGATCCTCTTCACGCATAACAGTGGTTGGGCGAAACGGAATACAATTCTTGAGCTGGCGTTTCCGCCCGTCAAAGACGCCTGTGGATTATCAAAGAGCAAAGCCAGTTTGCGTTTGATTCCAAATCCATGCATTGGTTATGCCGCTTGGTTGGGCGTCTTCCGCAGACCCTCATTACACACGCCTCAACCTCCCTCCATCCGATCCAAAAAGGCTAAAGGTCCGCTATATGGCACGCAGAACATGGATCGTCGCGGATTTCAGGTCCGAACTTCCCCGACTCTACAATACGTTGCTCTCATAGTCAATTATCATGATTTTTATGAATGGTTTATTTCAAGAACCAATGATCATTTGTGCGATTCAAATCCGCCCATGCCGTCATTCGAGCATGGCTGGTTTCCCTACAACGCTGCCCGTATCCGATCAAATTCTTCACAAGCGGCG
>JBKHDD010000135.1:0-13498 GCA_046541515.1 Desulfococcaceae bacterium
TATCCGGCGGTGTCGGTTTCCGGTTTGGGTTCGTCCGCTTCCTTCGGAGGCGGGGTGGTGCCAGCGGCAGATGGCGGTTCCGGGCCGAAATCGGCCGGCGGTTTTGCAGTGGTGGAAGACGACTCGGCCGAGGCGTTTTCAAACAAGGTTTTCAAGCCGCCCAGATCGCTTCCCGATCCCAGCCCCAGTTCCTTGAGCAGGGCGTCCACCAGCGGGGCTTGGCCCCGGTAGCGCAGGGCGCTGTTGACGATTTGGTCCGACACGTTGCCGGAGCCGTTGCCGCCCGCCCCGTTTCCGCCGCCGTTGCCGTTGGCCGCGCCCACCAGGCCGTCCACCTGGAGGATTTTGATGCTTTCGATGGCCTCCAGCGGCCGGACGCTTTCCCGGACCACCGTCTCGATCTTTTCGATCAGCGCCATGCGCACCTGCATTTCGATGGCCGCCGGGGTCAGCACGTTTTCCGCCTCGTGCATGGCCCGCTTGCCTTCTGCCTCCACTTCGTAGCGCTTCTTGGCCGCTTCGGCTCGGACCATTTCGCTGTCGGCTTCGGCCTGGGCTTCCAGTCGGAGCGCTTCGGCCCGGCTTTCGGCGGCCTTCTTTTCGGCCTCCGCCGCCGTGGTCACGCCGATGGCCTCCCGCTCGGCCAGCTTGCTGGCTTCCACCAGCTCGATGGCCTTCTGGCGTTCGGCGATCTCGGTCGCCCGCGCCGTGTTGACCTGCTCCTCGGCCCGGACCGCCAGCGCCAAGGCTTTGTCGGCTTCGGCCTTGGCGGTGGATTTTGCCTTGGATTTCTCCGCGATGGCGATGGCCCGGTCCTGCTCGGCCAACTCCACCGTCTTTTTCTGCTCGATCTCGGCCGTCTCCACCGCCTTGGCCTTTTCGATCTCCCGCTCCCGAATCTGCTGTTCCTTTTGGAGACGGGCCTCCTCCACCTCCCGCTCGGCCACGATCTGGGCCCGATCCACCTCCCGCTTGGCGGCAATTTTCGCTTCGCTGGACTCCCGCTCCTTCTCGGCCTGCTGCATGGCGATGTCGGATTGCTGCTGGGCCATCCGCGTTTCGATTTCCTGCCGCTGTTGGAGCTTGGCGTACTCTTCCTCCTTGGCCAGTTCCAGCTTCTGCCGCTCGGCCTCCAAATTCTTTTGGCGGACGGCGACCTCCGTTTCCTGCTCGATGGCGTTGCGCTGCTTCCGCCGCTCCTCGATCTCCTCGGTGACCTTGGTGAGGCCCTGAGCGTCGAAGAGGTTTTGGGGATTGAAAAAGCTCTGGTCGGTCTGGTCCAGGGCGGTCAGGGAGACGGTTTCCAGCTCCAGACCATTTTTCAGCAGGTCCTCGGTCACCGCCGTCTGGACCTTCTGGACGAAATCCACCCGCATTTCGTGGAGTTCCTCCAGCGTCATTTCGGCGGCCACGGCCCGGAGGGCGTCCACGAATTTGCCCTCCACCAACTCCTTCAGCGCCTTGGTGTCCATGGTTCGCTTGCCCAGGGTCTGGGCCGCGTTGGCGATGGAATCCTCGGTGGGCTTCACCCGAACGTAAAACTCGGCCTGAACGTCCACCCGCATCCGGTCCCGGGTGATGAGCGCCTGCTCGGTGGTGCGGCGCACCTCCAGCCGGAGGGTGTTCATGTTGACCGGAATGATTTCGTGCAACACCGGCATGACCAGGGTGCCGCCGTTCATGACCACCTTCTGGCCGCCGAAGCCGGTGCGGACAAAGGAAATCTCCTTGGAGGCCCGGGCGTACAGCTTGGCCAGGATCAGCCCGATAAGGATCAGGGCGAACAGGCTCAGGCCGACCACCATGAGAATCAGGGTGAAATTCGGCATCACGCACTCCTTTTATTTGGGTTTCTCAAGTCCCCCTTTTTAAAAGGGGAATTTAGGGGGATTTCGGTGTGCCAATTGTCAGAGCGCCGCCATGAAGAATGGTGTTGCATGATCGACGACCGCGCTCGCCGTGGGCAAAAATCCCCCCGGCCCCCATTAGAAAAAGAGCGGGATGGGAAAGGGGGGCGGCGTCAGGGCGATTCCAAATCCTGAAACGAAATGCCGGTGGTGTTGGGCGCGACCAGGAAGACGACGCCTTTCCGGCCGATCAGCAGCACTTCCGCGCCGGCGGGAAACGCCTCGGAGTCATCCTCCGGCGCCACCATGACGTAATGGGTCTGGCCGTGCTCGTCGCGCAGCTTGGCCTGGCTGGGGCTTCCGGCCCGGGCGGTTCCCAGGGTGATCACGGCGATGCGGCCCACGAAGCTGCTTTCGGAGACGGCCTGGGTTTCGTCGGTGGCAAACCAGCGGATGAACAGGCGGCCGGCCCACCGCATTCCGAACAGCGCGGCCAAAACGGCGGGAACGGCGGCCAGCCAGGGGGGGAGGAGGAAGCCGAAGGCGTTGGAAAAGAGGGACTGAAGGACTAAACCGGCGACCCCGAATCCGCAAAGGAAGAGGATAAAGAGGATGAGGACCGGAACTTTTCCGACGTGGAGCCAGCCGAAGAAATGGGACAGGACCCCGCCGGAACCCAATCCGTCCAGATCCGCGTCGCCGTCCACGTCCATGTCCACGTCGAAATCGAAATCGGGCAGGATGGAATCCAGCAGGCTGGAAAGACCGGCCCCCAAAAGCGTCGAAATCCCTTCCAGCATGCCGATCCCGATCATGATGCCCAGCGCGATGGCAAAGGGCAGGTTGGCGGAGTGGAGCAGGAAATCGAGCATGGGAAGGCTCCGGGGGGTGGGGCAATTATTTATGTGGGAATTCGAATGATTTCAGCAATCGACTGGGAGAACGCCCGTTTCGGGGATCCACCCAATCCGCTGAAGGCGTGGGAATCCGGAAATTTCTTTTACACAGGCGTGCCGATTTTTCAAGGATTTCCTGGAACAGGGGGAGAAGAGAGAAAAAAAAGGAAGGGTGGAAATGGGCTCGCTTTGTTATTGGAAAAATCAAGGAGGCTCGAACCTCGGGAACAAAAAGCACTTTCGCGTTAGGGAAAAAAGCGCCCGGGTCGCCGATCCCCCGCCACGATCGCCATCAGCCGCTCCAGGAAACTCAGCTTCATGATCCCCTGGTTCTCCAGCGCGTCCAGAATTTTGTCCCGGCGCGCGCCCTCAACCACCGCCTCTCCGATGAACAGGGTGGGAAAAACCGGCCGGTCCCCGGCCCGAGCCTTCATTTCGGCCAGGGCCGCGTCGCGCTCGTCCTCCTCCATATGATCCAGTTCCAGATATTCCGCCGAAACCGAATACTTTTCCAACATCTTGCGGATGACCTTGCAATGATGGCAGGTGGAAAGGGCGAAGACGCGGACGGGCTTGTGGGCCATGGAAAACCTCCGGCGGAAAAAGTCAGAACGCCTGATTGATGGCGTCGCGTTCCTGATTTCGGCGGGCTTCGCGGCGGGCCGCCTCCCGCTCCACCAGCCGCCGGAGACTATTGACGTAGAAAATGGCGATCCGGTACTCGGGAATCCCGGCGGCCGCTTCGTCCACCGAAAAGACCAGCACGTCCCCTTCCCGCGTCCACACCCGCGACTGTTGAATTCCCGAACCGGCGTCGATGATGCGCGGCGGTCCGTGGGCTTCCGCCAGCGCCGCAGCCACCGCCTCGCCGTCTCGGCGCGTTTCGATGCGCACCAGCAACGGCTTGCCCGTTTCCTCGTCGAACGTCATTTGGACCCGGTCGAAAGGGGTCGCGTTTCTGTCCATGTATCGGAAATCCAGCCGGACGGTGTCATGCTCCACCCGCGCGCCGCTCTTTCCGTTCAGCTTTCGGTGCAGGTCGGCCAGGCCGGGAAAATGCTCGGAGAAAAATTCGGGGGATCGAATGGCGAGGTCCAGCACATTGCGCCGGGAGACGCCGGGGCGACCCAGTTGGGCCCGGAGTCGGTCCCGGACGGAATCGGTCAGCACAGTCTGGGCGCCGACTTCGAAGAAGGTAAAGCTTTCCGGTCCGCTCGAATCGGCCGGCGAAGAAGGCGAGTCCCGGCCGCAGCCGAGCAGGCAGACGGCCAGGAGCCAAAGGAGGAAAAACGGAAACGCCGCGCGCGCTTTCCGCGAAGCGCTATCCGGCGCGGGAAGAAACAAAAATCGTGGGAGAGACCCCATGAATCAGCGTTCCCACCCCCCCAAAAGGTGCAAATGCAGATGAAAAATCACCTGCCCGCCGCCCCGCTCCACGTTGTAGAGCAACTTGTAGCCGGATTCGGCCACGCCCGCTTTCGCCGCCATATCCCGGGCCGTCAGGTTCATCCGGCCCAGCAAATCAACGTCGCCTTCCGCGATGTCGTTGATGCTTCGGATGTGGCGCTTGGGCACGACGAGCAGATGAACCGGGGCATGGGGGTTGATGTCCCGGAAGACCACCATCCGGTCGTCTTCGTGCAGAAACTCGGTTCCCTTGCGGCCCGCCGCGATTTCGCAGAAGAGACATTCCTCGCTCATGAAGCGTCCTTTTTGTCCAGTTTGGCTTTGTCCGGTCTGGCCGGCGTCTTTCGCCGTTTTCGATTTTCAGGATTGAATTCGGTTCGCCTTGGAACGGGGGCGTCGGCATCCTTCTGGCCGTCAAACCGCCACCGACCCCGGCGGGTGGGAAACCGCAGGGCCCGGCCCAACTGCTCCAGAAAAATCCGTCGCCGCACCTCCCGCGCGCCAAAGCGCAAGAGGTGATCGGTTTTCACCTGGCAATCCACCAGCGGAAAATTCCACTTTCGAAGCTGCCAGGCCAGACTCACAAAGGCGACCTTGGAGGCGTTGGACACCCGCATGAACATGGACTCTCCGAAGAAGGCCCGTCCCAGGGAAACGCCGTACAGTCCCCCAACGAGTCGATCTCCCTGCCAGCATTCCACGGAATGGGCGAAACCCGAGCGGTAGAGCCGCTCGTAGGCCGCCACCATCTCGTCCACCAGCCAGGTGCCCTCTCCGCTTTCCCGGCGGGTGCGGGCGCATTCCCGGATGACCTCTCCGAAGGCCCGATCCATGGTCACCCGAAACCCCCCCTGCCGAATCACCCGCGCCAGCCGGCGGGACACCCGAATTTCCTCCGGATAGAGAACCAGACGGGGGTCCGGGGACCACCAAATGATCGGGTCGTCCTCCGAATACCAGGGAAAAATGCCCATCCGGTAGGCGAGCAACAGCCGTTCTTCGCTGAGGTCGCCTCCGATGGCCAGCAACCCTTCGCGCTCGGCGAGATGGGGCGGCGGAAAACCGATTTTGTGGGAAAGCTGAAACACCGGCATAGCGGGGTGAACGATCCGATCCGTTTCGAGGCCTTATCCGGCGGCGCGTTTGGTTTTGAGGGCGTCGTTGAATCGGAAGGTCAGCGCGTCGTTCTTTACGCCCACCGACACGGCGCCGCCCTTCTCCAGATGGCCGAACAGAATCTCGTCGGAAAGCCGGTCCTTGATCTCGGTCTGGATCAGCCGCCGCAGGGGCCGGGCGCCCATCCTGGCGTCGTAGCCGTTTTCGGCCAGCCATCGTCGGGCCGGCTTGGACAGGGTCACGCGCACCTTCTTGGGCGAAAGCTGGAGGTTCAGCTCGTCGATGAACTTGTCGACGATCTTCTCGGTGATCTCCACCGTCAGCGAGTTGAACGTGATGATGGCGTCCAGCCGGTTGCGGAACTCGGGGCTGAAATACTTCTCGATGGCCTTGGCCCCCTTGCTTTGCACATCCTTTCGCGGATCGCCAAAGCCGATGGTGTGGCTGCTCATCTCCCGCGCGCCGGCGTTGGAGGTCATGATGACGATCACGTTCCGGAAGTCGGCCTTCTTGCCGTTGTTGTCGGTCAGGGTGGCGTAGTCCAACACCTGAAGCAGGATGTTGAACAGGTCCGGATGGGCCTTTTCGATCTCGTCCAGCAGCAGCACGCTGTGGGGATGCTTCCGGATGCCGTCGGTGAGGAGCCCGCCCTGGTCGAAGCCGATGTAGCCCGGAGGCGCGCCGATGAGCCGGGCCACCGCGTGCTTCTCCATGTATTCGCTCATGTCGAAGCGCTGAAAATGGATGCCCAGATTGGTGGCGATCTGTCGGGCCACCTCGGTTTTGCCCACGCCGGTGGGACCGGTGAACAGGAAGGAGCCCACGGGCGTGCCCGGATTGCCCAGCCCGGCCCGGGACCGCTTGATGGCCGTGGTCAGGGAGGTGATGGCGTCGTCCTGCCCGAACACCACGCCCTTGAGATCGTCCTCCAGAAACTCCAGCTTGGATTTGTCCGAAGTGGAAACGCTCTGGGTCGGAATCTTGGCCATCTTGGCCACGATCTTCTCGATGTCGTTCGGGTGGATCTTGGTCCGGTTGGCGGCGCCGGAGAGCCGGATGAAGGCCCCGGCCTCGTCGATCACGTCGATGGCCTTGTCGGGCAGGAACCGGTCGTTGATGTACTTGGCCGACAGCTCCGCCGCCGACTTCAGCGCCGGGTCGGTATAGACGATGTCGTGGTGATCCTCGTAGTAGCTCTTGAGCCCCTTGAGAATCTTGTAGGTTTCGTCCACCGTGGGCTCCGGCACTTCGATCTTTTCGAACCGGCGGGACAGGGCCCGGTCCTTTTCCAGATGGTTCTGGTATTCCTCGTAGGTGGTGGAGCCGATGCAGCGGATTTCGCCGTTGGCCAAAAAGGGCTTCATGATGTTGGAGGCGTCCATGGAGCCGCTGGAGGTCGCGCCCGCGCCGACGATGGTATGAATCTCGTCGATGAACAAAATGGCGTTATCCTTGCGCTTGAGGGCGGTGATGACGCCCTTGAGCCGCTTCTCGAAGTCCCCCCGGAACTTGGTGCCGGCCAGCAGCGCGCCCAAATCCAAGGCGTAAATCCGCACGTCCTTGAGCAGATCGGGCACGTCGCCCTCGAAGACGCGCAGGGCCAACCCCTCGGCCAGGGCGGTCTTGCCCACGCCGGGGTCGCCCACGAAGACCGGATTGTTCTTCCGGCGACGGCACAGCACCTGAACCGTCCGGGTCAGCTCCACCTCGCGGCCGATGAGCGGATCGATTCGCCCCTCGGAGGCCCGCTGCACCAGGTCCACGGTGAAGACCTTGAGCGGATTGACCTTTTTCTTCTGCTTGCCGGCCTCCTCCAGCTTCTCGGTCTGTTCCGGGCCGGTCTCGAAGGATTCCTTGGGAATCTCGTGGGATATGTAGTTAAGCACGTCCAGGCGGGTAATGCCCTCCTGCGCCATGTAATAGGCGGCGAAGCTCTCCTTCTCCTGAAAAATGGACGCCAGGATGTCCCCCACGTCCACTTCCGCCTTCTCCGCGGAGCGGGCATGATTCACGGCCCGCTGAATGACCCGCTGAAAACCGGCGGTTTGCTGAAACACGTAGTCGTTGCCCTCGGGAACGCTTTCCACCCGATCGTCGAAAAAGGTGGCGAGATTTCGCTTGAGGGTTTCGACGCTGCCGCCGCAGTTCTCGATGATGTCAATGCCGGTATCGTCGTGGAGAATGGCAAACAGAATGTGTTCCACGCATACGTGATCGTGCCGTCGCCGCTTCGCCTCCCGGACCGCGAATCCGAGTGTCGCGCTAAGCTCTCTGCTGATCATGATTCACTCTTCCTCCATCGTGCATTTGAGTGGAAACCCGTTCTCCCGGGCCAGCCGTTCCACTGTGTCCACCTTGGTTTCGGCCACTTCGTATGTAAAGACTCCGCAGACGCCGACCCCCTTGTGGTGGACATTGAGCATGATGCGGGTGGCCTCCTCCGACGACTTGCTGAAGACGAATATCAACACCTCCACCACGAATTCCATGGTGGTGTAATCGTCGTTGTGAAGGAGCACCCGATACATGGAGGGCTCGCGAACTTCTTCCTCTTCCTCGGTGTCGGACAGAACCTGTTCATCAAAATCCGGCGTCTGTGAACTCATGGGAATCCCGGTGTGGCGGCTATCTGCCGCAGCATTTCTTGTACTTTTTCCCGCTTCCGCAGGGACAGGGCGCGTTGCGCCCGATTTTTTGGCCGCTCCGTTTCACCGGTTCCTTCCGAACCCCGCCTCTGTCCCCTCCGGAGAAGACCAGGTCTTTTTCCGAAGGCTTTTCCATGCGGTCGGTCAGATCGGCGTCGGAACGCTCGATTCGGGTCCGGAACAGGATGGAAATGGTTTCCTCCTTGACCCGGCCGATCATGTGGTTGAACATCTCGAATCCCTCCTTTTTGTACACCAGGAGCGGATTCTGCTGGGCGTAGCCCCGCAGGCCGATGCCCTCCTTCAGGTGATCCATGCTGAGCAGGTGGTCCTTCCAGAGGTTGTCCACCGTTTGCAACATGACGAATCGTTCCCACTTCCGAAGGTTTTCCGCCGTGAACTCGTTCTCTTTTTCATTGTACACCGCAATGGCATGGTCGTAAATACGTCCCGCCAGCGCTTCGGCGTCCAGCCCTTCCATGGCGTCGGCGTCAAGCCCGAGGCGGAAATTGAACTGCTTGAAAATGGCGTCGTCCAGCCCGCTCAAGTCCCAGTCTTCCGGGAGTTTGGTCTCGTCGGCGTATTCGAAGGCGATCTCCTCGGCCTTTTCCTCAATCATCTCCTCCACGGCCGGCCGCAGATTGTCCCCCCGCAAGGCTTCCCGCCGCTGTTCGTAAATCACCTCCCGCTGCTGGTTCATCACGTCGTCGTATTCCAGGAGGTGCTTGCGGATGTCGAAGTTGTGACCCTCCACCTTGGACTGGGCGTTTTCGATGGCCCGGGAGATCAGCCCGTGCTCGATGGGCTCGCCCTCCTCCAGGCCAAGTTTTTCCATGATGCCGGTGATCCGTTCCCCACCGAAAATCCGAAGGAGATCGTCTTCCAGCGCCAGATAAAACCGGGAAGAGCCCGGATCGCCCTGCCGGCCCGAACGGCCGCGAAGCTGATTGTCGATCCGCCGGCTCTCGTGCCGTTCGGTGCCGAGGATGTGAAGCCCCCCCAGCTCTTTGACGCCTTCGCCGAGGACGATGTCGGTGCCGCGGCCCGCCATGTTGGTGGAGATGGTGACGGCGCCGCGCTGGCCGGCCTGGGAGATGATCTCGGCCTCCTTCTCGTGGTGCTTGGCGTTGAGCACTTCGTGGGGGATGCCCCGTTTTTTGAGCTTCTTGGAAAGCTCTTCGGAAATATCGATGGAAATGGTGCCGACCAGAACCGGTTGACCTCGGCGATGACAATCCTGAATTTCCTGAATGACCGCCTCGAATTTTTCCCGCCGGGTTTTGTAAATCACGTCGGGATGATCCTTGCGAATCATGGGGCGGTGGGTGGGGATGACCGAGACGTCCAGATTGTAGATTTTTTTAAACTCGGCGGCTTCGGTGTCCGCGGTTCCGGTCATGCCCGCCAGCTTGTCGTACATTCTAAAGTAGTTCTGGAAGGTGATGGTCGCAAGCGTCTGGTTTTCGTTTTCGATTTTGACGCCTTCTTTGGCCTCCAGGGCCTGGTGAAGCCCTTCGCTGTAGCGGCGGCCGGGCATAAGGCGACCGGTGAACTCGTCCACGATGACCACTTCGCCGTCTTTGACGATGTAGTCCACGTCTCGCTTGAAAAGCGTATGGGCCTTGAGGGCCTGATTGACGTGGTGCAACAGCTCGATATTGGCCGGATCGTGGAGGTTTTCCACCTGGAGAATGGACTCCAGCCGGGCGACGCCCTCTTCGGTCAGGGTGACCGTGCGGGCCTTTTCGTCGATGGCGTAGTCGTCCTCGGCCTTGAGCCGGGGGATGACGTTGTTCACCTCGTAGTAGAGATGGGTCGATTTTTCCGCCGGGCCGGAGATGATCAGCGGCGTCCGGGCCTCGTCGATGAGGATGCTGTCCACCTCGTCCACGATGGCGTAATGCAGATCCCGCTGCACCAGCGACTCCCGGTCGAATTTCATGTTGTCGCGCAGGTAGTCGAAGCCGAACTCGTTGTTGGTGCCGTAGGCGATGTCCGCGCCGTAGGCCGCCTTCCGCTCCGCGTCGGTCATGCCGTGGAGAATCGTGCCGACCTCCATCCCCAGAAAGCCGTAAATCCGCCCCATCCACTTCGCGTCCCGGCGGGCCAGGTAATCGTTGACCGTGATGATGTGGACGCCCTTGCCCGTCAAGGCGTTGAGGTAGGTGGGCAGGGTCGCCACCAGGGTTTTTCCCTCGCCGGTTTTCATTTCGGCGATCCGCCCCTGGTGCAGCATGATCCCGCCGATGAGCTGCACGTCGAAATGGCGCATCCCGGTCACCCGGACCGAGGCCTCCCGCACGGTGGCGAACGCCTCGGGCAACAGATCGTCCAGCGGCTCGCCGCTTTCCAGCCGTTCCCGAAACGCCGGGGTGCGCGCCTTCAGCTCGTCGTCGGAAAGCGCCTGGACTTCCGGCTCCAGTTCGTTCACCCGATCCACCAGCGGCTGAATGCGCCGAATCTCCCGCTCATTCTTGCTGCCGAACATTTTGGTTAACAGATCAAAAAACATCAACGATGGGTATCCTTTCGTATAAAAGCTTCGTGGTCCCGGAAGTCGCTTCCGTTTCCACCGCCCTTCGACTGCGGGTCGAAGAAGGCGGAACCGGTTCCGTTTCGGGACAACCGGAGGTATCATAAGATGATTTCGCGGGAATGTCCACGGGCAAGGGCCGGGATCGGGCGGAGAAAGGGGGGGAGACGGGCGGAAAAAAGAGGGCCGGCGACGTGAACGACGCCGTCGGCCAAAACCAGGGAAACCGAAAAAGATCAGTTCAGGATGTAGGCTTCCGGGTCCACCGGAACGCCGTTTAGACGGACTTCGTAATGCAGATGGGGACCGGTGCTGCGCCCGGTGTTGCCCATCAAGGCGATTCGTTCGCCTCGGCGAACTTTCTTGCCGTTTTCAATCAGAATTTCGTCCAGGTGGGCATAGCGGGTGATCATGCCGTGGCCGTGATCGATGACGATCATCCGCCCATAGGAGCCCCGCTCGCCGGCGAAGGTGACCCGCCCGTCCGCCGCGGCGGTCACCGGGGTGCCCTTCCGAGAGGCGATGTCCAACCCCGCGTGAAATTCGACCAGCCCGGTAAAGGGAGATTTTCGATTCCCGAAACGGGAGGTGTAGATACCTGTGGTGGGGCGAATCGCCGGAGTGCTGGCCAGCAGGTTCTTTTTGTCCTCCAGATCGTCGATCAGCGATTCAAAGCCATCTTCCTGGAGCGCGGCGGCCTGGCCGATCTGGCCGATCTGCCCATGCATTTCCCGCATGAGACTTTCATGCCGCTCTTCCAGCGGCAGGCCGGCGTCCATGTCCCGGGGCGTGGAGCCGCCCACGCCAAAAAGGGGCTCTCCGGTTTCGTCGGGGTTCAGATTGGCGATAATGCGGATTTGGCGTTCGAAGCCGTTGAGGGCCAGCAGGCGGGATTTGAGGCCGTTGATCTCTTCGGCGAAGGTTTGAACCTGCCGCCGCTGGATGCCGATGATTTCCTGGTGGTTGGCCAGCCGGCGAGCGAGCTCCTCGTTGTGGTAGGCCCGTTGCCGAAGCTGATGGTATTCGTAGCCGCAAAAGCCGACGCCGCCGGCGAGGCCGAAAACCAGCAACACCAGAAAGCCGACAAAGAACCGGGAGATGGTCATCTGCCGGACCGGACCGCCGTCGGTGCTGAGGACGTAAAACGTGATTTTGTGGCTCATGAGTTATCCACTCGGTATCGGGTTGATTTTCCGGTCCGGCTCTCCGGAAAGGCGGGAGAGCCGGACCCAATCGGCCCAACGCGGAGCGATCAGTCGATCCCCAGCTTGAATTTGAGAGAGCGAAGGGTGTTGCGCATCAACATCGTTATCGTCATGGGACCCACGCCGCCGGGCACCGGCGTGATGTGACCGGCGATCTCCTTGGCCGCGTCGAAATCCACGTCGCCGCGGAGGACCGGAACCATCTTGCCGGGATCTTTCTTGCTGGGCTTTTCGCCGACCCGGTTGACCCCCACGTCGATGACGCAGGCGCCGGGCTTGATCCACTCGGGTTTGACCAGGCCGGGCACGCCGGCGGCAACGATGAGGATGTCGGCTCGCAGGCAGTGGGCGGCCAGGTCTTTCGTTCGGGTGTGAACGATCGTGACCGTGGAGTTGGCGCCGGGGCCTTTTTGCAGCATCATGTTGGCGATGGGCTTGCCCACGATGTTGGAGCGGCCCACCACCACCACCTCGGCGCCGCTGGTTTCCACGCCGGCGCGGATGATCATCTCCTGGATGCCGGCCGGGGTGCAGGGGGGGAATTTGACCTCGTCGCCGCCGATCATCAGCCGGCCGACGTTGACGGGATGGAAGCCGTCCACGTCCTTGTCGGGATCGATGGCGTTCAAGACCTTCTTTTCGTTGATGTGCTTGGGCAGGGGAAGCTGAACCAGAATCCCGTGAATCTTGTCGTCTTTGTTGTATTTGTCGATCAGCGCCAGGAGCGCTTCCTCGGAGAGGTCGTCGGACTGATTGTCCTGGATTTCATGGAAGCCCAGCCGATGGGCCGTTTTGATTTTCAGCGTAACGTAGGAGATCGAGGCGGGGTTTTCGCCCACCAGGATCGTCACCAGACCCGGAACCACACCATGCTTTTCCTTGATCTGGCCGACCTCGGTTTCAATTTCCTGGAGAATCTGCTCCCGAATTTCCGTACCTTTAATTAGAACGGCTGACATGGTGCTTCTCCTTTGTTTTGGGTTCGATCCTATCCTTCACCTGAAAATTCGTTCGTTTTTAGTCCAATCCGCCCCGAATGTCAAGGAACGACGGCCGCTTCCAACCGTGAATCGATCCAGTCAAGCCCCGAAGTCGCCCTGCCGCCCTTCCCTCTCCTCCGGGGAATGATCCCATCATCGCCCCAACGCCATCGTCTCCCCTCGGCGCTTCCCGAAGCCAAAAAAAGAACCGCCCCCCAAGTAACGGACAATTGTCAATTCTCCATTATCCACTGCCCTTCATCCATTGCCCCCGCCCAAACTCCCGCCGATCCCGAATCCTCTCCGCCGGATCAAAGGTTCCGGGCTCCACCAGCCGCACCGCCGCCTCCCAGCCCAGGGATTCGGAAATGTTCCGGTGGAGGGATTCCACGAAGCGCCGCTGACGGCGCATTTCGTCGAAAAACATGTCGTCGGAGATTTCGATCTGCACGGTGAGCCGGTCCTGGCCGTCCACCCGGTCGACCAGGAGCTGAAAGGCGGGAACCGTGTCCACCAGCTCGGCCAGCACCCGGCCGATCTGATCGGGCACGATCCGGTTGCCGCGCATGACCACCGCCTCGTCGCAACGGCGGAAGATCCGGTCCAGCCGGGCGTGGGTCCGCCCGCAGGCGCAGGGTTCGTAGTTCAGCCGGCTGATGTCCCCGGTGCGGAACCGAATCAGCGGGAACGCCTCCTTGGCGATGGTGGTCAGCACCAGCTCGCCCTCTTCCCCCGGCGGAACCGGCTGCCCCGCGGCCGGGTCCACGATCTCGGGGATGAAGTGGTCTTCGGCGATGTGGAGACCGGCCTTTTCGGGACATTCCCAGGCCACGCCGGGACCGAAGACCTCCGCCAAGGTGTAGATGTCG
>JBKHDD010000136.1:0-13426 GCA_046541515.1 Desulfococcaceae bacterium
ACTGCCAAGATCGATTTTTCCACAAGGCATCGCTGAAAAGCCAAATGAATATACAAATTAAATTCAATCAGTTAAAAACTTGTTCAACCTATTGTCCAGGTACCTGGCTCCAGTTTGTTCAAAACGCTGATGATGAAGAGTTCACAATCCATGGTTTGTGAACCAGCTGAAAAAGGCCGGTAAAAAACCCGCAGGTTGTCAACGGGAACATCGTCGAAGCATGTCCGCTTTGCCTCGGCCGTTTCCGTAACGTTTTTAAACGTTTAAAAAGTTATCGACTTCTCGACGGCCGTTTAATTGGTTAGTTTTTTCTTTCTTTCAGAAGCCAACTACTAAAGAGAGCGGCCAAGGGACGGTTCACTTGGGTCCCAAACAATCCCCGTCGGTCCAATTGCACCGGATCGACAGTTCTTCCGCGCCGTCGCCCCGAAGGAAGGGAACAAAGGCGTTGAGTTTGGTTCGGCCTTCTGCTACATGACAGCGGGCTTGAAGTTTAACGCCGAATCGTCCAATCGGATCGTCCGAAACGATGCCTCCTCGGTCCCGCCCCGGGGAAGATCGACCCGCCATTTTCCACCCCGGCCGCTCGAATGATTTCCACCGTGAAGATTTCCGTTATCGTCGCCACCTACAATCGGCCCGACGCCCTGCGAAGGGTGCTGGAAGGGCTTTCCGCCCAGCGGCAACCGCCTTCGGAGGTGATCGTCGCCGACGACGGTTCCGGGCCGAAAACCGGCGCGGTCATTTCACAAGCGTCTCGAAACGCCGACTTTCCCGTCCGCCATGTCTGGCAGGCGGACCGCGGGTTTCGGGTCGCGCGAATTCGAAATCGGGCCGTCGCCGCCGCCTCGGGGGATTACCTGGTCTTCCTGGATGGCGACTGCATTCCCGACGGCTGGTTTGTGTTCGATCACGCCGCTCTCGCGCTTCCGGGAACCTTCTTTCAGGGAACCCGGGTCCTGGTGGGGCGACGGCGAGCGGAAGATTTCGGGGCGAAAGACGCGCCCCCGGCGGGGAGCCGGGTTCGCCTGTTGCTGTCGGGCGGATTGGGGAACCGCCACCATCTTCTTCGGTTTTCCGGTTTTCCAGCCCGGCGCTCCCGACGGCTTTCCGGCATTCGGTCCTGCAATTTGGGAATGTTTCGAAACGACCTGGCGACGGTCAACGGGTTCAACGAGGCGTTCGAGGGGTGGGGAAGGGAGGATTCCGAATTGGCGGTTCGGCTGTTCCGTTTCGGCCTCTGGCGTCGCGCGCATCCGTTCCGGGCCGTATGCTTTCATTTGTGGCATCCCGAAAACCGACGGGATCGCCTGTCAACCAACGACCGGCTTCTGCGGGAAGCCATCGCCTCCGATCGGTACGACTGCGATCGCGGACTGTTTCAAAACAGATATTCAAAAAAAACATGAATAAATTTAATTCATTAAAATTTTAAAAATGGATGGCGTGGTGGTTTATGTCGTTTAGCGAAATTAAAAAAGTCGCCATTGTCCGAAGCTCCTACAATCCATTTGGGGGAACGGAAAATATTTGTTTGAATATTTTAAAAAAACTTTTGGAATTGCAATTCTACGTAACGCTGTTGACAAATGATCCAGATTCATGGCCCATTTCTCATAAGAATCTTGAAATTGTTTTTTTGGGCGCGCGCCGCGGGGGGCGTTTTTGGAAAACATTTTTTTTTAACCGAGAAGTGGAGGCGTATCTTTCTGGAAATGATTTTAAAAGAATTTTTTCGTTTGACAGGATATCTTCTTTTACCCATATGCACGCGGGCGGAACGCACATGGGCTTTTTGAAAAGGGATCGCTCGACCACCGATTCCCTTCGTTTTTTTTCTCGGAAAATCAGCCCCTTCCATAATTACTGTCTTTTTTTGGAAAAAAAAGGTTTTTTTAATCCCAGATTAAAACGAATCCAGTGTTGCTCCAATATGATTTCAGGTGAAATAAAAGATTTATATGGAGTGGATCAAAAAAAGTTGAAAGTTGTTTACAACGGTATCGGTTGGGAAGAAATTGGCTGGCATTTTGAAAGACGTCGTTTGGTTGCCGCTGAACTATTCGGAAAGCATGGGATCGACGAAAAAAATAATTACTTGCTTTTTCTTGGAAGTGGTTTTTACCGGAAAGGATTGGATATCGCCATCGAGGGAATCGGTTTTTTGCCGAAATCTTATCATTTGCTGGTGATTGGAAAGGGTTCCGTTGCTCCGTATTTAAAAATGGCCCGGAACATGAACGTTTTGGATCGCATTCATTTTCTCGGCCCCCAGGCCGCCGGATGGCGATATGCGGCGGTATCCAAAGCCTTGCTTCTGCCATCGAGATACGAGCCTTTCGGCATTGCATGCGCCGAAGTTCAAGCCATGGGATTGCCGGTTCTGGTGAGTGACTGCACGGGATTTGGAGAATTGGTCGTCCACCGGGAAAGCGGGGTTCTTTTCGCCCAATCCGATGGAAAAGATGGAATTGAAGCGGCTTTTCGTGAATTGCGCCGGCTGATCCATGCTCCTCCCATGTCCCCATCGGAGATCCGAAGTCGAATGCGGCGACTCGATAATGCCAATTTTCATGAAAAAGTCATCCAGGACTTCGCGGGAAGCGATGCGGATTAACTTGTTTTTTTTAAAAACATTCAGATTTTTTGAAAGAGAAAAGGCTTTTCTGTTTATATTTTTTATATCCTTTTTGTTGAGGGTTAATTCTGCAATAAACACATTTATCATCAACCCCGACGGAACAATCTATATCCACCAGGCAAGGGCCATTTTTTTCAACAATTGGGAAGATTTGTTCCATTGCGGAATAAGTTTTTTGTCCGCTTTCCCGCTATTCATTGCGCTTGTTTTTCCCATTTTTGAAGATTGGGTGTTTTCGGCGCTGGTGATTTCGGTTGCTTTCAGCACGGCAACATTGTTGCCGGTTTATAAACTCCTGCAACTTTTTTTTAAGTCGCATGTTTGCTTGCTTGGCGTTTTGGTTTTGGCCCTTAACCCCGTTTTGGTCAGCAGAACCGCCGACGTTTTAAGAGGACCGGTCTTTTGGTTTTTCTTGTCTTTGGCAATTTATTATTTTTCCTTAATATCCATAAAATCTTCTTGTTTAAATTCATTTCTATGCGGACTTTTTTTTGTCCTATCCGCATGGGCAAGAATCGAAGGATTGTTTTTTTTGCTTATTTCATTTCTTTTTATTCTATTGTATCCACTTGGGAACCGAATAAAAAAAGCTTTCTTTTTTGTCGCGCCGGTTTTGCTGATATTTGTGGTGGGGCTTATTTCGATTGAAGGATTCGCTTTTCGATTCTATCGATTCGACGATATTTTTGGAAAGATTTATGGCCCATTCGAAAGTTATGATGAAATTGTTGCGATGATGGATTTTTTGGAAAATAATCAATCTGGCGAAATGGAACAAAATTTTTTGGGCTATGCGGGCAATTTAATCTGGCTTTTGGCTTTTGGGGTATTGTTGAATAGAAGTTTGGCGGCCTTTTTCTATCTTCCTTTTGTTTTGTTTGTTTTGGGTTTTTTCTGTTTCGAAAAAGGCGACCGTGGTTTTGGCCGGCTATACCGGTACTTTTCGTTTTTGTTTTTGGGGTGTTTTTCTTTGCTATATTTCCATGTTCTGGAAACTTGGCTGGTTGACGACAGGTTTATTATGATTCTTCTATTTTCGGCCATGCCCTTCATCGGAGCTGGAATTAAAACCGTGCTTGTTTTTCTTCGGTTTAAATGGGGCGTAAAAGAGAATTTGGCGTTTTTATTTGTTTTTTTTGTCCTGATGGCATTTATGTTGCCCAAGAATCTGAAAGAACGGGAGAAGGACAAATTTGTTTACCGGGAAATTGCGGAGTTCGCCTCCTCTCGCGCCGAATTTTTGGATGGGGTCAATGTGGGGACCTCTCCTTTATCTCAGCGGTGGATATCCTTTTACGCCAATCTTCACGTGGAAGGTTCTCCTTGCCCCCAAGATCCGGCAAATATATTGCATGAAATGCCTGACACTTATCCTCTTTTTGTTCGTCATGTCAGAGAGGCGGGCATTGATTTTGTTTTGTTTGAGGAAAAACGATGGCCTTTTCATTTTAGTTTGTTCGAATCCGAGGAGTTTGAGCCGTTGGCCCAATGGTATCACGACGATACCGGAAAGATGATTCTTTTTGAGTTTAAAAATCCTTCCGCGTAATTTCACTTTGGCGGTTGCCCGGGCCGCGGGGTCTTCCCCCTTTTGCATTTTGGAAAAAGCGGAGGACCTTCGAAAGGCCGGTTTGGCTCCGACCCTCGGCGATAGTTGTTCAGATTTCTTCAGAATTTTTGCAAGGCTGCCGCCCGGCGTTTTTCAAAACGCCATCGGGACGGGGGAATTTCGAATTCCCCGCTTCGGGCGTTGCCCCGGCTACGGTTGCGGCCGGAAAATCTCTTGAAATGTTTCCGGAAATTCGGTATGTATGTTTGATTTTCACGGACACATGGACGTCGGCTTCGCGGCCGGGGTTCCGTCGCCTTGCCGGCGGAGCTTGTCGGCCGCGATGTCGTTTCGGAGAAGGGAGCGGGACAGCGGATGGGGCTTTTGTCATCCACGGTCGCCCTCACTCGGTATCGGGTGGACGGGCGGCTGGAGGGCGCGGTGCTGGAAAAAACGGCGGAAGCGCTCAAGGCCAACGCCATCGTCGAAATCGACGACGATCCGTCGGAGAAGTCGGTGGGGTGGACCGCCCACGCGGCTCCCTTTGCGCCCGATTTCGAAGGCTCCTCCTTCGCCGTCGGCAGCTACATGGTGTTCAGCATGCGGATCGACAAAAAGGCCATTCCCGCCAAGGTGGTGCGCAAGCTGACCGACCGGGAGATCGCCCGCCGGCTGGCGGAAAGCGGCCGCGACGGACTTTCCCGGGCCGAAAAGCAGGACGTCCGAGAGGCGGTGCTGGACCGGCTGGCCACCCGAATTCCCGCCACTCCCAACGTGTACGACGTGGTCTGGAACCACGAAGCCGAAACCCTCTGGTTTTTCTCCACCCAGAAGGCGGCCAACGAGGAGCTGGAAACCCTCTTCGCCCGCTCCTTCGGCCTGACCCTCGTCCGCCTGTTTCCCTACACCCTCGCCGATCTGACCGCCGGTTTGTCGCCCACGGAAAAAGACGACCTCGCCGCCTTGTCGCCGATCACCCTCCGGGAGTAACCCGCCGACCATGCCGCCGACCATGATGGACATCGCCGTCGCCTACAACCGCTACGCCTTTTTGGGCTACGAATTTTTAACCTGGCTTTGGTTTCTGGTGGAATCCGATCCGGAAACCCTTCGGGCCGCCGATCCCGAACTGGCGAACCTGGAAATCGGAAACCGGCTCGTGCTGGAAAACCGGCTTCAGGAGGCCGTGGAAACCATCACCATTCGCGGAGACGACGCCGGGCTGGAAGAGGGGCGGGTGGCGCTGCGGAAGGGCGCGCTGGTTTCCGAGTTGAGCCTGGCCATGAAGGCCGGAGACCACGACTGGCGCTTTACCCTCAAGGGGGAGAGCCTGATGATCGCCGGCCTCAAAACGCCGGAAGCCGGCCCCGCGGAGGCCGGCGAGGCGCTGGAAGGCCGAATTCTGGAAAAACTCTATCTTTGCGAGCGGCCGGTGGCGCTGGTGGACGGGCTTTACCGGCGGTTTGTCGCCCTGCGGATTTCCGCCGAATGGGCCGAGGTTCATTTGCCCCGCCTCCGGGCCTGGGCCGCCGGACGGGAAGCGGGAAACGCGACCGGGGCGTCGGCCACTCCCACTTCCTGATGGAGGAAACGACCGGATGAAATTTTCCGTCAACAAAACCGATATCCGCAACGTGCTGGCCCGCCTCCAGGGGCTCACCGGCCGGCGGACCAATTTCGCCATCACCGAAACCGTGCTCCTGGACGCCGCCGACGGAACCCTTCGGATGACCGCCACCGACCTGGAGACCGGCTTCGAGGGCAGCTATCCCGCCGTGGTGGAAGAGCCCGGCGTGATCGCCGTCAGCGGTCGGAAGCTGCACGAAATCGTCAAGGATTTTCCCAGCGAGCTGATCCGGGTGGAGGAGGTGGAAAACCGCTGGATCGAGATCGGGGACCAACGGGTGGAGTTTCACCTGGTGGGCCTGGACCCCGAGGAGTTTCCGGACATGCCGGTGGTCGCCGACGCCCGGTTCGCATCTCTGCCGGCCGACGCCCTTCGGCGAATGATCGAGCGCACCGTCATCATCGCCCCGCCGCCCGAGGACAACCGGGCCCACGTGACCGGCGTTTACCTGGAATTGCTGAACGTCCCGGACGAAGCCGCCGACGAACCGGATGCCGGGGAGGCCCCCGCCGCCGAAACGGAGGACGAAGCCGCCTTCACCGACCCGGAATATCCGGAGCCCGCAGCCGATTTTCAAGAAGCGGACGAGGCCGATTCCTCCGGGGAGGCGCCGACGAAAGAAGGTTCCGGCCGAATTCTCCGCATGGTGGCCACCGACAGCAGCCGGCTGGCAACGGCAGACCATCCGCTGACGGCGGGCGGGGACCTGGGGCTGGACGGCGGGGTGATCATCCCCAAAAAAGGGTTGCAGGAAGTGGCGAAATTCTTGGAAGGCGACGCCGCGGCGCAGGTCGCGGTGCAGTCCAGCCATTTCATCGTCAAAAAGGCGGCGGAAACCATGACCGTCCGGCTGCTGGAAGGGGATTTTCCCCGGTACGCCGAAATCATGAACCAGACCGACGGCGTGGACATTCGGATGAATCGCCAGCTCTTTTTGATGACGCTTCGCCGGATGTCCATTCTCTCCACCGAGAAATACAAGGGCGTCATCTTCGATTTCAGCCAGGACCGGCTGCTGGTGTCCGCCACCAACCCGGACATGGGCGAGTCCAAGGAGGAGGTGGCCGTGGCCTACGAGGGCGAGCCAATGGAGATGGCCTTCAATCCCAAGTTCTTCATCGACGCGCTGGGCGTCATCGAGGACGATCACGTGATCGTCCATATCACCAACGCCTCCCGGCCCTGCCGGATACGGGGCGAATTCGACACGCGGTTCGTCAGCGTGATCATGCCGATGAAACTATGAGAAAAGACGAACAACGGCACGAATACGGCGCCAACAACATCAAGATTCTGGAAGGGTTGGAGGCCGTCCGCAAGCGCCCGTCCATGTACATCGGAAACGTGGACATGGAGGGGCTCCATCACCTGGTCTACGAGGTGGTGGACAACAGCATCGACGAGGCCATGGCCGGCTACTGCGACCGGATCGACGTCGCCATCCACACCGACAACAGCGTGACGGTGGAGGACAACGGCCGGGGCATTCCCGTGGGCATGCACGAAAAGGAGGGCGTGCCCGCGGTGGAAGTGGTCATGTGCAAGCTCCACGCCGGCGGCAAGTTCGACCGGGACAGCTACAAAGTTTCCGGCGGGCTCCACGGGGTGGGCATTTCGGTGGTCAACGCCCTGTCGGCCCATCTGGAAGTGACCATCCACGCCGAGGGCAAGGCCTACCGGCAGCGCTACGCCGCAGGCAAAAAGGTCAGCGAGCTGGAGGTCGTCGGAGAGACCGACAAGCGGGGCACCCGGGTTCACTTCAAGCCCGACACCACCATCATGAACTCCGACGACTTCAATTATGAAACCCTGGCCCGCCGCATGCGGGAGCTGGCCTTCCTCAACCGGGGCGTGCGGATCGTCATCGAGGACGAGCGGGCGGACAACAAGGACAATTTCTACTACGAAGGCGGGCTGGCCAGCTTCGTGGAATACCTCAACCGGCGCGAAACCGCGCTGCACTCGCCGGTGCTCATCCAGGGCGAGCGCAGCGACGTGCAGATCGAGGTGGCGATCCAGTACAACGACTCCTACAAGGAGCGTATGCTCTCCTTCGCCAACAACATCAACACCGCCGAGGGCGGCTTTCACCTGGTGGGCTTCAAGGCCGCGCTCACCCGGACCCTCAACGCCTACGCCGCGGGCGGCAACCTGCCCAAGAACATGCAGGCCAAGATCTCCGGCGACGACGTGCGCGAGGGGCTCACCGCCATCGTCAGCGTCAAGGTGAAGGAGCCCCAGTTCGAAGGCCAGACCAAGACCAAGCTGGGCAACAGCGAGGTGAAGGGGCTGGTGGAGTCGCTGGTCAACGAGCAGCTCGCCATCTATCTGGACGAAAACCCCTCGGTGGGCAAGCGGATCGTGGCCAAGGCGGTGGAGGCGGCCCGGGCCCGGGACGCGGCCAAGCGGGCCCGAGACCTGGCGCGCAACAAGGGCGCGCTGCTGGACTCGACGCTGCCGGGCAAGCTGGCCGAATGCCAGATCTCCGATCCGGCCCAGCGGGAAATTTTTCTGGTGGAGGGCGACAGCGCCGGCGGCAGCGCCAAGCAGGGCCGGGACCGGAAGTTTCAGGCCATTCTGCCGCTCAAGGGCAAAATTCTCAACGTGGAGAAGGCCCGGTTCGACAAGATTCTGCGCAGCGAGGAAATCAAGAACATCATCACGGCGCTGGGCGCCGGGGTTGGCCGCGAAGAGTACGACATCGAAAAAATCCGGTACCACAAGGTGATCATCATGACCGACGCCGACGTGGACGGCTCCCACATCCGGACCCTTCTGCTGACCTTCTTCTACCGCCAGATGCGCGAGGTGATCGAACGGGGCTTTCTCTACATCGCCCAGCCGCCCCTGTTTCGGATCGGCAAGGGAAAAAGCGAGTTTTACCTTAAGGACGAGGCCGCCTATCGGGAGCATTTGCTGCAACGGATGACCGACCAGAAGCAAGTCTTCCGCGACGGCGACAAGAAGTCGCTGTCGGACGCCGACCTGCTGGAATTTGTTGGCGCGTTGGCAGAGTACGTGGCTCTGCTGGACAAGATGGAGCACCGGGGCATCCAGTCGGAGCTGGTGGAGCTGCTGATTCGCGAGGGGGTGACCGACAAGTCGATCCTTCAGGACGAGGCCCGGATGAAGGCCCTGGCGGAAAAGCTGACCGGCGCGGGGTGCGAAGTGGGCGAAATGACCTGGAGCGAGGAGCGTCGGGTCTACGAAATGCGGGTGCGGCCCTGCTCCGCCGACGGCATGTCCGACAAAGGCATCATTCGGGACACCGTGGCCGAAACCTACGAATCGGTGACCCTGGGCCGGGCCTTCCTCCATTCCCCCGACTTCCAGCGCTGCCTGGGGCTGGCCCGAAAAGTGGCCCCCTGGGACCGTCCGCCCTTCACGGTCTATCCCAAGGGAAAGATCGAGGAGGGCAAGGCGACCGTCTTCGAGAACAAAAAACGGCTCCTCTATCATCTGATGGAAGAGGGCAAAAAAGGTCTGAGCTTCCAGCGCTACAAAGGTCTGGGAGAAATGAACCCGGGACAGCTGTGGGAGACCACCATGAACCCGGCCAAGCGGACCCTGCTCCGGGTGAACGTGGAGGACGCCGAAAAGGCCGACGACATCTTCAGCCTGCTGATGGGCGACGTGGTGGAGCCTCGCCGGGAGTTCATCCAGAACAACGCCCTGGAGGTGGAAACCCTGGACATCTGACCGATCCGGCCTCGCTTTTCGATCCCCCGGTTTCTCCGGGCGCGTCAAAAGCAAGGCCGATTTTCGAATGCGTCCAACGCCGCCGTCTTCGCGCCTTTTGCGCAAGGCGGCGGCGTTTTTTTTGGAAACCGGCCAGGCCCGATCCCGTCCATTTTGCGAAAAAGGGGAAGGGGCCGTTGCGATTGCGCCCCTGGCCGATCCAGCGTTTAAAACGGCAAAACGGGCGGCATTGGGAAGAATGGGGCTTCTCCTCGCTCAAAAGCGCCAGGCATCATTTTCCATGGGGATTTCCCGGCTGGCCAGAGCCGGCAAGTTGGATTTCCCAGGTTGGAAAGGTTTGGGTTGACCTTTCGCGACGGGTGAAATTATATTGCCGGGTTGCGTTTCATCCTGATTTTTCTTCGATTTCTCGATTTTCACGCCCGGTTTTCCAGAACAAGACGGTTCGGCCGGGAAAAATCGAATTGCGGGCCTGGAATAGGTCCGGCGATGATCGGCGGCGGTTAACTTCATTTTTTCAACTGGTTGCGGCGATGACTCTTCCTCTTTCCGTGGCGATTGTGGCGCAGGATGAACAGGACCGGCTGCCCGACTGTTTAAGAAGCGTTCGCTTTGCGGACGAGGTGGTGCTGGTGGATTCCGGCAGCCGCGACCACACGCTGGAGATCGCCGGCGCGTTTGGATGCCGGGTGATCCGCCAGTCCTGGCAGGGGTTCTCCCGACAGAAGCAGTTCGCCGTGGACCGTTGCCGCAACGACTGGGTGCTGATTCTGGACGCCGACGAGCGGGTGCCCGAGGAAACCGCCGAAGCGCTGGGGGAAATTTTCGGAAATTCCCCGCCCTCCGGGGACGTGGCCGGCTTCGAGTTTCTTCGGCGCAACCATTTTCACGGCCGCTGGTTTCGCCACTGCGGCTGGTGGCCGGACCGGGTCTTGCGGCTCGTGGACCGAAGGCGGGGGGAATTCAGCGACAACCGGGTCCACGAGCGATGGGTGGCCCAAGGCCCGGTGCGGGATTTGGATGCGGCGCTGGACCACCACAGCTTTCGCAACTACGGCGATCTGATTGACAAAATGCAGCGATACTCGACCCTGGCGGCCCGGGAAATGTACGAAAACGGCCGAAAATGCGGCTGGTGGTCGCCCATCTCCCGCGGCGGCTGGACCTTCCTCCGCGACTACCTCCTGAAAACCGGCATCCTCGCCGGTTTCGACGGCTTCACCATCGCCCTCCTCCACGCCGCCGGATCCTTCATGAAATACGCCAAACTCCGCGAAGCCCGAAAGTTCGGAAAGGAGCGGATTGGGTTGTAGTCTTCCTTCGTTCGCGCCGCCGACGTTTTCCATCCTCATTTCCTTGAAAATCCTTTGCGGAAGGGTAACCTTATCCAAAGAAACAGGAGGGTTTCCACCGTTCCTGGAGTGTTCATGACCGACGCCGCGGCCCGAGACGACCACGACAGCCCCTGGAAAGAGGTTTTGGAGCTGTATTTTCCGGAGTTCATTGCCTTCTTTTCGCCGGAGGCCCACCGGGAGATCGACTGGTCCCGCGGATACGAGTTTCTGGACAAGGAATTGCAGCAGATTACTCGGGACGCGGAAACCGGCCGGCGCTACGTGGACAAGCTGGCGCGGGTCTGGCTGAAGAACGGGGCGGAAGAGTGGGCGTTGATTCACTCGGACATCCAGATGTTCCGGGAAACCGATTTCGACGAGCGGATGTACATCTACCACTTTCGGCTGTATGATCGGTATCGAAGGCACGCCGCCAGCTTTGCCGTGATCGGCGGGGAGGGGCGATGGCGCCCGGGGTTGTTCGAGCGAAAATTGTGGAATTGCGAAACGCGGTTCCGGTTTCCGGTGGTCCGCCTGCTGGATTTCGAAGACGACCTGGAAGCGCTCCGCAATAGCGACAACCCCTTCGCCACCGTAGTGCTGGCCTATTTGCACACCCGGCGGACCAAGGGCGACAACCCCGGCCGGCGGCGGGAAAAGATGGCCCTGATCCGCCATCTCCACGAGAAAAACTATTCACGGCAAGACATCATCAATCTGTTCCGGTTTATCGACTGGTCCATGCGGTTGCCCCAACCGGAAGAACAGGCCTTCTGGCGGGAACTTGCCGAATACGAGGAGGAAAAAAGGATGCCGTACATTACGAGCGTTGAAAAAATTGGTTATCAGCGGGGGATGGAAGAAGGCGTTCAGATCGGTGAGGAAAAGGGGATGGAGAAGGGGATGGAGAAGGGAAAAAACGCAGGTGAAGCCGGGATGCAGGCCCGGATCCTTGCCAAGAAATTCGGGTTGAATCCGGAGAACTTGATGCGCTTGATTCAAGTTCTGGGTCCGGAGGAACGCGCGGAACTGGCGGACGCCTTTTGGGACTTGGAATCTCCCGAGGCGCTCATGGAGTGGATCAAGCAACGGGCGAAGGACAAAAAAGAACGCTAAAATTTCAAAAATAAAGAAGCATTACGGCGTCCGTTCCATTTTGGATAAGGACTCCCGCCGCTTTCCCAATCGGGGAGCGGTTTTTGTGCTTTTTTGGGCGGCCGGCCATCCAAAAAAATCATATGCAAAATCGAATGAACTGGTTGATTTTCCGTGGGCAGTTGTGATAAAATGTCTATTGGTTTCAATATGTTAAAAAAATTAACGGTTTATTGAAAATATTGGAAAAATGGGGTGTTATCGGTTTGGGGACGACGATGGTTTTCGGGGAGCGTGGAAAGTGATGGGCGGTCTGGAATTGGCGTTTTTTGATGAATTGCGGGTAGATCGGGGTGGGCCTGCCTTCGCGGGGCGCGGTTTTCCGGTTTGGTTGGAACAGTTCGGAGTTCCGCCTTCAGGCGGGTCCGTGGGGGCGGAGTGGGGAAGCTGTGTGCGATTCCCACGAGGCCGATTTTCATGGAATCAAGCGCAGTGCCTCCCGCCGGGGAATGAATCCCCCGGCTCATCCCGAAAAAGCACCCTGAAGGGCGCTCCATCTTTTCCAATTTCAGGTACGGGACGAGCCAGCTTCAGCGGGCTTTTTGGGTGTAGGCGGGGGATTTATTCCCCGCCGCCGCGTCCGGATGGTGCTTGGTTTTTCGCAAAGTGCCCGAAGCGGGGAATCCCAACTTCTTCCCGGTTCGGAGTTCCGCCTTTAGGCGGGTCCGTGGGTGCGGAGTGCGAAAGCGAGCGCCGATTCCGCCTGAAGGCGGGACTCCGAACGTGGGGCGATTCCGCCCGGGAGGCCCGGTGATGGATGCCGCGTTGAACAAGATTCGCACCGGGTTTTTCGCGCGGCACGAGACGTTTGCGCCGCGCTATGGCTGGCTGAAGAAGGGCTTCGACGGCGTGGCGGGCGCGCTGCCGGATCAGTTGGACGAGTGGGCGGAATCTCCTCCCCGGCCAACGGGTGACGATTCGCCCAATCCCCCAAATCCGCAAACCGACATCCCGCCATCTACCCCCTCCCAACCGCCCCCGGACCCCGCCGTCTTCGACCGCCCCGACGCCATCGAAATCCTCGGCGTGGGGAAGAACATGGTCCGGTCCATCCGGTTTTGGTGCATGGCGTTTCATCTGATCGAACCGGAGAAGAATCCGGATTCGCCCCGGGTGAGCGGGCCCATGCGGACCACGGCGTTGGGGCGGGCGTTGCTGGCGGAGGGCGGCTGGGACCCGTATCTGGAGGACCCGGCGAGCCTGTGGCTGCTGCATTGGAAGCTCTTCGCGCCGCCCATCGTAGCCCCGGCCTGGTCCATCGCGGTGAACGGGGCGGCGGCAAGCGGCTTTTCCGCCAAGGATCTGGCCCGGCGGTTCATCGACTACGCCCGGGACGTTCCCGAATTCGGCCGGCTGTCGGCCTCCTCCTTCGAAAAAGACGCCTCCTGCTTCGTGCGGATGTACGCCCCGCCCGCCGCCGG
>JBKHDD010000137.1:0-13425 GCA_046541515.1 Desulfococcaceae bacterium
AATGCAATTCGCCCCTACAAATTTTCGCCAAAATGAACGGTATTGGGGCTAAGGAGATTGATTTTCCCGTCGGAACAGGAAACGCCGGATTGCCCCAAGCGTCGGAGGCTCCGGAGGTAAAAAGGGGCGCCGAATCCGAAGGCCCCAAAAAAGAGGGAAGGGAAATGACAGCGCCCCCGGAAAACAAAGACGCCCGCCATGGATTGGCGGGCGTCTTTGTTTTCACCTGAAACGGGAAAAGGGTTAATTTGATCGAACCCGTTGAACAATCCGCTTTGGCGCTCGAAAAAGAGAGAGGACGATATCCTTGAACAGGCTGAAAACCAGAATGGCGCCCACAACAAAAAGGCTCGCGTATATCTGAAAAACTTCGCCAAAGAAAGAACGATTGGCCATGGCAAGTGCCTTCCGGATTGAGTTTCCATCAACTTAAGCCGATGGCACGAGGGAATCAATGGGGGGTTTCCGGTACGCCCCCATGGGGAAATCCCCCATGACCGTCGCGCCGCTCCAAAACCACCGCTTCTGGAACCAGGAACCAGATTGACATGAATCCCAAACTGATTCTGGTGACAACGACCCATACCAAAGGTATTTTAGCACAAACAAAGGGTCGGCAAAAAAACGGTCCATTCGCGGGGCGGGCGGCGTCCGGAGATGCGGGGTTGAGTTACCGGGTCAACTCTTCGGTCAACGACTGGATTTTGGAGTTTTCCATCAACTCGCGAAATTTGGGATCGTTGCGAAGCGCTTCCAGGTCGCCGGCCATGACCTTTTCCATCACCTCCGGGTCCTGGAGAACGCTTTGAACTTCCGGGTCGTTCCGCAGGGCGAAGACCATGCCCAAAAGCCCGGGGTTCGACATCACGTCGCCCATCATCGACTGTCGCATGGCGGCCATGTCTTCCTCGCCTTCGCCCGGCTTTCCGGATTTCAAAACGGCCGTTTCGTCCGCGCCGGGGGATCGGATGGTCCGGATGGCGTTTTCCTCGATGTTCAGCGTGCCCATGGTTTCGGATTTCAGGGCGTAGACCCCGTCTTTCAGCGAAATCACCTCCGCCAGGATCACGCTGCCGTCGCCCAGCACCACCTCGCGAAGTTGGCCCGCCGTTGCGGCGGTCCCCAGAAAAAGCGCGCCGAGCAAAACAATGATCGACACGAGTCCCAGAACCAGACCGCCGACCGGTTTTCGGTATTTCATCACAAACTCCCTTGATGTTTTGGAATCGATTTTCCGACCAATTTTCATTACTTGGAAAACATAGACACCCTGCGGAGTTTGGCAAGGGGAACCGTTTTCAGCCCTCTTTCGCGGCCTTTTCCTGTCGTTCGTGGTCCTGGGCCTGGGCCACGGTGATGGCGATCACGTTGACCACGTTCTCCATGTCGATGTTCCGCTGCAACACGTTAAACGGTTTGCTGATGCCCATCAGCAGCGGGCCGATGGCCTTGACCCCCCCGATGCGGTCCAGCAGTTTGTATGCCACGTTGCCCGCCGCCAGCTCCGGAAACACCAGCACGTTGGCCGCCTGGCCGAGCCGGTTGAAGGGGAACTCGCCGTTGAGGATTTCCTCGGTCACCGCCGTGTCCGCCTGCATTTCGCCGTCGATCTTGAGGTCGGGCCGCTGTTTGAGCGCGATTTCCACGGCCCGCTGCACCCGGGCGGCGTCCGGGTGTCGTGTGCGTCCGAAGTTGGAAAAGGACAGCATGGCCACCCGGGGCTCGAAATCGAAAAACTCCGCCATTTCGGCGGTCAGAATCGCAATTTCGGCCAGGTCTTCCGAGGAGGGATTGATGTTGACCGTGGCGTCGGCGAACAGCATGGTCCGATTGCGGGATATCATCAGGTAAACCCCGGCGACCTTGCGGATTCCGGGCCGGCGCGGGATTACCTGGAGAACCGGACGGATGGCGTTGGGATACGACTGCCGGATGCCGTGCACCTGGCCGTCCACCAGCCCCTCGTGGACCATCATCGCGCCGAAGATGTAGGGATTTTTCAGTTGCAGCCGGGTTTCGTCCCGGGACCAGCCCTTCCGCGCCCGCCGTTCAAACAGCTTTTCGGTAAATTCGTCCAGGTGCTCGCTGTTTTCCGGATCGTGGATTTCCAGGCCGTCCAGGGGAATGTGCATTTCCCGGGCCATTTTCTGGATTTTCGCCTCGTCCCCCAGCAGGCGCGGCCGGGCGATGCCCTCCCGGGCCACGTGATGGGCCGCCCGCAGAATGACCGGATGGCTCCCTTCCGGCAACACGATCCGCTTGGGTTCGCGCTCGGCCCGGAAGATCACCTTCCGCATGATCTCCCGTTCCGGTCCCAGGATGGATTCCAGCCGCCGGATGTAGTCGTCCTTGGGCGGAAGGCCGACCCGGGCCACGCCGGTGGCCACCGCCGCTTCGGCCACCGCCGGAACCACCTTCAGCAGCACCCGGGGGTCCAGCGGCTTGGGAATGATGTATTCCGGGCCGAACTGAATCGGCTTCCCGCCGTAGGCCCGAATGACCGAGTCGGGCACGTCCTGCCGGGCCAGTTCGGCGATGGCCTTCACCGCCGCCGCCTTCATTTCCACGTTGATGGTGGTGGCCCGGACGTCCAGCGCCCCTCGAAAAATGAACGGAAAGCCCAGCACGTTGTTCACCTGATTGGGAAAGTCGGACCGGCCCGTGGCCACGAGAGCGTCCGGACGGGCCGACTTGGCCGCGTGGTAGTCGATTTCCGGATCGGGATTGGCCAGCGGAAAAATGATCGGATTTTCCGCCATGAGCCGGATGAGTTCGGGGGTGAACGCGCCCTTGACCGAAAGCCCGACCAGGACGTGGGCGCCCCGGACCGCGTCCTCCAGGGTCCGCAATTCCGTTTCCGCGGCAAAGACTTCTTTGTACGGATTCATTCCGGCGGTTCGCCCCTGGTGGATCACCCCCCTGGAATCGACCATGAGAATGGAATCCCGCCGGACGCCCAGCTCCATGTACATCTTGGCGCAGGCGATGGCCGCGGCGCCGGCTCCGTTGATGACCACCCGAAGTTCGCTCATGCGACGGCCGGTCAGTTCCGCCGCGTTGAGCAAGGCCGCCGCCGAGATGATCGCCGTGCCGTGCTGGTCGTCGTGGAACACCGGAATGTTCATCTGCTCGATGAGCTGTTCCTCGATATAAAAACAATCCGGCCCTTTGATGTCCTCCAGGTTGATGCCGCCGAAGGTCGGCTCCAGCAGCTTCACCGTGCGGATGAACTCGTCGGGGTCTTCGGTGTCGATCTCGATGTCGAACACGTCCAGGTCCGCGAATCGCTTGAAGAGAACACCCTTGCCCTCCATCACCGGCTTGCCGGCCAGGGGGCCGATGTTGCCCAGCCCCAGCACCGCCGTCCCGTTGGTGATCACGCCCACCAGATTTCCCCGGGCGGTGTAGTCGAAGGACAAATCCGGGTTTTCCTGGATTTTCAGGCAGGGAATCGCCACGCCGGGCGTGTAGGCCAGGCTCAGATCGCTTTGGGAGAGGCAGGGTTTGGTGGGGATCACCTCGATTTTTCCGGGTCGCGGCTCTTTGTGGTAGTGCAGGACTTCGTCTTCAAACGACATGGCGGGTTTCCCGTTCGGATAGGGTCAATGGAAGGAGGGGGCGGAACAAAACCGAAAACGCTTCGGCCTCGAAGGACCGTTCCCCGACGGGCGGGCCGACGGAATTCCGCCTCGCCCCGCCCGTCGAGTTTCTGGCTTGGGCGATTTGCAATAATGAATTTACCGTTCTTGGCGCCGAGGATAAAGCCCCGGTGCGCCCGCAAGGGGCGCCCCCACGAAGTCTGGACGGTATTTCAATTCTCGCAAAACACCCTAGCTCTCCAACAAAATCCGCAACATCCGCCGCAGCGGCTCGGCCGCGCCCCAGAGGAGCTGATCGCCCACGGAGAAGGCGGTCAGGTATTCGGGGCCGATGTTCATCTTCCGCAGCCGGCCCACGGGTACGGACAACGTCCCGGTGACCTTGGCCGGGGTCAGCTCCCGAAGGGTGGCCTCTTTCTCGTTGGGGACCACCGAAACCCAATCGTTGTGTTCGGCGATCATTCCCGTGATTTCGTCCAGGGGAACGTCCTTGGACAGTTTGATGGTGAACGCCTGGCTGTGGCAGCGCATGGCCCCGATGCGCACGCACTGGCCGTCGATGGGAATGGGATCGGCCTCGCGGCCCAGGATTTTGTTGGTCTCGGCGTAGCCCTTCCACTCCTCCTTGGTCTGGCCGTTCTCCATGGCCCGGTCGATCCACGGAATCAAACTGGCGGCCAGGGGGACGCCGAACTGATCGACGGGAAAATCCCCGGACCGCAGGACGTCGATCACCCGCCGGTCCAGCTCGTGGATCGCGGAGGCCGGATCGTCCAGCAGATCGGCGGCGGCGTTCCCGATGGTTCGCATCTGGGCCACCAGCTCCTTCATGTTTTTGGCCCCGGCGCCGGAGGCGGCCTGATAGGTCATGGAGGTCATCCACTGAATCAGCCCCTTTTCGAAAAGACCGCCCAGGGCCATCAACATCAGCGAGACCGTGCAGTTGCCGCCGACGAAGTTTTTCACGCCCCGGGCGAGCGCCGCGTCGATCACCTTCCGGTTGACCGGGTCCAGGACGATCACGCTGTCCTCGGCCATCCGGAGGGTGGAAGCGGCGTCGATCCAGTATCCCTTCCAGCCGGCGTTCCGCAGGGCCGGATAAATTTCCTGGGTGTAGCCGCCGCCCTGACAGGAAATCAGGATGTCCATTTCGGCCAGCCGTTCCACCTTTCCGGCGTCTTCCACCGGCGGGGCGTCCCGTCCGACGTCGGGGCCGGCGGTCCCGGCCTGGGAGGTGGAAAAAAAGAAGGGGTCAAACCCCGTAAAATCGTTTTCGGCCCGCATACGGTCCATGAGGACCGAACCGACCATGCCTCGCCATCCAATAAAACCGACGCGCGTCATCGTCGTACCTCTCGATGGTTGATGTGAAATAAGGGACTCGCGAATGGGGGCGCGAGATCCCTGTTGTGCGGGGAACGGCGGCGAAAATCAAGCCCTCTTTTGGGACTCAGGTCTCGCCGAAAGGTTCCTCCCCCGGCGTTTCATCGCCCGCCGGCCGATTCTCCAGGGCCTCTCGAATTCGTTTTCCAAGTTTTTTCAGTGTGTAAGGTTTTTTGAGCAGGCTGGACGCGCCCAGCGCCTTCACCCGACGGAAATCCTCGGTCTCCGCCATGCCGCTGGCGATCACGGCCCGCTGGCCCGGTCGAATTTCCAGGATGCGTTCGAAAGTCTCGCGGCCGTTCATGCCCGGCTCCATCACCATGTCCAGCAACACCAGATCGGCCGGCCGCTCCCGCAGGTATTCCAGGGCGGCCTCGCCGCTTTCCGCCGAATCGGCCCGATAGCCCAGCTTTTCCAGCAGGGAGCAGGCGATCTCCCGCTGGAGCGGCTCGTCGTCCACCACCAGCACCCGCTCCCCCGACCCGGCGTAGTCGATCAGCGACGATTCCGAGGGCCTGGCCTCCGGAGCGGCGGAAATCCAGGGGAAAAACAGGGTGAGGGCGGTGCCGTCCGGACCGGTGGAGACCCGGATGTGGCCGTCGTGGTCCAGAACGGTGTTCCAGACCACCGCCAATCCCAGGCCGGTGCCGCTGCGGCCCATGACCTTTCGGGTGTAAAAGGGCTCGAAAATATGTTCCCGGTCCGCCTCGGAAATGCCCGGCCCGTCGTCGGAGACGGTGAGCACGCTCCAGCGCCCGGCGGGCAACGGTTCGTCCCCTTCCAGCGGCGCGGACAGCTCGCGGATTTCGGTGGAAACCAGCACATGGCCCTCTCCCTGGACCGCCTCGAAGGCATTGGTCACCAAGTTCATGAGCGCCTTGCGCAAATGCACCGTCGACCCGGAAACATGGGGCGGCGCCTCCGAAAGCCAGGGAAGCAGGGTCACCGAGGCGTGGGCTTCCGTCAGGCTTTCGTATTCCGGCGAATCCAGATACTCCCGCACCAGCCCGTTCAGGTCCACCGGCTCCCGGGGGCTGGCCACGCCCCGGGCCACGGTGAGCAGGTCCGACACCACGGCGGCGGCCCGAAGCCCGGAGGCGCGCATGGCCTCCACCGGCCGCCGCAGGGGACTGTCCCCGGGCAGCTCCATCAGCAGCAGCTCTGGATAGCCGACCACCCCGGAGAGAATGTTGTTGAGGTCGTGGGCCACGCCCCCGGCCAGCAATCCCAGCGCCTCCATCTTTCGGGATCGTTCCAGCCGGTCCCGCAATTGGGCCTGCTCCCGGCGGGCCTCCCAGACTTCCGTGAAATCCCGGGAAAACACCGCCACCCGCCGGACCCGTCCGTCGTCCCCGAAAATCGGATAGCAACGGTTGGTGAATCGCCGGCCGTCCCGGGCGTCCTCGAACTGCGCCGGCTCGCCGGTTTCGAAAACGGCATCCAGTTCGCTCCGCCACCGCCGGAAACTCTCCCTGGAAAAAACCTCGGACAGGGATCGGCCCACGGTGGCTTCCATCCGGCGTTCGCTTTTTCGCAAAAAAATCTCGTTGCAGGAAACGATGGCGCCGTTCCGCTCCAAAAGCACCGCCGTGTCGCTGGTGGCGTTGAGCATGGCCCGGGCCGTTTCCTCGCTGGCCCGCAGTTCCTCTTCGGCCCGCTTCTGGTCGGTGACGTCGGCCACCACCCCTTCGATGGCGTCGGTCTCGGGCCGATACCGGGCCGAATAGCGCAGCCAGACCGGGGCCCCGTCCTTCCGGCGGAACCGGGCCTCGAAATTGTGCACCTGACCCCGGCTGCGGATCATTCCCAGCATCCGTTTGCGCTCGTCGGGGTTGATGTAGCCTTCCCGCAACCGATAGTCTCCGGCGCATTCGTCGCCGCTTTCGTAGCCGAGCATCTTTCCCAAGGCGTCGTTGCAGACCACGAACAGCCCCTCTTCCCCCAGGCTCCGGAAGAGGCCGATCTGGGCGTTTTCGAAAATATCCCGGTAGGTGCGTTCCCGTTCCCGAAGGGCCGCCTCGGCCGCCTTTTGCTCGGAAATATCGGTGTGGGCGCCGAGCAGCCGCAGGGGACGGCCCCCGGGGCCCCGCCGGACGGTCCGCCCCCGCCCCAGAAGCCATCGCCAGTCGCCGTTCGCGGTCATAAAACGGAATTGAATCCGGAAGCCGGGGGTCCGCCCCTCCAGATGGTCCTGGATGGCCGCGTCGGCGTCCGGCAGGTCGTGGGGATGGACCCGCTTGCGCCACTCGGAAAGCGAGGCCGGAAAGGCGTCCGGCTCGTAGCCGACCATGGTGTAATAGCGCGGACTGAAATAGACGTTGTCTTCCGCCAGGTCCCAGTCCCAGATGCCGTCCCGGGTGGCCTCCATGGTGAGTTGAAGCCGCTCCCGGCTTTCCCGCAGGGCCGAAAGGGCCGCGTTGCGGCTTCGGACCATGGCGTTGGCCCGTTCCGCCAGAACGGTGAATTCCTGAAAATAAACGTCCTCCGGATGGATGACCGCCGCCATGGTCTCCGGCCCGCTTTCCTCGGCGTCTTTCAGAAAGCGGGAAAAGGCGGAAAAACTTTCCTCCACCCGTCGGCTGACGAACCGGGCCAGAAGCGCAATCATCAGGATCAGGGCCAGCACCCCGCCCAGCACGCCGGCGAACTGAAATCGAAGCTCCCGGCGAACTTCGGCGGTCTCCCGCTTGATCACCGGATCGATCTCGTCCAGGTAGACGCCGGCGCCGATCATCCAATTCCATTCCGGCAGGGCCGCCACGTAGGAGAGCTTGGGCGCCGGCTCTTTTCCGCCCAGTTTGGGAAACCGGTAGCGCAAAAAACCCCCGCCCGGTCGAAGCGCCGCCTCCCGCTGAAGCTGGAGGATTTTATTTCCGTCCGGATCGGTCAGCTCCCAGTTGTCCACCGGCGTCGGAAGCGCCCGGCCGTCGAACACCAGAGAGGCGCCGTCCAGGGTGTTCACGAAAACGTAGCCTTGCTCCCCGTACCGGATGTCGGCGGCGTACTGGAGGGCCCAGTGCCGGCTTTGCGTGTCCAGGTCGGAAATCAGCAGGGCCGCGCATAAAATCCACTCGCCGGTGGGGCCTTCCCCCGGCGCCCGTCTGGCGGACACGATGGCCTCCGCCATGACCATGCCGACGGATTCGGAATCGGATGGCGGGACGGACTCCGAATCGGATTCCGGAACCGGCAAGGACCCTTGAAACAGAATCGGCTCCGCGTCGCCCGCGTCCAGCAGTCGCGCCATGGCCCGTTTCCCCGCCCCGTTCGCGGCGGCGGACAGATCCCGGCCGGCCATTTCCGGATATCCGTCCCAGATCACGCAGCGTCCCGACGCATCCATCAAAAACCAGTGGGACACCTCCGAATCCAACGGCCACTGAAGCACCGCCTCGGTCATCCGCTCCCGAATGAGGGCGGGCGGCTCCACCCCCTGAAACCGCTGATGAATCCCGGCCATGGCGTGCCAGGCGGCGTTCACCCGGGCCGCCAGCGCCTCGCCCGCCTGTTCCGCCGCCAGCCGCCGTTGCCAATCGATGGCCTGGATGACCCGGTCCACCCGCTCCCGAAGCCGCGCCCGATGCTCCTCCAGAAAATCATTTTGGATGTAGGCGGCCCATTTTTCCGCCTGCCGGGATTCCTGATAAAGCCAGAATCCGGTGATGAGCCCGGCGGTCACCAGCGAGAAGACCAAGGAGCTGAACAGGCAGGTCCGGCCGACCCGAAGGCGTCGACGCAGGTTCATGCCGAACCCCGCCAGGCCTCCACCATGCGCCAGACCAGTCCCGCCAACAGGGCGGCGCTGATCAGGATCATGAAATTGGAGGAGAAAAAGGTCATGACGAAAAAGAAGGGATCGTCCAGGTCGTAGGCCGCGATCAACACCTCCACCCCGAAGGCCAGGAACACCCCGCTCAGCCCGACGCCCACCAGATGTCGGACCCACCAGACAAGGGAAGGGGGCGGAAGGGATTCCGGAGAGAGCGATTCCGCCGGCTCTTCCACGGGGTCGGATTCCACGCGGTCCGATTCATCGGTCTGAAAATCGTTCATGGCCTGGAAGCCCCGGCCCGGCGGCCGTGAAATCCAATGGCCCCAAGGGCGAGACGGCCGCGCAAACGGCCGACGTATTGACGGCCGGCAAAGGCCGGATAAAGATCGGGCAACGAAGAATTCATGGGAAACATGCCGTTGGATGGAAATGGGATGGGGGACGATGTCGGTCTCCCCGATTCGTCGGGCGGCCCGGAAAAGGGGCGGTCTGTTCTTCGGAAAGACGCCGAATGTCTCCAAACCGGGGGCGCGGATGACGGGCTACGGCGTTTCGTCGAGCACCTCCATCAGGGACTCCAGGATGTCCGACGCGTCCCCTTGCAGGAACAGATCGGTGATGGAAAAGGTAAATTGGGAGACTTCCGGATTGATTTCCACAATGCGCGCCCCGTTTTCCGCCGCCATAAACGGAATGAAACAGGCCGGCTGAATCTCCCCCATGGCCCCCACCACCAGAATCAGGTCGGAAAGCTCCGCGGTTTCGATGGCGTCCGATTCCGCCGCTTCGGAGACGCTTTCGCCAAAAAAGACGAAATCCGGCTTCAACACCCCCCCGCAGAAATCACAGTGGGGCGGCAGGCGGCACAAATCCACTTTTGCCGCCGGAAACCGCGCGCCGCAGCCGATGCAGGCCAGGGTTCCGACGCCGCCGTGAAACTCGTGAACGTGAGCGTTCCCCGCCTTCTGGTGGAGGTGGTCGATGTTCTGGGTGATGATGGCGTCCAGAAAGCCCCCCGCTTCCATTTCCGCCAGGGCGTAGTGGCCTTCGTTGGGCGCGGCCTGGGTGAAGGCGTCGTAAAAAATTTCCCGCAGGTTGATCCAGGCCCCGCCGGGGTCCGACAGAAAATGGGCAAGTTCCACGCAGTGGGGATCGTAATAGCTCCAAAAGGCGTCGTCCCGCCGAAAGGGGGGCAGGCCGCTGTCCATGGAAATGCCGGCCCCGGTAAAGGCGACCACGAAATCGGCGCCGCGGATCATGTCCGCCGCAATGGAAATTCGGTCCATCATGGGACAAACCTGGCCGGTTCCGTCGCGCCCGGATTCATTGCGGAATGCCCCGGCGTCAAGCCGAAAAAAGCCGGACGGAAACCTCGGCGTTCAATGAAAGATTGGAAATCGATACGCATCATTTAAAAACCCGATCAAAAAAACATTGCCCGATTCGCGGAAAGCGATCCTTCCCCGGAACGCCGAACCTGGGGATTCGAATCTTCGAATCCCTTTCCGAAGGAAGGAATTCCACGAAAGCGGGATTTGCCCGGACCTGGAAACCGGACCTGGAACCCGAACATGGACCTCGAACCCGGAAATTGATTATCCACGAATCTCTGAAAAATGAACGAAAAAAACCGGGAACCTCCGGGCGCTCATATCCCGCACCATAAAGGAGGCGCGGCCCCGGGTCAACCGGAATGGGCGCAAACCCTTCGCTTTGTCTTCTCCCGTGGAACCGGGGTCGGGTAACGAAATTGCGGATTGCGAAATTATCCCCAAAAAATGTGGGCCAGGGCCACGAGCACAAATCGGCCAAACAAGAGAACCAGCAAAAGAATCCAGACCCAGGTGGGGATTTTCCGAAAAAATTCCCGCCAGTCCGACCGATCGGCCGGAAGTTTCCGGGACATGGTTGCCTCCATTCCAACGAAAAGGGAAACCGGCTTCGGTTCGGTGAGCCGCGAAAAAAAGCCTACTCTCCGTCGCCGGTTGTGTCAATCCGGGGAAGATGGTATGAAGAAACGGTCCGTGCCTTTCTCGGAAGGCCCCGATATCGTTCCGTTATTCTTCCAATAGCCGGAACATTTCCGGTTTTGGCCGCCGTCCACACCCCATTCCCAGGAGGTCCCCATGTCCGCAACCGTCGTGGTCAGCCAGCCGATTCCCCAAGCCGGTCTTCAACTGTTGCGGGAACGGTTTTCCGCCGTCCGGGTGATGGAGAAGGGCGACCGGGAGGGGCTGAAAGCCGCCCTGGCCGACGCCGACGCGCTATTGCCGTTGCTGACCGATCCGGTGAACGCGGAGCTGATGGACGCCGGGCCCAAGCTCCAAATCATCGCCAACTGCGCGGTGGGCTACGACAACATCGACCTGGAAGCGGCGGCGAAACGGGGGATACCGGTCACCAACACGCCGGGGGTGCTGACCCGCGCCACGGCGGAAATCGCCTTCGCCCTGCTCATCTCCCTGACGCGCCGGATTCCGGAGGCCGACCGCTTCACCCGGGCCGGAAAATTCACCGGCTGGGACCCGCTGCTTTTGCTGGGGGACGAGCTGGCCGGCCGAACGATTGGCGTTTTCGGCATGGGCCGCATCGGCCGGGATTTCGCCAAAAAATGCCGCGCCTTCGACATGCGGGTGATCTACCACAACCGAAACCCGGTTTCCCGCGATATCGAGGCGGAGCTGGACGCACGGCTCGTTTCCTTCCAGGCATTGCTGGCGGAATCCGACGCCGTATCGATCCACGCCCCGCTGACGGAGGAAACCCGCCATCGGTTCGACGACGACGCCTTTTCCCACATTCCGGAAGGGGCCTACCTGATCAACACCGCCCGGGGCGAGCTGGTGGACGAAGCGGCGCTGGTCCGGGCGCTCCAGTCCGGCCGATTGAAGGGCGCGGGGCTGGACGTTTACGAGTTCGAGCCGAAGGTTTCTCCCGAGCTGCTGGAGATGGAAAACGTGGTCCTGCTGCCCCACATCGGCTCCGCCACCGAGGAAACCCGGGGCGCCATGGCGTCCACCGCCGCCCGGAACATCATCGCCGTGCTGGACGGAAAGCCGCCGCTGAATTTGGTTCCGGAGCTGCGGGGGCGGGTGTGAGGCGGGAGGGAAATGCGCAAAACGGTTCCTTTCTTCCCGGTCTTCCCGGCGATCCGGGCCTTGCGTTTTGGTCCGGGATTTATTAGAACAATCCCACAGACTGAGCGCTCAATTTTATCCACACGAACCGAGGGAGGAACCGATGGCGGAAAAGGCGTTTCAGGACTACTATCCGGACATTCTGAGCCATTGCTACGGGTGCGGAAAGAACAACGAAAAGGGTCACCAGATCAAAAGCTACTGGGACGGCGAGGAGACGGTGGCCACCTTCACGCCGGAACCGTATCACACGGCGATTCCGGGCTTTGTCTACGGCGGGTTGATCGCCTCGCTCATCGACTGCCACAGCACCGGTACGGCGGCGGCGGCGGCCTACAAGGCCGAAGGCCGGGCCATGGACACGGCGCCGCCGCTCCGGTTCGTGACCGGCTCCCTGAACGTGCGCTATCTGCGCCCCACGCCCATGGGACCGCCGCTGGAGCTGCGGGGCAAGGTGAAGGAAATCAAAGGCAAGAAGGTGGTGGTGGAAAGCACGCTCTCCGCCAACGGCGAAGTCTGCGCCACGGGGGAGGTGGTGGCCCTGCTGATGCCGGAAAGCATGTTGCCGCCGGGCGAAAAATGATCGAACGGAGCCGGAAGTGGGCGGATTGGGCCGTAAACGGCCGGGAAGGGAAACGGTCCGCCCGCCGGCTCCGCAAGCGAACGGGGGCCGTCGCGCTGTTGCTGGCGATGGCCTTTTTTTTGGGCGGCTGCGCCGGTTCCGCGCCGGCGCGGCCGGACAATTTGTGCGCGGTGTTCCGGGAAAAGCCGAAATGGCGGCGGGCCGCCTCGGCGGCCGGGAAGCGCTGGAACGTTCCGGTTTCCCTGATCATGGCGATCATGCACCACGAGTCCAAGTACCGTTCCCAGGCCCGCCCCGCGAGAACGCGCTGCCTGTGGATTTTCCCGGGGCCGCGTCCTTCCTCCGCCTACGGCTACGCCCAGGCCATCGACGGCACGTGGGACTGGTATCGCGAACAGACCGGGAACTCCGGCGCGGACCGGGACGACTTCGCCGACGCCGCCGACTTCATCGGCTGGTACGCCAACGTGAGCCACCAGATCTGCGGCATCGCCAAATCCGACGCCTTCCGCCAATACCTCGCCTACCACGAAGGCCACACCGGCTACAACGAAGGCCGCCACCGAAAAAAGCCGTTCCTGCTGCGCGTGGCCGGAGAAGTGGCGAATCAGGCGGAGCGGTACCGGAAGCAGTTGCGGGGGTGCGAAGGGGAGTTGGAGGGTGGAGGGCCTTGCTTTTTGTGGTTTTTTTGAGTTTATTAAGATCTCACAGTCTCGGATGATCAGGTGGCCTCAACGGGAGAGAAGAATAAATGAAATCCCAGCAAAAAGCTCTTGAAACCCTCAAAAACCTTCTCCTCTCCCGCTTCCCCGACGACGTGGACCGCGTCATCCTCTACGGCTCCCGCGCCACCGGCAAGGCGCATTCCCACTCGGACTACGACATCCTCGTCATCCTGAAACGCGGCTGCGACTGGCGGCTGAAAAACCGGATTTATGACGCCACTTGGGA
>JBKHDD010000138.1:0-13260 GCA_046541515.1 Desulfococcaceae bacterium
CCCGCGGGCGGATCGGAATAACGGCGGAATCCCTCGACCGTCCCGGCGCTGGGCGGCGGGAACGGTCAACGGGCTCCGCTTCCGTTTCGGCGGCCGGGGATCAGTCGTCCCGCTGGCACAGCTCCACCAGCACGCCGCCGGTGGCCTTGGGATGCAGAAAGGCGATCTTCGCGCCGCCCGCGCCAATGCGCGGCGTCTCGTCGATGAGCTTGACGCCCTTTTCCTTCAGCTCGGCCAGGGCCTCGTCGATGTTTTCCACCCGGAAGGCCACGTGCTGAAAGCCGGTGCCCTTCTTTTCAATAAACTTGGCCACGGGGCCGTCGGGCGCGGTGGACTCCAGCAGCTCCACTTCGCTTTCCCCCACCGGGAAGAAGCCGGTGGTCACCTTCTGCTCCTGAACGGTCTCCGCGCCCTCGAAATGGAGGCCCAGCACGTCGGACCAGAAATTTTTGCCTTCGTCCATGCTGTTGACCGCGATTCCCAGATGGTCGATCTTGAGAATTTTCATTTCCTCGTCTCCCCTTTTGCCTGTGATGGTGTTGACCGTCGTCGCCCGGTATTTCGAGCCCCGGCGGTTGGCCGGGGCGTCTGGCTTGGGATTTCAAACGGGCATTCGCGTCTGATTGGCCAAGGGCGTATGCGATACGCCCCTACGTTCCGCCGGCGGCGAGGAACTGGCAACCGGCGAAAAAATTTGCCGATTTGGAACCCGATGGTAGGGGCGAATTGCATTCGCCCTTGTTCAACCTGGCACAATTGAGCCAGGGAAAGCGGCGTAGGGGCGAATTGCATTCGCCCTTTGCGCCATTTTCCGCTAAAATTGGTTCGGCAGCGGCTGGGCCTTGGCCGGTTTCTTCACGAAAAAGCCCAGCGGATCGATCTCTTCCCGAATGAGCCGCAACTCGTCGAGGGTGGGCGGATCGAAGGGCGTCACCTCCGGGGCCACGGCCAGTTCGAAACCGGTTGCCGCCTGGACGCTTTTGACCGTCTCGCCGGGCAGGGTGTGCAGCAGCCGCATGCGGCGGGTGTCCGGATCAAAGTCCAGCACCGCCTTGGTGGTGATGACCCGGTGCGGCCCCGATCCCATCAGGCCGGCCCGTTCCCGCGCGCCCGGGCTGCCGTCCAGAAATCCCGGGCTGGTGACGTAGCTGATCCGCTCGTTGAAGCGCCGGGGTTCGTGGGGCATGATCAGAATGGTCCGCTCGCAGGAGGCGGCCATGTCCGACGCGCCGCCGCTGCCCGGCAGTCGGACCTTGGGGGTTTGGTACTCCTCCGGAAATTTCCCCATCATGGTGGAATTGAGGTTGCCGTAGGGGTCGATCTCCGCGCCGCCCACGAAACCGTAGTCGCAGAAGCCGCGCTGGGTCATCTCGAAGGCGCTGTTGAGCCCCTTGACGAAGGACGCCCGGCTGGCGGTGCGGGAGTCGCCCACGGAAAAGGGCAGGCCGCTTTCCAGGGTGGGACCCACCGCGCCGGCCTCGAAGACCGGGATGATTCCCGGGGCGTGGGATCGCATGGCCAGCACCGTGGCGATCATGGGGAGCCCCGTGCCCACGAAGACGACCTTGTTGTCTTCCAGAATCCTCGCCCCCGCCACCACGATCATCTCCTGCGGGGTGAACACGATATCGTCGGATAAAAGCATGGGTCTCCCTAGGCCAATCGTTCGAAGTTTTCCAGCTCGGACTGCTGCTCCTCCAGAATCTTCCGAACCGGAAAGTGATCGATGAAATCGGTGAAGCCGTCCACGTTGAAAATGTAGTCGTCGTAGTAGGCCGCCAGCCCCTCGGGATGGCCCTTGTGGAGCCGGGTGGCCAGGGCGTGGAAAGTGCCGATGTGCTCCTTGTTGAAATAGTAGTGGCGTCGGCAGCTCGACGGATAGGCGCCCAGCGGCTGATGCACCACGGCATCCACGGCCAAAAAGGGAATGGTGATGAGCTTGGGCGACCGGGAGAGCAGTTCGTGGCTGACCAGCTGTTCGCAGGTGACGATGGTGTGGGCCGCCGCCATGGCCATTTCGGGGCAGGTGGCGTCGGTGCCCCGGATGACGCAGTTTCCGTAGGGATCGGCCGCCTGAACGTGGAGAATCGCCACGTCCGGATTGGACGCCGGCAGCAGGATGATCGGCTCGCCGGTGAACGGACAGTCGACGACCTTGGCCCGGCAACATTTGAGGATGTCGCTGCCCAGCGGCCCCCGGCACGGGATGAAGGGCAGCCCCATGGAGCCGGCCTTGAACCGGGCCGACATGTTGTAGTTGCTCCAGTCTTCCAGCTCCACCAGCCCGTTTTCGGCCAGATGGCGGAAGACCGAGGAAAGTCCGAAGGATTCGTGGGCCCAGTAGGCCAGCTCGATCCGCTTGATGGAAAAGTGGTCGGGCCGCACCGCCATGGCCCCGCCCAGATAATCGACCGCCATTCCGGCCGATTGGAACGACAGGGTCAAATCCTTGAACCCGTGCCGGATCATTTCGTGGGTGATGGCGATGGGCTGCCGGATGTTCACGAATCCGCCGACGGCCACATTGTCGCCGTCGTGGATGAACCGGTCCACCGCCTCCTGGAGGGACATTCGTTTGTCCCGTTTGGATTTGTCCTTTTGGACCAGCGCTTTCCTCGCCTCCCGGGGGGAAAGGCCGGTCCAGAACATCTCGGTTTCGGTCGTCATGGTCTCCTTCATTCCGTTTGTGGATCGGCGAAAGTTCGTCATCGGGAATCGCCGGCGGCGGGGCCGCGGCCCGGCTCGGGGGTGGAGATGGCTCGCCAGACCATCTCGAACAGCAGGTTGGCGCGGGCGCCCAGCGGCTCGTTGAAGCCCCGGAGCACCCACATGGAAAACGTCCGCTGGATGAATCCGTTGATGAAATCCAGCAACACGCCGGTTCGGACCTCGGCGTTGAGCACCCCGTCGGCCTGGCCCTGGCGCAGCACGTCCATGAACAGCCGGACCATGTTCCGCTGCTGAAAGGTCTCGTCGGCCATCCAGGTTTTCATGGGCAGCGTCATGAACAAAATGCGGCCGAGGCCCGGGTGTCGCTCGTAATAATCGAGCTGGAGCCAGAACACCTTGCGCAACTTTTCCTTGAGATCTTCGATTCCCTGCAGATGGTCGATGATGCGTTCGGTGAGCTTGCCCAGCCAGATGTCCACGAAGGCGAAGACCAGCCGCTCCTTGCTGCCGTAATGTTTGTAGATGGTGCTGAAGCTGACCTCGGCCTTGCGGGCGACGTCGCGAATGCTCGCCTTGTGGAAATCGGAATTGGAAAAAACCTCCAGCACCGCGGCCTCCAGGCGTTGAAACACCAGGGGGTCCAGGCCGTTAAGGTTTTGTGTCTCCGATTCCTTCGGGCGCATTCTCGGGCTCCGTCCGCCGCCGGCGCCGGGCGTTGGCGTGGGGTCGCCCGGGGATCGCCGGAAATGCCAAACGAGATTCATCCCGGCGAATGCAACGCTGTTCTTGTGATGAATCTCATTCAACTATTTAAAATTGAAATCAAAGCGTGAAATGAGGTTCCCGCGGAAGCCATCTCCCGGGAACAATGTTCCACGGTTTTAGGATGCGGCGGCTGGCGCTGTCAAGGTTTATCGGTCCGGAAAAGGCCGGTTGCCGAGCCGGGCAGATTTCAACCAAATGATTTTATTGAATAACACTTTAAAAATTTTCCGATCGGGCGCTCATTCATGATGGGCGCCGGCCGTTCCCTTCAGCTTGTGCTCTGGGAATAAACCTGTTACAAACAAGCTTGCCATGCCTTGAACGGCGGATTGCGCCCCTCCCGGGATTCCCCTGTGTTTACGGGAGTTGCGGGAGGGGCCCCCGGGACCCCGCCGCGCCGCGATCCATTTCGGTGGCCCGAACCGGGACGCCACGACGGACCTGACGATGGACGCCAACGGAGAAAACGCCATGCACCGAATCTTGACCGTCGCCGCGGGCCTGTTCGCGATTCTGGCCCTGGCCGCTTGTGGAACCCGGCCCGACATTGCCAGCACCGAAAAGAAGCCGGGAGAAACCTATTCCGCCGACGAGGTTCGCTACCGAACGGTGGACCAGCCGTTTATGATTTCCGGGGATTATTTTCGGGAGCGGGAGCAGGAACCGAGCATCGCCCTTGACCTGTCCGGCGACCGGTCGAAAGATTCGGCGAAAAAGGAAGGAATGGAAGAAACCGGCGGCGCGGCCGAGACGGCATCGGCGGCGGAATCGGAGGCGGACGTCCGACAAGCGGAGCGTGCCGCTCCGGCGGCCGCCCGGTCCCAGAGCCCGGCGGCGGCTTCTCCGCAACCCGCCCCGGTTCCCCCCGCGCCATTGGCCTTCGAGGAAACCGCTCCGCCCCCCCCCGCGCCCGTGAAAATCGCGCTGATCGTGGACGAGGAGAACATTGCGCCGGAGATTTCCGCCGCCCTGCCCGCCGCGCTGATCCGCGCCGCCGAGGAGTTGCCGGTGGTGGTGGCCGCGCCGGATCGGGTGACCGAGGTCATTCTGGGGCCGACCTGCCCGCGGCGGCGCGATTTGGGGTGCCTTTCCTCCGCGTTGAGCGTCTATCCCGGCGCCCGGATGGTGCTGCTGGCGGAGCGGGTGGAAATGCCCGGACGGTATCCCGGGAACGTTCAGGCCCAGGTGGCGGTGGTGGACGCCGGGCTTTCCTACCGGTATCCGGCCATGGCGGTGACCGCGCCGGCGCGGGAGGCCGCGGACGCCCGCACAGCCATGGCCGCCATGATGCACAAGGTGCTGACCTTCTGCGTGGACCGGGCCGACATGCTCCCGTGGTTCTGCCGGGCCTTCTCCCGAGAAGGGGAAGAATGGTACCTTTCCGCCGGCGCCCGTTCCGGCCTGAAGCCCGGCGACCGCCTCCGGGTGATTCCCGGCGGACGGGTCGTTCGAAGCCCCGCCGGAACCCCCGCCGGCTGGATTCCGGAAGCTCCGGTGGGCGCGGTCGAAGTGACCCTCCTCTTCGGCCCCGACTTCGCCGCCGCGCGGCTGCTGGAAGGCAGGGGCCCGGAACCGGGGGACATGGTGATGCGGCCCTGATTCCAGAATCGCTTCTCTCCGGAAAGGAAGGGGGAAGGTCCCCGGCCGGAACGAAGTCTTTGCCGTCTCGTTTTTTTCCCCCTTTCAGGAAAAGAAACGCCCCGCCGGAGGTCTCCGGCGGGGCGTTTGAAATTCGGAGGCCCAATTCCGGCGATGGCCGGAATGGAGCCCCTTACTGGATTTCCTGCACCACGACGAAGCTTCTCGGCTGGGTGATCACCGAATCGGTCTGCCGAACGATGGCGTAGACCAGTTCCATCCGGCCGTCGTTGTCGGTGTCGTACAGTTCGGCGTCGCTGACGTAACCGCCCGCCTCCCGGGTTCGCCATTGGGGGTGAAGTCCCAGTTTGTCCCAGGAAAGGGCCACCATGTGTCCGCCCTTGAGAATCCGCATGCCCTGAAACAGGCCGACGGCGTCTTCGTTGTTGGGAACGATGACCTCGGTCTGGCCGTCTCCGTTCACGTCGTGCATCAGCACCCGGGCGGGCAGATATTGCCGGTCCATTTCGGTGTAGTCCCCGATGGAGGAGGCCGCCTCCTCGGGCACTTCTACATAGGTCGTGGTCTGGCCGTAGCGGTCCCGGCTTTCCCAGATGGTTTCCCCTTCCCGGGTGACGAGCCGCAGGCGGTCCCGCTTGCTGAACGCGGCAACGATTTCCCGACCGTCGCCGGTGACGTTTCCGTAGTTGAATCCGAAAATGTTCACCCAGCCCGGCAGCACCTGGGGGGATACCGCGGCGAATCCGTCTTCCCGGTATTGCAGCTCGTCCACCCCGCCGATGAAATGCTCGTCCGGGCTCCCTCGTTGACCCACCAGAATCGTCCCGCGATCCGGCGTGTTCAGCACCCGAAGATACCAGGGTTGAGCGGTCAGAATCTGTTTGAAGGTCTGGCCGTCCCACTCCAGCACGAAGGAGCGCAGGCTCCGATGGGCTTCGAAGAGGGCGGTGACGAAAATTTCCGCCCGGCCGTTGCCGTTGATGTCCGCCACGTCCACGGCCAGATGGCGGGTGTTGACGTCGGATTTCAGGGTGTCCACCCGGAGCAGCCGTTCGTTCTGAATCCGGTAAATGTGGACGGTTCGGTCATCCACGAAGACCAGCTCCTCCGTGCCGTCCCCGTCCACGTCTCCCGCCGAAAGGCCCCGGATGACGGTCCGCATGGGCTGACTCCGCCAGAGGGAACCCGGGCTCGAGGTTTCCTCTCGTTCTCCGCCCTCGCTTTCGGCGGTCATCCGGCCGGTCCAGAGTTTTTCCGGGTGCATCCGGCTCTCTTCCACCGGGTCCCGCGTGGGGGCCGCGGCCGTTTGGTTCCCGACCCCGGCGTCCCGGCCGAAGACCTGACGGTTGGCCTCCGCGGCGAAGCGGTTGACGTGATTGATCACGTCCCCTTCGCTTCCGCCGGTTTCATTGAAGGTGTAGACCGCCTTTCCGGCGTCCACGTCCACCACCCGGGCGTCGGTGCTGACGCCGCTGCCGAAAAGGGTCAGACTGCCGAAAACCACGTAATCGGCGTCCAGCCGCTTGCCCAGGGAAACGGCGGTGGGATTGTTGATTTCCGAAACGCCGCTTGCCGCCTGTTCTCCCGCCTCGCGGCCCATGGGTTCCACATCTCCCGGCTGGGCGAGGCGGGTGGTGAGCATGTCTTGAATGCCCCTTTGAAGAAAACTCAGATCTTTTTCGGCATTGATGGTAAAGGGAAGGATCAGCACCTTCCGGGCCGATTGGCCGGCGGCCGGTCCGGCGACGAGGGCCAGAACGCCCGTAACGGCCAGAAGGATACGGCTCCAGCGGATATTCACGAAACACTCCTTGGGTAAAAGGGTTCGGCGGCGCCGCCCGATGGGCTCCGGGCCGGTTTCGGACGCGGCGGACCGACGATGCGCCGCCGGCATGGGGAATCTCTTTAGGGAAAAAAGCGGGGGAATGTCAAACGGAATTGGGGGCGGGCCGGGCTGGCGGATCAGTCCCGGGGGCCTGCGGCGTCGTTCGCGAGAAAGGCGACCCGGTTGCGGCCGTTCTGCTTCGCGGCGAACATGGCCATGTCGGCCCGGCGCACGAAATTTTCGAGCGGTTCCCCGGTTCGGAATTCCGCGACGCCGATGCTGATCGTGATAAAGACCGGGTTCTCTCCGGCTTCGGGATGGAACGGCTCCTCGGTAACGGCCTCGCCGATGCGCTGGGCCACCCGCTCGGCCTCTTCTCCGTTGGTTTCCGGGAGAATGACGGTGAATTCCTCGCCGCCGTAGCGGTAGGCGGAATCCATGCTCCGCAGGCGGGACTGAATCACCTGGCCCATTTTGGAAAGGACGTTGTTGCCTTCCAGGTGCCCGTAGGTGTCGTTGAATCGTTTGAAATGGTCGATGTCCAACAGTAGAAGGGACAGCGGGCGGCGATAGCGGTGGCATCGGTCGGCTTCCGCCTTAAGCTCCTGATAGAAATGGCGGGCGTTGAAGAGCTTGGTCAGGTCGTCGGTAATGGCCAGTTTCTGGAGTTCCTTCTTTAGGTGCCGTTCCTTGAGAACCCGTTTGAGCCGCAGCAGCAATTCCTCGAACCGGACCGGTTTGAAGACGAAGTCGCTGGCGCCCTTGTTGATGACCTCTTCGTAGGAATAGTCGCCGCTGAAGCCGGTCATGACGATGATCTCGATGTCCCACTCGCCCTTGATCCGTTCGGTCAACTCCAGCCCGTCCATGCCGGGCATCATGATGTCGGTGATGACGACGTCGACTTTTTGCTTGCGCAACAGGTCCAGGGCCTCTTCTCCGCTGGCGGCCATAAAGGAGGTGTAGCCCACGGTTTCCATGAACTCGTTCATGAGAAACCGGACGGTCGCGTCATCGTCCACCACCAGGATTTGGACGTCCTTATGGGAGGTTTCGAGCGACTCTTTTTCAAGCATGGGTCGGCTTCCGGAATGCGGACAGGGTTGACATGGCCGCAGGCGTTCTGATAATAAAGGGCGGTAATTTCCAAGCAATTTTTAAATATATCCTCTTCGCTTCCGGGTGTCAACTCACTTTTCCGGGAAGCCGCCGGAACTACCGCGGCCACCTTTCGGCCGCAACGAGTCTAAATGAAACATATTCGAAATTTCAGCATCATCGCCCATATCGACCACGGCAAATCGACCCTGTCCGATCGGCTGATCCAGTCCACCGACATCGTCGCGGAGCGGGACTTTAAGGATCAGATTCTCGATACGATGGATATCGAGCGGGAGCGGGGCATCACCATCAAAAGCCAGACCATCTGCCTGCCCTATACGGCGGCGGATGGCCGGCAGTACTACCTGAACCTCATCGACACGCCGGGCCACGTGGATTTCAGTTACGAGGTCTCCCGGGCGCTGGCCTCCTGCGAAGGCGCGCTGTTGCTGGTGGACGCCAGCCAAGGGGTTGAGGCCCAGACCCTGGCCAACCTGTATCTGGCCATGGAGCACGACCTGGAGATCATTCCGGTCATCAACAAAATCGACCTGCCCTCGGCCGATATCGAGCGGGTGAAGGAGCAGATCGACGCGGACCTGGGCCTCGACCCGGACACGGCGGTGCTGGCCTCGGCCAAGGAGGGCATCGGCATCCAGGACGTGCTGGACGCCATCGTCAACCGTCTTCCGCCGCCCAAGGGCGATCCCGACGCGCCGCTGCGGGGCCTCATTTTCGATTCCCACTACGACTCCTTTCGGGGAACCGTGGTCCACTTCCGGGTGTTCGACGGGACCGTCAAGGCCGGGGACACCATTCAGTTCATGTCCAACAAGGCCCGGTACAAGGTGGAAGAAGTCGGCTTCTTCCAGATTGCCCAGGTGCCCTGGAAATCGCTCTCCGCCGGGCAGGTGGGCTATCTGCTGGCCGGAATCAAAACGGTCGGCGACATCTCCATCGGCGACACCATCACCCACCGCGACCGTCCCTGCGACCAGGCCATGCCCGGCTTCCGCGAAACCAAGCCGGTGGTGTTTTCCTCCATTTATCCGGTGGCCTCCGACGAATACCCGGAGCTGGCCGTCGCCCTGGAGAAGCTCAAGCTCAACGACGCGGCGCTCATTTACGAAAAGGACAGTTCCGCCGCCCTGGGCTTCGGCTTCCGCTGCGGATTCCTGGGACTGCTTCACCTGGAGGTGGTTCAGGAGCGTCTGGAGCGGGAATACGATCTTTCCCTCATCATCACCGCGCCGTCGGTGGGCTACGAGCTGGTGCTGGCCGACGGCGAAACCGTCATCGTGGACAATCCGTCGCTGTTTCCCGATCCCGGCAACATCGAAATCGCCCGGGAGCCCTTCATCCGAGCCACCATCATGGTGCCGGAACAGTACATGGGCGCGGTGATGAAGCTCTGCCTTAGCCGGCGAGGCATCAGCAAAAACTACCAGTACATGAACAGCAACCGGATCGAGATGATCTTCGAGCTGCCGTTGGCCGAGGTGGTCTACGATTTCTACGACAAGCTGAAGTCGACCACCCAGGGCTACGGCTCCTTCGACTACGAGATCATCGAGTACCGGGACACCGAGCTGGTGAAACTGGACATTCTGATCAATGGCGAGCGGGTGGACGCCCTTTCCCAGCTGGTCCATCGCGAGCGGGCCGAAATGCGGGCCCGCCAGGCGGTGGAGGCGCTGAAGGACGAAATCCCCAAGCAGATGTTCAAAATCGCCATCCAGGGCGCCATCGGGGCGAAGATCATCGCCCGTTCCACCGTTTCCGCCTACCGCAAGGACGTGACCGCCAAATGTTACGGCGGCGACATCAGCCGGAAACGAAAACTGCTGGAAAAACAGAAAAAGGGGAAAAAGCGGATGAAGATGGTGGGCAAGGTCATGCTCCCGCAGTCCGCCTTTCTCTCGGTCCTCAAGGCCGAAAGCAACGATTGACCTTCGCGACGCCCCCTCCCGCAGGCCCGCGCACCACTAAAAAGGAGATCCCGACATGGGAATGACCATCACCGAGAAAATCTTGGCCGCCCACGCCGGAATGGATCGGGTTCGCCCCGGCGACCTGATCAACGCCCGGGTGGACGTGGCCCTGGGCAACGACATTACCGCCCCCATCGCCATTCGCAAGTTTCGCGAAAGCGGCGCGACCCGGGTCTTCGACCGGGATCGGGTGATCCTCGTCCCCGACCATTTCGTCCCCAACAAGGACATCGCCTCGGCCATGCAGGCCAAGACGGTCCGGGAGTTCGCCCATGAGCAGGAGCTGACCCATTTTTACGACGGCGGCGAAATGGGCGTGGAGCACGCCCTGCTGCCGGAAAAGGGGCTGGTGGTTCCCGGCGATCTGGTCATCGGCGCCGATTCCCACACCTGCACCTACGGCGGCATCGGCGCCTTTTCCACCGGCGTGGGCTCCACCGACCTGGCCGCCGCCATGGTCACCGGCGAGGTCTGGCTCAAGACGCCGGAATCCATCAAGTTCGTTTTCGAGGGAACCATGCCCGAGTGGGTGGAGGGCAAGGACCTGATCCTCTACGCCATCGGCGACATCGGGGTGGACGGCGCGCTGTACCAAGCCATGGAGTTCACCGGCCCGGTGATCGAATCCCTGAGCGTGGAGGGGCGGCTGACCATGGCCAACATGGCCATCGAAGCCGGCGGCAAAAACGGGATCATCGCGCCCGACGCGACGACGGAGGCCTACGTCTCCGGGCGGGCCATCCGGCCCTACACCAACTACGCCAGCGACCCCGACGCGGAATACGCACGGGTCGTCACCTACGACGCGGGCAAGATCGAACCCCAGGTGGCCTTTCCCCACCTGCCCGAGAACACACGGGGCATCGGCGAGGCGGGCAACGTGCCGCTGGATCAGGCGGTCATCGGCTCCTGCACCAACGGCCGCATCGAGGATTTGCGCTCCGCCGCGCGGATTTTGAAGGGCCGGAAGGTGGCCAAGGGGATGCGGCTGCTGATCATCCCGGCGACCCCCCACATCTACCAGACCGCGCTGAAGGAAGGGCTCATGGAGATTTTCGCCGAATGCGGCGCCATCATCAGCCCGCCCACCTGCGGCCCCTGCCTGGGCGGCCACATGGGCATCCTGGCCCAGGGCGAGCGGGCGGTGGCCACCACCAACCGGAACTTCGTCGGCCGCATGGGCCATCCGGAAAGCGAGGTCTACCTGTCCAACCCATCCGTGGCGGCGGCATCGGCGATCCTGGGCCGTTTGGCCGGACCGGCCGAAGTGATGGGCTGAGTTTCGGCGTAGATTCGACGCCCGGTCCTTCATTTGGCGAAGAAATCCCGACTCCGGCCGGATGAACGCAGGCCAATTTCCGGACGGAAGACTCGGAAAGGAAACGGATATGCACATCAGCGGAAAAATCTGGAAATTCGGGGACGACGTGGACACCGACCTGATCATCCCCGCCCGCTACCTGAACACCAGCGAACCGGCCGAGCTGGCCAAGCACTGCATGGAAGACGCCGACCCCTCGTTCGCCGAAAAGGTGAGCGAGGGGGACATCATCGTGGGCGGCAAGAATTTTGGCTGCGGCTCTTCCCGGGAGCACGCGCCCATCGCCATCAAGGCCGCGGGCGTGGCCTGCGTGGTGGCCCGGAGCTTCGCCCGTATTTTCTACCGGAACGCCTTCAACATGGGCCTGCCCATTTTGGAGTGCGACGCCGCCGACCAGTTCCAGACCGGCGACACCCTCAAGGTGGACCTGGACGCCGGCGAGATCATCCACGAAGAGACCGGCGAACGCCACGAAACCCGCCCCATCCCGCCCTTCATGCAGGAGCTGGTCAAGGCCGGCGGCCTCATGCCCTACATCCAGAAACGGATCGAAGCCAAGGGATAGAGCGCGGTTTCATCTCCACAAAATGTGAAGCCCCGACGCGGCCTGGATGGCGGCGCCGGGGTTTTCATTTTTAATAACCAATAAACAAAGCCATTTTACAATAGAATAGGATTTGAGCCAATGGTAAAGCTAAGTGATTTGGTTGGTTTAACCATACAGATGGCAAAAAACTACAAGAATGCGCACAAATTGAATTTGAGAATAAACTGTTTTGAGTATATATAATAATTATTATTTTTAAATCAAAAATATATCAAATCTCAATGGGGCAAGATTGAAATTAAAATTCGGATTTCAGCCACCGGCATTTTGGACTGAAATTTTCCCCCTCCTTCGGCCTGTCCGGTTGCTCCGTAAGACGACAACGTAAAGCCTCCGAAAAGTTTCTCTCCGTGAAAAAAATTTCCCTTTGAAATAAAAGCCTTCCGATCGTTTAACAAAAATCTAACCCAGTTTTGTGATTTGTTTCACATGCGAGAGTTCCGCCTCGCCGATATGAAGGGCTTCAAACAGGGATGATTTTTATTATAGATTTGATCGGGAGGTTTTTTGGGCTTCCGCCTTCACCGTTTCCTTCGGGTCTTGGGGAAAAGAGACACCGACTTCTTTCGGAGTGGAAAAATGAGAAAACGTGTCGTTGGGATGTTCTTGTTTTTATCCATGGCCTTCCCGTTTCCCATGTCGTCGGCCATGGCGGAAACGCTGTATCGGGAAGACTTCGGTTCGCCCGGGACCCTGGAGGAACTGGGCTTTGCCGAGATGACGAACTTCGGCAAGGACGAGGCGAACGGCCACGCGGTCGCGGGGATCGGCGGCGATCCGGCCGGCACGGTGTCCCATTTCACCAAGACCGTTTCCGGGAAAAAAGAGAAGACCGCTCCCCTCGCCGTCCAGTGGCGAGTGAATCTGCAAACCGACGTCGCCTTTGGGCCGGGGGAAATGGAACATCTTTTCTCCGTCCACGGGGATCCGGATTTTTTGGGGTCCGCGGAGTACACGCTTTCCCTCATGTCCGCCCGGGACGGGCTGGGGCCGTTCGTTTCCATGGAATTGAAAAACCGGCCGGGCGGGGACGTGTTGGCGATCGGCCGGTTGGATGGTTCTTTGCCCGGGTTTTCCTGGGTGACGTTCCGCATGGAATTCCATCCCGCCGCCGGGGGTTTCGAAGAGATCAAGCTGTTGGTGGACCTGGGGGACGGGAACGGCTTGGTGGAAAAGTTGAGCGCGGCGGGGGGCGGTTACGTTTCGGCATCCCTTCTGGATTACCCCCTCATGAATTTGAGGTTCATTTTCACCCACCTGCCGTCCACGGCGATTTTCTTCGACGATCTGAAGGTGGTTGGCGGCGGGGATTCCGTTCCGGAGACCGGGACGGCCACCTATTTCTACGACGCGCTGGAACGGCTGGACAACCGCTCCTTCG
>JBKHDD010000139.1:0-13217 GCA_046541515.1 Desulfococcaceae bacterium
CATTTTCTCCATTTTCTCCATTTTCTCCATTTTCTCCATTTTCTCCATTTTCTCCGCCAACCTTACCAACCGGTAATCTTCCGGTCAGCTTCCGGTCAAACAAGGGGGTTACCATCCCTTCAACGAAACGGCGAGGGAATTTCATTCACGCAATCTGCATTCACGCAATCTGAAGGAGAAAGAGAAATGGGTATGCAACGAAAACAGACCGTCATGCCGGTCATTGCGATCTTCCTGGCCCTGGTTTTCGCCGCCGGCGTTCCCGCGGCCTCCGCCCGGACCTTTCCGGACAACATCAGCGACCTGGCCGAGCGGGTCGCTCCGGGCGTGGTCAACATTCGAACCGTCAAGAACGTTGCGGATGGGGGCCGGGTGTTCCGCCACTTCTTCGGCAATCCTTTCGGCGATGAAAACCCTTTCGGCCGTCGGCGTCCCTTCGGCCCCTTTGGCGATGGAGAACCCGGCGAGGAATTCCGCCAGCGCAGCCTGGGATCCGGCTTCATCATCGACAAGGAAGGCTTTATCGTCACCAATAATCACGTGGTGGAGGACGCCGACGAAATCAAAGTTCGGCTTTCCAACGGCAAGGAGTTCGACGCCGAAGTGGTGGGGCGGGATCCCCAAACCGATCTGGCCCTCATCCGGATCGCGCCCTCGAACGAGCTGGTGCCGCTCAAACTCGGCGACTCCGAGAATCTGCGCGTGGGCACCTGGGTGGTGGCCATGGGCAGCCCCTTCGGTTTGGAGCAGACCGTGACGGCCGGAATCGTCAGCGCCAAGGGCCGCGTGATCGGCGCGGGTCCCTACGACGACTTCATCCAGACCGACGCCTCCATCAACCCGGGCAACAGCGGCGGGCCGCTCATGGACCTGGAAGGCAACGTGGTGGGCATAAACACCGCCATCGTCGCCAGCGGCCAGGGCATCGGATTCGCCATTCCCATTGACCTGGCCCGCAACATCATTGAGCAACTCCAGGACCAAGGCGAAGTGACCCGAGGCTGGCTCGGAGTCGGCATTCAAGAGCTAACCGACCAGTTGCGGGAGTACTACAATCTGGATGCGGATCAGAAAGGCGTCCTTGTGACCGAAGTCTACGAAAACGACCCGGCCGATGAAGGCGGAATTCGCGAAGGCGACGTGATCCTTTCCGTGGACGGAACCGACGTGGAATCCCCCCGGGAGCTGTCCGGGATGATTGCCAACATGCCCGTGGGCAAGGAAGCGGAAATTGTGGTCTTGCGGCAAGGCCGCACTCGGACGCTGGAGGCCACGCTAGGCCAGCGCTCCGAAGGCGATGCCCGGATTGCCGGCCAAGGTCGGAAGGGCGGGGAAGAGGAAGGATTGGGCCTTCGCCTGACCGAACTGGACGAGGAAACCGCGCGTCGGCTGGGCTACGACGAAGACGAGGAAGGCGTGCTGGTGACCGGCGTGCAGTCCGGCGGGAAGGCGGCCCAGGCCGGCATTCGGCAGGGCGATTTGATCGTGGAGATCAATCGGAAACCGGTTCCCGACATCGCGGAATTCAAGAAGATCTACGAATCCGTAAATTCCGGCGGAACCGTGAATTTCCTCGTCCGTCGGGGTCGCGGCGGCATGGTGGTCATCTCCATGGAGAAGTAATCCGGCTCTTTTGGCGATGCAATGGATTCCGGGGAAATGGCGCAGGGGTCTTTCCCATGCGCCATTGGACAATCGGGCTCCGTCTTTCCTTTGGAATTCCAATGTGAACGGCATTCCCATTCCTTGAGCGTTCGAAACGGGAGCGGGGTTCCGCTCCCGTTTTTTTTTTAGGGAAAAACGGGTCTTCTTTTTTCGCCGCCGAGATCAACGAAAGGGAACCACCGGAGTTTCAAGGATGGGATTTCCCAACGTGAAACCAAGGCGCCGGCCCCGACTCGAAACCATCCAAGAGCGGAGTTCCCATGCCCGACCGGTTTTCCAGTTTTGCCGAATTGTCCCGACACATGCGGGAAGGCGTGGATTTTGAAATCCGTCTTTCCCGAGGCAAGTGGCCCGTCGTCATCGTCGCGCCTCACGCCGGGCGGATTGAACCGGGAACGGGTCGGATCGCCCGGGCCATCGCCGGGAAGGAATTTTCCGTCTATGAATTCCGGGGCATTCGGCCATCGGAAAACTGGAAGCTCCATTTGACCGCCCATCAATTCGACGAGCCCCGTTGTTTGGCGGCTCTTCAACTGGCCCACCTGGCGGTGACGATCCACGGGGTCAAGGGCGAAGAACCGTTCGTCATGGTCGGCGGCAAGGCGGTTGGATTGGTCGAAACCATCGCGGACTCGCTGTCGGAGGCGGGGGTTCCGGCGCGGGAGCCCACTGGCCTTCTACGGGGGCTTCATCCCAGCAATCTCTGCAATCGGGGACATGCCGGCCGCGGCGTTCAGATCGAAGCGAGCGCGGAACTTCGTCGATCCATGATGACGGATGGCCCGCGGAGAAACCGGTTCGCGTCCGCCGTGCGGTCGCCATTGCTGGCCCGATTCGCTTCGGCACGGTAGGTTCCAAGCCCGCCGTTTCAGGTCTTTCCCCCATTGCGGTTTTCCGACTTTCCGTGGAAGTTTGGTCGCCGGACCTTGACGGAATTGGAACGGCTCGCCGCTCCGAGACCATCGGAAAAACGCTTTCGGAAACATCCTTTCCTGGACCCGCTTCCATGAAACTCGCCTTTCTCGGCACCCGAGGCTATATCGACGCGGCCACCGATCGACACCGGAGACACACCGCAACGCTGGTGCAATATCGGGGCAAGCGGGTGATGATCGACTGCGGCCAAGACTGGTTGGACCGCTTTCAGGACCACAATCCCCAGGCGATCGTGCTGACCCACTGTCATCCGGACCATGCCTGGGGGCTGAAAAACGGAACGCCCCGCCCCGTGTATGCCTCTGCGGAAACTTGGGAGTCCCTCTCCCATTATCCCATCGAAAACAAACGAACCCTGAAGCCGGGGGAATCCGAGAAAATCCGGGGAATCACGTTCACTCTTTTCCCGGTGGAACATTCCACACGTTGTCCGGCCGGGGGATTCCGCATCGAAGCCGGGCGCGTGACCATTTTTTACGTTCCCGACGTGGTCTACATCCACGATCGAGAGGCCGCCCTTTCCGGCTGCAAACTCTACGTGGGCGACGGCGCGACAATTGAACAATCCTTGGTCCGGAAGCCCGGCGACCGGCTCATTGGCCACGCGCCGTTGCGCACCCAGCTCACCTGGTGCCAAAAGGAAGGCGTTCCCCGCGCCATTTTCACCCACCTGGGTTCCGAGATCGTGGAGGCGGGAGACGAAAAAGCCATGGAAAAAATCCGGCCCTTGGCCGAGGAGCGGGGCGTGGAGGTCCAATTGGCCGTTGACGGCCTGGAAGAAGTGCTCCGCTGATCGCCGCGGCACGGAGAGAATCCCGGATGGACGGGTCCGGAAACCCGATTTCAAACCCGATTTCCAAATCCGCAATTGCCCGGAAATCGTTCCCCTTTCGTTCGACTTGTTCCGCCCGGCGAAAGGATGGAGGAAAAACGATATGCCCGAACTGCCCGACGTGGAGGTTTTCCGCCAATATTTCAAGCAAACCGCCCTTCATCAGGCGGTGACCGCCGTCGCCGTTGAAGACGAGCGGGTGCTGGGCGACGTCCGGCCGGAAGATGTATCCACGGCGGCGAAAGGGAGGTCGTTCATCGACGCCCGGCGTCACGGAAAGCATTTGTTCGCCCAACTTTCCGACGGCGGCTGGATCATGTTTCACTTTGGGATGACCGGCTTTTTCAAATACTTCAAGAAGGAAGAGGCCGCGCCGGAACATCCTCGGGTGATTTTCGAATTTGAAAACGATTATCGCTTGGCCTGGGATTGCCAACGAATGATCGGCGAAGTGGCGCTTGTGGAAAACCCGGAAACCTTTATTTCGGAAAAGGATCTGGGACCGGATGCATTGGAAATCCTGAAGGAAGTGTTTCTGGAGCGGTTGGCGGGAAAGCGGGGAATGATCAAGACCGCGCTGATGGATCAATCGTTACTGGCGGGGGTGGGCAACGTCTATTCCGACGACATTCTGTTCCAGTGTCGACTCCACCCCAAAACCGCCGTGGGCGATTTGTCCGAATCGGACCGGGAAAGAATATTCGACGCCATGGGAAACGTGCTGCAAACGGCCATTTCCGCGAAGGTGGACCCGGCTGAAATGCCGGATCGCCTGCTGACGGCCCATCGGGGGCGGGACAATCAATGTCCCAACTGCGGAGGGGAACTGGAGAAAATTAAGGTGTCCGGACGAAACGGATGGAACTGTCCACGCTGTCAACGCCCCAATTGATCGGAATTTTCCATCGTCAAGTGGCCGATGCCAAAAAAATGGCCGGATTTATTCGGATATCCGGTTCGGAAATTCGGGTACGCGTTCACTTTGGGGCTTCGGCCCACCGGCATCAAAAAAACGGATGACCCCGTCGGTTCCACAAGCCCAGAATTCCTTGGCGCCCTTGGAAAAATACAGGGCCTTCTTTTCTGCCATTTCTCCTTCCGAGTTGGAGGGAGACAAGATTTCCACGCAGATTTCCGGGGCTTCCGGAAACGGATTTTTCCCTCGATTTCGTTCCATAAAGACTTTCGAAGCCCAGGCCACATCCGCGACTTTCACCCCCTCCTCGGTACCCACCGAACATTCCGAAATAAGGGTGCCCGAATCCAGGAGCCGGCCGAGGGCCGCGACGATTTTGGCCTGGAAGATGCCATGTTCATTGCTGGCGGGACTCATGACGATATTTCCCCAACGATCCGTCTGGATTTTGAAGGGAAGATTTTGCAGCGCTTTGTTTCCGCAGATTTCCGTCCATTCCATTGATCCCTCCTTTCCGGAAATGCCGTTTCCCGCGCCTTCCGCCTCAAAACAGCGTGACGTCCCCTTTTTGATCCACTTCGCGGGCGACCCGGTCCCGCACCTTTTGCTCTTCGACGGGGATGGTGGTGAGCTGAATCGGCTTGCCCCGCTTCAGGTAGACGTCTCCGCTATCGGTATGAAAATAGATGCGCCGACTGCGGTTGCCCCCCAGGTCGCGGCTGACGATGGGAATGCTTTCCCGCTCCAGAAATTCCACCGCGAAGGCTTCGTTTTTGGGACCCATGCTGTTTTCGAGCGGGATGGTGGAAAGGGTCCGCGCCCCGCCAAACACCTTGGCGCGAAGACTTTCCCGGCGACCGCCCAGGTTCATGATCCGGTTGATCAGCAGCTCCATGGCGTTGATGCCGTAGCGGGCCGACGCGTCAAAATTTTTCAGGTCCGCCTTGCCGGGCATCAGGATGTGGTTCATGCCCCCCACCCGGCGAATCGGGTCGTAGAGGCAGACCGCCACGCAGGAGCCCAAGAGCGTGTAGACCACCCGGGACTGGCGGCTGGCGTAGTATTCCCCGATGTGAATGCGGATGATCTTGCGATCGCGGTGGGACGCGGGACCGCCGGACCTAGGCATGGGCGCAATGCCGCAATACCGCGCCGGAAATGGCTTCCAGGCCCGCCACCTTGTCCGCCGCGCCCCGCTTGATGGCCTCGAAAGGCATGCCGAACACCACGCAGGTGGCTTCGTCCTGGGCGATGGTGAACGCCCCGGCGTTCTTCATTTCCAGCAGGCCCCGGGCGCCGTCGTCGCCCATGCCGGTCATGATGACGCCCACCGCGTTCGATCCCGCGTACCGCGCCGCGGAACGAAACAGCACGTCCACCGAGGGGCGGTGGCGACAGACCAGGGGGCCGTCCTTGACCTCCACGTAATATCGGGCGCCGCTGCGCTTCATCAGGATGTGGCGGTTCCCCGGTCCGATCAAGGCCCGGCCGCGCAGCACGCTGTCGCCGTCCTCCGCCTCCTTCACTTCGATGCGGCAGGTGGTGTTGAGCCGGTCGGCGAAGGCCCGGGTGAATTTTTCCGGCATGTGCTGCACCACCACGATGCCGGGGGCGTCCAGCGGCATGGCCTCCAAGAAAACCTTCAGCGCCTCGGTCCCGCCGGTGGAGGCGCCCACCATCACCACTTTTTCCGTGGTGCGGACCATGGCCGCGGGCGAGGGGCCCGGCAGGATGGCGTCCGCCGTCAACTTTTTTTCCACGGCGCGGGAGGGGGGAATCGAGGGGGGTCGATATCCTGCTTTCTTTCTCACCCGGGCCCGGACCGCCGCCTTCACCGAATCGCAGATGGTGATCCGCGATTCCTCCAGAAATTTTTTCGCCCCCAATCGCGGCTTCAGAATGATGTCCACCGCGCCGTATTCCAGGGCCCGCAGGGTGGTTTCGCACCCCTTTTCGGTGAGGCTGGAGCACATGACCACGGGGATGGGATGCTGGGTCATGATCTTTTGCAGGAAGGTAATGCCGTCCATGCGGGGCATTTCCACGTCCAGCGTGATGACGTCGGGCACTTCCTTGTTGATTTTGGTGGCGGCGATGTAGGGGTCGGCGGCCGTCCCGCAGACCTCGATGTCCGGGTCCGAGGACAGGATGTCCCGCAGGGTCTGCCGCACGATCGCGGAATCGTCCACCACCAGCACCTTGATCTTGTTCTTCACCCTCCCCCCTCCCCTGTTGGGATTCCCCCGTGTTTCGGAACCGCTTTTCTTTCGGACCCGGAAACGGAGCCGCCTATCTTGGACTGGAGATCAATGCCCCCCGGTTTTCCCGTTGTCGATTTGGCCTCGCCTGAAAAGATCCAAACCGAAAGGGATGGGGCCTATCCCCCGTCCAGGTCCAGTAGCGGGCGGTTCGATGGGTTCCCCATCCAATTCGGGGCGGATTCCTCCGCAGCCTCCGCGCCCAGGTCCGCCAGGGCGCGATCCAGGTCCAGCACCAGCAGAAAGCCGCCTTCCCGTTCGGCCACGCCGCGCACCATCTCCGAGCGAATGCCCAGCCCCAGGGAAGGCGCCGGATGGATGGAATCCGGCGGCAGATGGGCCACCTCCCGCACCGCGTCCGCCGGAATGCCCAGCCGGGTCGCCTCCCCCGCCAGGGTTACGGAAACCAGCACCACGCAGGCGTCCGGCCCCGGAAGGGACGGCCCCAGCCCCAGCTTCAGACCCAGATCCACCACCGTCACCACGCTTCCCCGCAAATTCATGACCCCTCGAAGAAATTCCGGCATTCGCGGGACCGGCGTCAGCGGCGCGGGGTCCACCACCTCCTGAACCCGTTGGATGTCCAGGGCCGCCGGCCGTCCGCCCAGGCGCAGAATTAGATACCCGTTCGAGGAGTCGGCGAAATCGGTCGCCGCGATCGCGTCCATCCGGGCCTCAATACCGTTCAAAATCGTTTTCTTCGGGCGGTTCCAATTTCAAGCGAACGCCGCCGTTTCGCGCCTTGGAGGCGTGGCCGTCGGCGCCTCCGGCCGGCCGGTGTTCCGGAGTTCGCGCCGATCCGGCCGGACCGGGCCGCCGTTCCGCCGACCCTTCTCCGCCGCCGATCTGGAAAAAGCCGGCCGACCGGCGGAGCTGGGCGGCCGCGTCGGCCAGCCGCTGGCTGGTTGCGGCCATCTGCTCGGTGCCGCTGGCGTTTTGCTGCACCACGTTGTCGAGCTGATGGATGGCCTCTGTGATGTGGCGCACGCCGTTGGATTGTTCCCCGCTGGACGCCCCGATCTCCTGCACCAGCTCCGAGGTCTTCTGCACCCCCGGCACGATGTTGTCGATGAGGGTCCCGGCCCGTTCGGCGATTTCCACCGACTGGCCGGAGAGGGCACCGATCTCTTTGGCGGCGGTCTGGCTGCGCTCGGCCAGTTTGCGCACTTCGGCGGCCACCACGGCGAAGCCCCGGCCGTGGTCTCCCGCCCGGGCGGCCTCGATGGCGGCGTTCAGGGCCAGCATGTTGGTCTGGCGGGCGATCTCCTCGATGACGGTGATGCGTTCGGCGATCTGCTTCATGGCGGAAACCGTTTCTCGCACCGAGCGGCCGCCCTCCTCGGCGTCCTCGGCCAGCCGCGCCGCGATGGCGGCGGTTTCCCGGGCGTTGTCGGCGTTGTGGGCCACGGTGCTGTTGATCTGCTCCATGGAGCTGGAAATTTCCTCCACGCTGGCCGACTGCTGGGTGGCCCCCTCGGACATCTGGGTGGCGCTGGACGCGATTTCCTGCCCGGCGTAGGCCACCTCGTCGGCGGCGACCTGAATGGCGGAGGCGATGTTGGTCAGCTCCTTCACCATCCGGGCTAGCGCCTTCATCAGGGCGTCGCCCTCGGATCGGAGCCGCACCTCCACTTGCAGGTCGCCCCGGCTGATGGCGTCGGCCAGGGCGGTCACGCCGCCGATCTCCTCCACCAGCCGGTTGATGTTCTCCTGAAGGGTGCGAAAATCGCCGCGATAATCTTCGCTCATGGGCGGCGGGATTTCGCCCGCGCTCACGGCGGCGATCCGGTCCGCCGCCTCCCGCAGGGGCAGGATGACCGCGTCCAGGGTGTTGTTGATTCCCTGAACGATTCGGGCGTAGGCCCCTTCGAACCGTTCCGCCTCTCCGCGCACTGAAAGCCGGCCCTCCATGGCCGCGTCGGTCAGGTTGCCAGCCTCGGTCACCAGACCGGCGATGTTTTCCATCATGGCGATGAAGGCGGGGCCGATTTGGTCGTTTTCCGAGCGGCGGCCGATGGATCGATAGCTTTCCAGGTCCTCCAGGTCGCCGGCGGCGATGTGTTCCACCGTTTCGGTGATGTGCCGAAGCTGGGTCCGGATGAAATTGACCCGCCGACCCACCTCGCCGAAAATCCCCGGATGTTCCGATTCCACCTTGTCTTCGTGGTCGTTCCGCACCATCCGCCCCAGCACCTCCGCCGCCTCGGTCAGCCCGGAAAGACCGTCGATGAGCCGGTTCAGCGCCGATTCCGCCTCCGTGCGCGGAAACTCGACCGGTTCCGGCAGCGCGCCTTCGGCCAGTTGGCGGAGCCGGTCGGTCAGGTTCCCGCCGTCTCCGGCCACCCGGTCCAGCATGGCGTTAAGGTCGCCCAAGAGGACCCGATCGCCGTCGGAGAGCCCTTCCAGATCGGCGCGTGCTCGGGTGTCGCCGGCCATCAGCGCGTCCCGAAGCCCCTCGAAGGCCCGCAGGCCCGGCCAATTCAAAAGGCCCGAGGCGGCGCCGCCGCCGCGAGACGCCACCGGAACCCCTCCAATGTCGGGTTTTTCCTCCGGTTCCGAAGCGATTTCCGCCGGTCCCGGCGCCGCGCGCTCGAAGATGCTGCGGTCAATTTTGCTTTTCATGGTCCTCTCTCCTGCTCCGCCGGGGCCGAGTTGGCGTCACGGCGCCAAAGCTTCCAGCCGCTCGGCCAGTTCCTCCGTCAGATCGCGATAACCGGCGGCCCCCCGGCAATCCGGCGCGTATTCGAAAATGGTTTGATTGTAGGCGGGCGCTTCGGCCACGCGCACGTCCCGACGGATTTCGGTTTCAAAGACCTGGTCGCCGAACCGCTCCCGCACCAGGTTTATCACCGCCTTGGCCGCCTTTCCTCCCGGCGGCGTCAGGGTGAAGAGAATGCCCAGCAGCGGAGCCGAAGCTCCGAGTCCGCGTCGAACTCGATCCACCGCCGTCATCAAATTGACCAGCCCCTCCAGGGCCAGATATTCCGGCGTCACCGGCACGATCAACCCGTCGGCGGCCACCAGGGCGTTGACGGCCGGCAGGGAGAGGGCCGGCGGGCAGTCCAGCAACAACAGGTCGTGGGGAAAGGCGCCGTCCGGACGGCAGGGCGCCAGGGCCGCTGCCAGGCGGCGCTCCCGATCCGGGGCGTCCGCCAGCATCAGATCCGCGCTGGCCAGCTCCATTTCGGCGGGGATCAACGTCAGTCCCGGAACGGGCGTGGATCGGGCCGCCTCCTGGATGGACCGGCCGCCGAAAAGCACGTCCACCAGGGTCGGTCCCCCGGCGGGATCGCCCGCCCCCAGGGCGAAGGAGGCCGACGCCTGGGCGTCCAGATCCACCAGGAGCACCCGTCGGCCTTGGGCGGCCATGCCGGCGGCCAGGTTCACCGCCGTGGTGGTTTTGCCCGTTCCCCCCTTGTTGTTTACGATGGCGACAACCACGAACCTGCGCCCCCCCCTTCCGAAAATTGTTCCGCCTCGGCGGTTTCCACCAGCCGCTGGGGATCCAGAATCAGCGCCACCCGGCCGTCGTCCAGCACCGTGGCCCCGGAATAGACCCGGGCCCGTCGATAGACCGCGCCCAGGGATTTAATGACGGTTTGATGATCGCCGATCACTTCGTCCACGGCCAGCGCGGCCCGGCGATCCCCGGCCCGAACGATCACCAATTGGTCGTTCTCCGGCCGTGTTCCGTTTACCCGAAACAGATCCCGGAGGCTCACCCGCGCCAAGGCCGCGTCGCGAACCCGGACCAGGCCGTCCAGCCCATCCCCCGGGGGTCCGTCCGGACCCGAGACCGGGGCCTCCATGCATTCCTCCACCGCGGCGAGGGGCAGCACGTACCGGACTCCGCCAACGTTCACCAGCAGGCCTTCGATGATGGCCAGGGTCAACGGAAGGGTGAGAAGGAACGCGGTTCCCTCTCCCGGGCGGCTGGTCACCTCGATGCGGCCACGAAGGGCCTCCACCCGGTCTCGCACCACGTCCAGCCCCACGCCCCGGCCCGAAAGCGTCCCGGCCGTTTCCCGGGTGGAAAAGCCGGGTTCGAAAATCAGGCGAAACAGCGTATCCGGATCGGGACGGGCGTCGGAGGGCAGCATGTTCCGGGCCACGGCCCGTTTTCGCACCGCCTCGGCGTCGATGCCGGCGCCGTCGTCGGCGATGCGGATGGCCACGCTCCCGCCGGCGTGGCGGGCGGAAATGGAAATGCGGCCCGTCTCCGGCTTTCCCGCCGCCTTTCGTTCGGCCGGCGGTTCGATGCCGTGGTCCAGGCAGTTTCGAAGCAGGTGGACCATCGGGTCCAGGAGACCCTCCATGACGCTTTTGTCCAACTCGGTCTCCCCGCCGGCGGTCCGCAACGTGGCCGGTTTGCCCAGTCGATCCGAAAGGTCGTGAACCAGCCGGCGCAGGCGGTTGAAGGCGGTCCCCAGCGGCGTCATGCGAACCCGGATGGTGGTGTCCCGCAGGTCGGCGGTCAGCCGTTCCACCGCTTCCGCCAGCCGGTTCAGTTCGGGCTCCTCGGCCCGGCGGGCCAGTCGGCTGAGGCCGGCCTGGACGGTGACCAGCTCCCCCACCAAGTCCACCAGGGCGTCCAACCGCTCCGCCGGAACCCGCACGGTGGCCCGATCCCGGGGCGTGGTTGGCGGGTCCTCGGTTTTCGGGACGAGGCCGAAGGCTTCGCCCTCCCCTTCCGGCGCGTCGGCTTCGCCGAGAAAATCCGAGAAGGGCTCGGAAAACGAATCTCGGTGGAGAGCATCCTTCATCGGTTCCGCCATCGGTTCCGCCATTTCGCTCGGGGCCTGGGCGGGAAAAAGGTCGTCGGCGAACGTGGCCGGGGACGGGTCTCCGTCGGATTCGGCGTCGCCGCCGAAGACCAGCCGCCGGCGAATGCGGCCGTTGGCGTCGATTTCGCTCAACGCCACCCGGCATCGATCTTCGGCAAAGATGAACACGTCCCGGATCGCGTTGGCGTCCTGTTCGGTGGTCAGCCACAGGTCCCAGGCCAGGTAGCATCGCTCGGGATCCAGATCGGCCAGGGCGGGAACCCGTTCCCGGCGGACCTGAACCTCGCAGGTCCCCAGGCCGCGAAGCTCGTCCAGCAACAGCAACGGCCGGGTGCCGTTGATCAGCAGGTCCGGGCAAGGCCGCACCGCGACGCGGAAGGTCCGCCGGTGCCCTTCCAGAGGAAGGGCCGGAGGAAGGGGCGCTCGCCGTCCGCTTCCGTTCATCTGGTTCCGCAACACGCGGGAAAGTTCCTCCGCCTCGGCTTCCGCCGCCTCTCCGGCCACCAGGCGTGCCAGCGCGTCCCGGACCTTCAGCCCCAGATTGACCAGCTCCCGATCCGCGGGAATGGCCCCTTCTCGAACGCGGTCCAGAACCGTCTCCAGCTCGTGGGCCAGCGCCACCACCGGTTCCGAGCCGAACATCGCCCCGGACCCCTTGAGGGTGTGGACCGCCCGGAAGACCTGGTTGATCAGCTCCGGCGCGTCGGGCCGTTCGGCCAGGGCCAGGAGGTCCGTTTCGATCTCCGCCAGAACCTCCTCGGCCTCCTGGCGGAAGGTGTCCGCGTAGTCGGGCATGGGGGAGGCTATCCCAGCACTTTCCGGACCACGGCCAGAAGCTGTTCGGGCTTGAACGGCTTCACGATCCAGCCGGTGGCGCCGGCGGCCTTGCCTTCCTGTTTTTTGGCGGCCTGGGATTCGGTGGTCAACATGATGATGGGCATGAATCGATACCGGGATTCGCTCCGGACCCGGCGGATCAGCTCAATGCCGTCCATTTTGGGCATGTTCAGGTCCGTAACCAGCATGTGAACCGGCTGGGCAACCAGTTTGTCCAGGGCTTCCCGGCCGTCCACCGCCTCGACCACGTCGTACCCGGCCTCTTTCAACGTAAAGGAAACCATCTGTCGGATGCTGGCCGAGTCGTCCGCCGTCATGATTACCTTGCCCATCCTCATACCTCCTCGTTCCGGGGCAGAACCGCTTTCAGGGTCAAGCCGGCCGCGGCGAGCGCGTCTTGAACCGCGCTCGAGACCGCCTCGATCCGGAACGTTCGGGTTTCGGTTTCCGCGGTCACCCGCGCGGAGCAGAGCAGTTGCACGCCCGCCGTGTCGCACTCGGATACCGCCTCCAGATCGAGGACCAGTCCCCCGTTCGCCGCGAATTCCTCCAGAAACGCGGCGCGAAGGTCGCCGGCTTCGTAGATAGTCATGGAACCCGCCACTTTCAGGACGGCGGCGCCGTCCCGCGTCTCTTTGCTCGCCTGCATCGCATACCCCGCTGTACCCTGGTCGCGCGTGGGCCATGGCCCTGGCGACCGTTTGACGGTCCGCGTGCGCCGTGCGGCCCGTTTGTCACCTGGGGTCGTCGGTTAAGGTCGTCGGTTTTTGGGTTTCCGTTTTCCAACCGACGATCCGGCGCGCCCCCCGCCCGGCCGTCAAACCCGGTCATCAGAAAAGTTCCACATTGTCGCCCAAATCGTCGTCTTCCGAATCCCCGTTGGAACCGTCCGATTCGGCGGGCGGTTCCGCCTCCGGCTCGTCGTCGAACCAGAGAATGGCGTCGTCGTCTTCGGGATCGACCGCCTCCGGAACCCCCGCCTCTGGGCC
>JBKHDD010000140.1:0-13106 GCA_046541515.1 Desulfococcaceae bacterium
TGCCTCTGGGCCGCCCCGACGCCGGCAACGGCAACCAATATCGACACGGTGGAAAAGTACGCCTGGTCCGAGACCGCCGGCTGGGTCAATTTCCGCCCGTCAGACGGCGGCGTCCGGGTGTACGGCGACCATCTGGAGGGCTTTGCCTGGGCCGAAAACCTGGGATGGATTCAGCTTGGAAGCCACGACGGGGGCGGCCCCCACACCTATGGCAACACCACCGCCGGCGACTGGGGCGTCAACCGCGACGGCGCCGGAGGTCTTTCCGGCTATGCCTGGAGCGAGGTGGCCGGATGGATCAATTTCAGCCCGACCGACGGCGGCGTGACCGTCGATCCGGCCACCGGCCGTTTCGACGGCTACGCCTGGTCGGAAAACCTCGGCTGGATTTCGTTTTCGCAGGCGGACCCGTCCCACGGCGTTTCCCTGACGCTGAACCGAGTGACGTCGGTCTTCTCCCCGGACCCCGACGGCCTTTACGGAATCGGCGATACCGTCGGCGTCGCCGTCGAGTTTTCCGCGGCGGTTTCGACGGTCGGAAGCCCGTCCCTGACCCTTGCAACCGGGACCGCCGACGCGGCCGCCGATTACCTTGACGGCGGCGGAACCGAGGTTCTGCGCTTCGCCTACACCGTCTCGGAGGCGGAGGAGAGCGCCGATCTGGCTTATGCCTCTTCGGAGGCCCTGACCGGAACCCTTCGAGACTCGTTTGGCCTAAGCGCCATCACGACCCTTCCCCAGCCGGGCGCGGAAGGCTCCCTGTCCGCCAACGCGGACCTGGTCGTCGACGGCATTCGACCGACGGCGACCCTCTCCTCCCCGGCGCCGGACATCGTCGGCGACTCGTTCGAGGTGACGGCGACCTTCAGCGAACCGGTGACCGGTTTCGAAGCGGCGGACCTGGTGGTGGACAACGGCGCCATCGGCGATTTCTCCGGCGACGGGGATACCTACACGGTTTCGGTGACCCCCGAAGTTGGCGGGGCGGTGACGGTGGAACTCCCGGCGGACGCGGCCGAAGACATGGCCGGCAACGAAATCCGGGACGGCGCTACGCTGTCCCGGCAATACGACGACGAACGCCCCGCCGTGACGCTGTCCAGTCCGTCGGGCGACTCCACGTCCGTTTCCCCCATCGAAGTGACGATAACGTTCAGCGAGCCGGTGACCGGCTTCGACGCCGCCGGCGTGTCGGCGACCAACGGGACCGTGGGCGACTTTGCGGGCGAAGGGGCGACCTACGCCGTTTCGGTGATCCCTTCGGCCGAAGGGGCGGTGACCGTGAACGTTCCGGCCGAGGTGGCCCGGGATGGGGCCGGCAACTGGAACCTCGCCGCGGCGCCCCTTGTCCGAACCTACGACGCCACTCCGCCGAACGCAACCCTGTCCTCCTCGTCTTCGGAGCCCACCGCCGACGATCCCATCCGGTTCGCCGCGAACTTCAGCGAGCCGGTCTTCGGTTTCGACGCCGCCGACGTTTCGGCGACCAACGGGACGGTGATCGGCTTCGACGGCGCCGGGGCCTCCTATTCCATCCGGATCGCCCCGCTGGCGGACGGCCCGGTGACGGTGGAGATTCGGGCGGGGGCGGCGCGGGACGCGGCCGGCAACGAAAACCGCGCGTCGGCCTCCCTGGTCCGGACCTACGACGGCGTCCCGCCGGAGCCGACCTTGTCCTCCTCGTCTCCGGAGACCACCGCCGACGCCCCCATCCCTTTCACGGTCACCTTCAGCGAGCCGGTGATCGGTTTCGACGCCGCGGGAGTGACGGCGATCAACGGCACGGTGACGGGATTTGCCGGGGAAGGCGCGACCTACGCCTTCGATGTCGCGCCGCTGGCGGACGGTGCCGTGACGGTGGAGGTTCTGCCGGGGGCGGCCCGGGACGCGGCCGGCAACGAAAGCCTCGCCTCGGCCCCCCTGATCCGGACCTACCTGGGCACGGGGCCGAAACCCGCCCTGTCCACCGAAGTCCCCGAGTTCACCAACGCCTCGCCCATCGAGGTGACGGCGACCTTCGACCGGCCGGTGACCGGCTTCGAGGCCGCCGGCGTGGACGTGACCAACGGGACCGTGAGCGGCTTTGACGGCGCCGGGGACGCCTACGCCATTGCCGTCGCCCCTGCGGCGGACGGTCTGGTGACGATTCAAATTCTGCCGGGGGCGGCCCGGGACGCGGCCGGCAACGAAAGCCTCGCGTCGGACATCTTGGTCCGGACCTATCTGAGCGCGGGGCCGGAAGCGACCCTCTCCACCGAGGCGCCCGATCCCACCGACGCTTCGCCCATCCAGATGACGGCCACTTTCAGCGAGCCGGTCACCGGCTTCGAGGCCGAAGACCTGTCGGTGACCAACGGGACGGTCGGCGATTTCGAGGGAAGCGGGGATGCCTACACCTTTTCGGTGACTCCGGAGGCCGAGGGAGAGGTGACGGTGGACCTGCCGCCGAACAGTGCCCGGGACGCGGCCGGCAACGGCAATCTCGCCGCCTCGCGGCTCTCCATCGAATATCAACGGTCCCCGGCCATCATCGCCGACGCCGGCCCGGACCAGGAGACGGTTTCCGGCGCGCCCGTCACCCTGGACGCCGCCGACTCCACGGTCCCGGAAGAAGAAACCGTCGCCTATCGATGGACCCAGACCGGCGGCCCGGCCGTGAGCCTGTCGAACCCCGAATCTCCGGTGACCCGTTTCACGGCGCCCGAAGTCGGCGGTGACGGGGGGGTCCTTTCTTTCGAGCTGACCATCACCAACGAAGATGGGGATACGTTCCGGGACGCGGTGTCCGTGCGGGTGTTTCCGGGGCAGGCATTTCCCTCGTCCCCGCCCGCCTTGACGGGACCGGAGGACGGGGCGGTCTTCGAGGCGGAGACGGTTCGGCTGACGGCGGCCCTGCCGCCCGAGGGACAACGGCCCCCCGGACTTCGGGTCCAATGGCGGGTCCGCCGGGCCGAACGGGGCTATGGGTGTCCCACCGACCCGCCCGGCTTTTTCCATGAAGGGAGCGACCTCGCCGGCTACGCCGTCTCCGGCGTCCACAGCGGCCAAACCTATGCGTGGCAGGCCGGATACGTCGATCCGCGGACCGGTCGAACCGCGTGGTCCGAGGAGCGGAGCTTTACGGCCGGAGCGGCGACGCAAGCCCATACCCTCTCGGTTCCGCCGGGCGAAACTTCCGCCGACTACCGGATGATCTCCATCCCCGTGGACCCCGGGGGGACGGCCGAGTCGTCCATGGGCCATCTCATCGGCGGATACGATCCCAGGTTCCAACGGATCGGGGTCTACGATCCCCGGATCGGCGGCTATGTCGAGTACGGAGAAGGGATCCCCTTCGAACCCGGCCGACCGGTCTGGATTTTGGCCCGGGAAGGGCTGGAGATCACGCTTCGGGGCGCGGCGGCCAGCCCGTTCCACGCCAACGAGCTGGATCTGGCGTTTGATCCATCCGCCGATCGCGGCTGGAACATGATCGCCGCGCCCGACGGCGGCAACTATCCCTGGCGGGAGGTCGAACTCCTGGTGTACGCCGGAGAGGGCGGCGCCGGCGGCTCCTGCGAGTTGGTGGCCGGGCCGACGCCCCTGGCGGATCTGCCCGCCGACAACCCGTGGCTCGACAAGCGGCTCTGGCGGTGGGAGGAGGGCGAATACCGGCCGGACGCGGAGATCCTAAACGGCGGGGACGGCTACTGGGTCCGGGCGCGGGCCGAAGGGGTCGCCCTCCGCTTTCCCGCGGACGCCCGCACAGAGACGCCCCTTTACACCCGCGCCCTCCGGCGGGGGGCGGACTGGCTGGATGCTCTGGGCGCCGCCCGCGCCATCGCCGGCGACGGCGAAACTCCGCCGGCCCCGCCGGCGGCCTTGGCAAGCGGCACGGGCGCCTCCCAAATCAACGACGGCGAAGGGTGCTTCATCGAGGCGGCGGGTTTGGATTGACGGCTGAATGGCCATTAAAAAAATGATGACAGTCCGGGGAAAAATATGGTAAGCTCCGATTTCTTTCAATAAGGGATATCCGGCCTAATGAATTCAGCTTGTTATAATTGGAGGCGGCATTAATTGCGTTTTCGAAGAACGGAAAATCGGGCGTAGGGGCAGGCCCCCGTGCCTGCCCTGTCCAACGAAGGGCAGGCACGGGGGCCTGCCCCTACCGTTCAAAAACTCAATTTGTAACCGCCGAAAGTATAGTCTGAAACCAGATTCATCCCCCGATTCGAGGTACCCGATCCGGAAGTGAAAATGTGAATGGCGAAATAAGCATTATCCCTGATATTGGAACCGAGCCCATCCCCCCTGATTCCCCCGCCGGCGAGGATGCCCGCTACGAGCCGGAATATGAGGTGATTCAGTCTGAGATCGAAAAAATGGCATCGCCCACCAGCGAGGGCGTAACCGACTGGGCGAAAATCGTCGAACTCGGGACCGAATTGTTGTCCCGAAAGTCGAAGAATCTCCTGATTGCCGGCTATCTCTTTGTGGGGCTCCTCCAAAGCCGGGGGCCGGGGCAGCTTGCCCCGGCCATGGCCATGTACCGGGGAATGATCGAGAATTTTTGGGACGACCTGTTTCCCCCCAAAAAACGGAAGAAGGCCCGGATCAACGCCATTGAATGGTGGCTGGAGAAGGTCCAGGCCGAGCTGGACGGTTTCCCGGAAGGCTTCGAGATGGAGGCCGAGCCCCACGCCGCCATGATGGCGGATCTGGCCGCCATTGACGACTTTTTGGCGGAGAACCTGGATTCGACGCCCCTGCTCCATCAGCTTCGGAGCCGGCTCGACGCCATACCGGCCGTCCAGCCGCCCGAACCCGAGCCAGAACCGGAGCCCGAAGCCGATTCCGAGGACGCCTACATCGCCCTGCAAAATTTCGGCAATTCCTCCATCGACATCGAATTCTGGGGCTTTGTCCGGGTGTTCAGCTACGACGAGCAGATCCGGATTCGCCATTCCCTGGTGGGCGACATCATCGACATGGCGGAGGAGATCGGCGTTTCGTTCGCGTTCCCCACCCGGACGGTCCACATGCTCAACGCGCCGCCCGACTTCGAACTGCCGGCGAAAGAGTTGTCCCCGCCCGAGACCGAAGAAACGCCGGATTTGCCGGAACCGCCGTTTCCATCCCAGAGCCGGAGGAAGGTGGCGGCGTAGAGGGAGAACAACGTCTGTTCCCAAAGCTCCAGACGAAACATCGCGCGCCGCCGGATCGTTTGCCCTCCGGCGGCGCCTTTGCGTTCGCCCTCCGGGTCGCTCCGATCCATTCCCGGACCGCGTTGACAAATCCGCCAAAACCCCGTTAAGGATCAAGAACCGAGCGATGGCGGAGGCCGACCGAAAAGAAATCGCAATCAAACCTCCAAACCGGGGCGGGCCGTCGGCAGGCTTTCCCGTGCACAATCAACCCAAGGACAACCGCCAAAATGGACGCCCGCCCAAAAAGCATTCCAAGACCATGAATTTTCTAAAAATCACGCTAATTCCCATCACCCTTTTTTCTGCGGTATGCTGTTCCGGCCCCCCCAAACCGTCCCCTCCTCCCCATTTGAAGGCAAACATTGAAAACCTTACGGAATCGGTTGGATTCCTAACGAATATTCGTCCCTATCGAAATTATCGGAACCCCAAAAGCCTGGACAAAGCCGCGTGGTTCATCGAAAGCCAACTGAAGACGTATGGTTACGAGCCCGAAATTCAACGCTTCACCGTCCAGGGGAAATCGTACCAAAACGTGATCGCCCGCTATGGGGACAGCCAAAAACCCAAAATGGTCGTCGGGGCCCATTACGATGTGTTCCACAACCAACCCGGGGCCGACGACAACGCCAGTGCCGTTGCCGGGCTGCTGGAAATCGCGAGGCTGATCCGCGCGAACGGACTGGAAACCGCCTTCGAGATCGAATTCGTCGCCTACACCCTGGAAGAACCTCCTTTTTTCCTCACCGACCGAATGGGCAGCTTTATCCATGCCGAATCCCTTTACAAGGCCGGGGAAACGGTTCGCGGGATGATCTCTCTGGAAATGATCGGATACTTCACGTCGGAAGAAGATTCCCAGGAATATCCGTTTGCCATCATGAAATGGTTTTATCCATCGGTGGGCGATTTCATCGGGGTCGTTGGAAATTTCGGAAGCCGCTCCCTGGTGGACGGAATGGCCGAATACATGAAAACCGCGGCCATCGGCGTCGAGACGCTGAAAGCCCCCGCCTTGGTTCCGGGCGTGGATGAGTCCGATCATCGGAATTACTGGCATTTCGGCTACCAAGCCGTCATGATCACCGATACCGCCTATTTCCGGAATCCGAACTATCATCGGGAATCGGACACGATGGACACGTTGGATTTCGAAAAAATGGCCGAGGTCGTAACGGGCGTCACTTGGGCCCTGACCAACATGAAATAGGCGAACCTGAAATCGATGTTTTACAATCCCGGCCGTTTTTCCCCAAGCAATTCGGACCGATTCAGCTCGCCGGCAAGCGGCGAGGGGTTCCCGTTTCGCTGAAAGGGTTGCAAGAATTAAAACCGACGAGAACCTTCCGCGCCCAGCGCCGCCACCGCTTCTCGGAGCCCCGAGGCGATCCGCTCCCGTTTTTCCGCCCCCTCTCCCTTCCGTTTAAGCGTTTCAATATCCACCGGCTCGCCGAAGGTCACGGAAATGTCCCCGCGCCGAGGAACGAAACGGCCCACCGGGAGGATGTGATCGGTTCCCCGGACCAGCGCCGGGACCACCGGAACCGGATCGTGTTCCAGCAGTGCGCCGACGCCCGCTTTGAAGGGCTGCAACCGCCCCGTGGGCGAACGGCCCCCCTCCGGAAACCAGACCAAGCCGTACCCGCGCCGCAGCACCGCCGCGCCAAAGGCCATGCTGGAAATCACCCCTTTTACCGGATCGATGGGCACGACGCGGGCCAAGCGGCTGAAATACCGAAAAAACGGGTTTCGCAACATGATCCCGCTGAAGCCCGCCCAGTAGACTCGCTCCAACACGGGATATCCCAGCGCGGCCCCCACGGCAAAGGGGTCCAGATAGCTGACGTGGTTGGGGGCGACAATGAACGGCCCCGACTCCGGAAGGCGATCCCGGCCGCGGACCCGGAGCCCAAAAAGGCCGCGCATCACGCACCGGTCCAGACCCAGCAAGAGCTTGGCCGCCCGCCGTTCCCCGGGCCGAGCCGGTTCCAGCCAGCGACGCTGTTCCCGACTCAGCGCCGCTTCCGGCTCCTCCAAGGGAGACTCCAGGGATTGAGCGGCCTCGCCCTCCCCCCGCTCCGCCACGGCGGAAAGCAGCTCTCGCACCGTCCCGATTTCCGCGACGGTTTCCTCTTCCAGTTCCACGCCGGTGCGCCGCCGAATGTTCAGGGTGATGTTCAGCCACTCCATGGAATCCACGCCCAGGTCCAGTTCCGGAACGGCGTCGGGCGTCAGCGGCTGGTCGGGATACCGTTCCGCCAGATAGGTCCAGACCGCTTCGGCGTTGGGATCGTTCAGCAGGGATCGATCCTCGGCGGACATCTCTTCCGCGGATATCGGACCGGAGCGCTTTCCTTCCCCGGAAACCTCGGCGTCCCGCGCCTCCCGATACCGCTCCGCCAGCAGGTGCCGCCGGATTTTTCCCAGCCGGGTCCGGGGCAGGGCGGTCCGGGTCACGGCCGATTCCTGGATCCGCTGATACGACGGAAGGGACCGGGAAATCTCGGAAAGGGTTTTTCTTGCGGCGGCGTCCACGTCCCGAATCCCCTGTCGGCCCATTTCGCCGGAATCGGGCACGACCAGCGCCGCCAGCTCGCCGTCTTCGGTTTGAAGCACGCCGGCCTCCTGGATCAACGGACTCGCGGAAATTTGTTCTTCGATTTGATCGGGTTGGATGTTCTCCCCGCCCGGCGTCACGATGAGGGTGGACACTCGGCCGGTCACCCGAAGGTATCCGTCGTCGTCCAAAACCCCCAGGTCTCCGGTGCGGAACCAGCCGTCTTCGGTGAACGTTTCCTCGGTCTTTTCGGGAAGATTGTGGTAGCCGGGAAAGACGTTGGGCCCCTTGGCGAGGATTTCCCCCGTTCCCGGCGGCGCGCCCTCCCGGGCCGATTCCGGCAGGGCCTTCGGATCGATCCGAAGCCGGACGCCCTCCACGGCCCGGCCCACCGTCTCTAAACGCCGATCGCCCGGCACTTTGATCGTCAGCAAGGGGGCCGTTTCCGTCAGGCCGTAGCCGATCACCACCGGCCAGCCCAGGGCTTCCAGCTTCCAGCCCAGTTCCGGGTCCAGCGGCGCGCCGCCGGAGGCCATGATGCGCAACCGAGGGGCGAATTGTTCATGGAGGGGGCGAAACAGCAGCCGGCCGGGAGATCGCCCCGTGGTCTTGCGCACCCAACCAACGGCCCGGAGGACGGCGTCCAACACCCGTCGCGCGGCGGCCCAGGGGGCAATGCGATCGGCAATGCCGGAATAAAGCGCGTCGTACAGCCGGGGAACCCCGATCAACAGGGTGGCATCTCCTTCCCGCAAGGCCCGGACGAGCTGGGGGCCGGTGCGGGAATGGGGAAGAACCAGCGTGAGCCCCAAGGCCAGGGGCAGCAAAATGCCGATCACGAAGGGATACACATGGTGGGGGGGAAGCGGCAGCATGATCCGGTCGTCGGATCGGGCCAGTCCGGATTTCCAGATGGTGTTCAACTGAAACGCCAGATTCGCGTGGCGAAGGGGGACCCCTTTGGGCGGACCGGTGGTGCCCGACGTGTAAAACATCGCCGCCGGGTCCTCCGGGGCCATCTCCGGCAAAGAGCGCCGATCGGCGAACGAATGCGCCTCGGTCCCGTCCGCGTCCGTTTCCGGAACGTCCTCCAGCGGAAAGATTCGGGTGGCGTCCGGTTTGACGTTCCCAAGCCGCTTTTCATTGTCGGAATCCGAGAAAACGGCCGCGGGTTGGCTGTCTTCCAGGACGCGGCGGAGGGTTTCGGTTTCCAGTTGCAAATCCAGCGGCATCACCACGCCGCCCGCCTCCAGAATGGCAAGGCAGGCGGCGACCCAGCGAAACCCCAAGGGAGCGAACAGACCGACCACATCCCCCGGTTGAACCTCCTCCTGAATCCGTTCGGACGCCAGTCTCCGCGCCGTCCGAGACAAGGTGGCGTAGGAATACCTCCGCCGGCCATCTTTGGTCATTTCCACCAAAAAAGGCTTGTCGCCTTGGTCGGCGACCGTTTCGGCCAATGTTTGAAGCGTATGGAAAGTTTTCATCCACCCATTTTCCATAAAAAGAAGGGTTCGGGTAAATGGGGGATTTTCCTTATTCCCAGGGGACCAAAGATGTGGAAGGGTGCGGAACCGAAGGCGGATTTCCCCGGCGCCGGGGAAAAGGCGGGCCCCCTCCCGCGCGAGAAACGAAGAGGCGCCGCGGGAATCGTCCCGAAGGGATTCGAGGGATCGGACATCGGACTACCGGGGGCCAAGCATCTCGCCGGAAGAATCGCGCCTTGACGAAATAGGACGCACTACGATAATGGATGTAACGCGAATGGCGGTTGGCGAGCCGCCCGAAGACTTCCGTTCCCGTTTTTTCCAACGATCGGCCCCATATTATGAGCAAATCTCAATCTCCGGATATTCCCTTCGAGGAAATCTGCCGCAAGCATGGCCTGAACGTGACGCCCCAGCGCGCGGCGATTTACAAAGAATTGATTTCTTCCAGGGAGCATCCGTCCGCCGTGGCCATCCTGGAGCGGGTCCGAAAAACGTTTCCGAACATTTCCCTGGATACGGTCAATCGAACCTTGTTGACGTTCCACAAAATCGGTCTGGCGCGGGTGGTGGAAAGCTCCGGCGACCCCAAGCGGTTCGATCCCAACTTGGAACCCCATCATCATTTCCGGTGCATGTCCTGCGGGGTCATCGTGGATTTCCAGCACGACGGCTATGACCGACTGGACGTTCCGCCGGAAATCGCGGAAAAATATCTGATTCGGGAAAAGGTGGTTCACCTCAAGGGAATCTGTGACAGTTGCCGGAAAAAATAAAGTCCGGCCCGATCTTTTTTTTGGCCACTTGCATAGGAACCCTTCCTATTTAAAAACAAAATACAATTCGGAGGCATTCCGTTTTCGGATCGGTTCGGGAAAGACGCCGAGCCGCCCCCCATGGGCGCGGTTCGGGGAAGCTCTTCCGCGCTTGTCCCGCGTTTCATCCATCCCAAGCCCTTGAATCGGTTTTTCATCATTACTCGGCTCCATCGGGGAACCACCTTTTTTGACGGCAAAATAAAGGATTTCTCCGATGGTTTCTATGTCGTCTCCGTGAAACAAGGATTCTCCCGCCGTTCGGCCGGCCTCTTTCAGCACGCACGCCCAGGGCCTGGAAAAGAGGCGGCCGAAACGGAAGGAAACCTCGCCCGACATCTCCGTGGCGATTTTCCGAAATGGCAACGCAAACCGCCGCAAAAGGAAATTTCATGACGGACGACAAACTAAGCGTGGCTCAGGTTTTCGGCCTGAGCTGGCCCGAAGGAGGAAATTCCATGACGGACGAAAAACGCAAACCGACCACCACCGATGCCGGCATCCCCGTAAACAGCGACGAGTATTCGCTCAGCGTCGGGCCGGATGGCCCCCTGCTCCACCATGACCATTACCTCATGGAGCAGATGGCCCAATTTAACCGAGAGATGATTCCGGACCGTCAGCCCCACGCCAAGGGCTCCGGGGCTTTCGGTCACTTTCAGGTAACCCAAAATGTCAGCGCCTACACCAAGGCGGGCGTGTTTCAGCCCGGAACCAATACCGAGGTCCTGGCCCGATTTTCCACGGTGGCCGGCGAATCCGGCAGCCCAGACACTTGGCGCGACGTGCGCGGCTTCGCGCTGAAGTTTTACACCGACGAAGGCAACTACGACATGGTGGGCAACAACACCCCGGTGTTCTTCGTGCGCGATCCCATGAAATTTCAGCACTTCATCCATTCGCAGAAACGCCGCGCGGACAGCGGCCTGCGGGACCACGACATGCAGTGGGATTTCTGGACCCTGTCCCCCGAGTCCGCCCACCAGGTGACCATCCTGATGAGCGATCGGGGGGTGCCCAAAACCTATCGACACATGAACGGCTACACCAGCCACACCTATATGTGGGTGAACGATAAAGGCGAGCGGTTTTGGGTGAAATATCATTTCAAAACCGACCAGGGCATCGATTTCCTCACCGACGAAGAGGCCGACCGCATCGCCGGGGAGGACGCGGATTTCCACCGTCGCGACCTGTTCAACGCCATCCGGGACGGGAATCCGCCCAGCTGGACGCTGAAGGTGCAAATCATGCCCTTCAACGAGGCGGAAAAATACCGGTTCAACCCCTTCGACCTGACCAAGGTGTGGCCCCACGCCGACTACCCGCTGCAGGAAGTGGGACGACTGACTCTGGACCGCAACCCCACCGATTTCCACGCCGAAATCGAGCAGGCGGCCTTCGAGCCCAACAACCTGGTTCCGGGGATCGGCGTCAGCCCGGACAAAATGCTGCTCGCCCGCTTGACCTCCTACGCGGACGCCCATCGGGCCCGGCTGGGGGCCAACTACAAGCACATCCCCGTCAACGCGCCCAAATGTCCGGTTCACAGCTACAGCAAGGGCGGCGCCATGCGGATTTGGAAGACGTCCGATCCGGTGTACGCGCCCAACTCCAAGGGCGGAGCCCAAGCCGACGGCGAGCGCTACCCGGAGGACGCGGTGTGGAGCGCAAGCGGCGATTTCGTCCGGGCCCCCTATACCCTGCGCAAGGACGACGACGATTTCGGCCAGCCCGGAACCCTGGTGCGCGAGGTCATGAACGACGAACAGCGGGACCGGCTGGTCGCCAACGTGGTGAACCACCTCAAGAACGGCGTCACCGAGCCGGTGCTGGAACGGGCGCTGGAATACTGGAAGAAGATCGACGGAGACGTGGGCGAGCGGATCGCCAAAGGCATGAGGGGCTGATGCCCATCGCCGGCCGATAAAAACCCCATTGGGATTCTCGTTTCGACGAGATTTCCCTCGGGGTTTCGCTCGGCATTCAGTAGATGTTGGTCGGAAGCCCCCGGCGATTCGCCCGGGGCTTCGATTTTTCAGGGACCCGGAATTTTTCAATGTACCGTTTTCATGCCAACGCCGTTTTTTTGACGGAATCGGACAGGGGCGAATTGCATTCGCCTCCGTGCAATCTGGCACGGTTGAGCAATGGAAATCCCAAACGGTATTTCAGCTACTGCCAAGTCCCTCGGAAAAGGGATTTCCGAGGTGCGAGGGCGGGGAATCTTGGCGGAATTGCTCCCGGCAAATCGTAGGCCGTCTAAATCGGCTCTGAAAATTTGCCCAGTTTTTGGCCCCACCGTTTTTCAGCTAAACGGTTGCCAAATGCTGCTTCATGAGGATTTAGAAGGGCCAAAAACCGGACAATGAATAGGGGGCGATTTTCGGCCTTTTTAGACACTTTAGGCAAATCGGATAAAAATAAAAGGGATCGGGCGGGAGAAAAGGACGCTTCCCGCTTTCGACGGAACGCAAAACCTCATCGAAAGCGTTGGGATGCGGCCAACATCCATTTCTTTCAGGCGGAATGGGTTCGTTTTGCTTCTTTGGCGTCTCGTTTTTCGGAAGTTTTTCGCCGGATGGGCAACTGGACGAACGCACGCCCAGCTTTCCCTTCCCGTCTTTTCAAATTCTCATAGAGTTTCCGGAGGTCGCAGGCAAACGCCTCCGCTCGCTTCTCTCGAAAGGTACGGATTTCCTCTACAATCGGATCAACCCGCATTTCATTCCTCCGTTAATGCCTCGGGCGCGCAAATGGCGGGCAATTCAAAAACCCGAGCTGGATACGGGCATTGGCAATATGACGGCAATTCCCAGATAAAAGGCAATCCATTCCGTAAAACGTCGCAATAGCAATATGAAAGGCGTCTTCTGCGCCCTTTTCCGGTACAACCTTGCCCCGGATCAATAATTGGGCAAGTTCGAAAGCTTCCGGCCCCAATTCCAAAAGCGGAATCTCCGCCAATATCTCCAGCCGCTTTTGGGTTGCCTTTTTATCCCCTTGGGAACCGTAAAGTTCAAAACTTTCTTTTGAAAATTCCCGCCAATCCCAAGTA
>JBKHDD010000141.1:0-12955 GCA_046541515.1 Desulfococcaceae bacterium
GTGGCCTGGGTCCCCCGGGACATGATTCTGGCCATGGACCGGGAGGAAATCACGTTTCCGACGGAATTTCTGCGGGAGGCGGGCCGCCGGAATCTGCTGGGCTGCCGGTATCCCAAAAAATGGGGCGGCCGGAACATGGACTGGGTGACCACCTGCGCGGTGATGGAGGAGATCGGGACGCTGGGCTACATTTTCGCCTGCACCTTCGGCGTGGGGGCGGAGCTGGTCTGCGACGCGATCGTCCGGCACGGCACGGATCACCTGAAGGAAAAATACGTGAAGCCGCTGCTGGCCGGGGAAACCTTCGCGGCGGAATGCCTCACCGAGCCCCGGGGCGGTTCCGACTTTTTCGGGACCACCACCACGGCGCGGGAAGACGGCAACGGCTTCCGGATCAACGGCCAGAAGCGGTTCATCGTGGGGGCGGAGGGGGCCGATTATTTTCTGGTCTACGCGCGGACCGACCCCGACCCCAAGGCCCATCCCCACAAGGCGCTGACCTGTTTCGTGGTGGATCGGGGGCCGGGGGTGGAGGTGTCCTACCGCTACGGGCTGATGGGCTGCCGGGGCGGGGGAACCGGTCGGCTGGTGTTCCGGGACGCGTGGGTTCCCCGGGAAAACGTGGTGGGCCGGGTCAACGGGGCCTACGACGTGTTCAACACCATGATGATTCCGGAGCGGCTGGGCACGGCGGCCATGACCATCGGCGCGGCCCGCCCGGCGGTGGACGTCGCAACCGGATACACCACCCGGCGCAAGGCGTTCGGCCAAACGATTCACAATTTCCAGGGCGTCAGCTTTCAGGTGGCGGAGGCGGCCACGCTGCTGGACGTCTGCCGCTCCATGGCCTACACCACGGCCCGCGCGGTGGACACGGGGCAGGGCCCGCGAACCATCCGTCGGCTGGTGAGCGAGACGAAAAAGTTCATCACCGAATCCTGCCAGGAGGCGGCCCGGAAGGCCATGCAGGTGATGGGCGGGATCGGCTACACCAACATTTTCCCCATCGAGCGGATCGTCCGGGACCTGGGGCTGGCCTCCATCTGGACCGGCTCCAACGAGGTGATGTCCATGATCGTCGCCCACGAGTGGTATCGCGGCTATTTCGCCCAAAAGAAGGCCGGAGGATACCGGGATTTCGAGGCCGACGCGGCGGAGGCGTTTGCGGAGGGGGAGAAGATTTACGAGTAGTTCGGGGCGAAAAACGGGGAAGAAGAAACGCCGGGGTCTTCGGGCCGCCGGCGTTTCTTTTGGTTGAGGAATTCGGCCGAAGCCGGTAGCGTGCGAATCGACAGGACCTGGGCAAGGGGCCGGGCGCGGTTTCCGTCCCCATCTGGATGAAACGGCAAATGGGAAAGAGCCATGACGAGGCGAAATTTGATCTGTTGGCTGTTGTTCCCGGCGGCGCTTTTGATCGGGAGCGGGATGCCGGGCTGGGCCGGGGAAACGGCGGTCGGCGAAATCGTGGAGTGCGTCGGAACGGCGCACCTGGTTCGAAGCGACGGCGAAGAGCGGCCCTGTGCGCCCGGTTTGGCATTCCGGACCGGGGACGCCCTTCGCACCGGCGAAGACGGTCGAATGAAATGCCGGCTGGCGGACGGCGGTTCCCTTTCGCTGGGGGCGGATTCCGAGCTGGCGGCGGAGGAAGCCGCCCTTCTGGCGTCCGATGAGGAGCCGTTGATTTTCCGACTCACGCTCGGCGTGCTCCGGGCGGTGTTTCCCCAAAGCGATTCCGCGCCGGAAATCCACACGCCCACGGCGGTGATTGGCGTTCGGGGAACGGCCTATGAGGTGGCCTTTGCGCTGGACACCGAAACGGCAGTGGCGGTGGACGAGGGCGCCGTTCTCCTGGCGGTGGAGGATCAGCCGGCGGAAACGGAAATTTCGGCGGGCCAATTGGCGGAGTTTTCCACGGTGGAACCGCAACTGCGGTTGGGCGACGTCGAATCTCCGGAGCGGCGGGATTGGGCGAAATGGCGGGAGCGCCGGGAGGCGAACATCGCCCAGGGGTTGAAACGGTTGAAACCGTTCTACGAAGCGTGGCGGCGCGGCACGGAGAATCGATTGCCCCGCCGGGCGGGAAACCTGGAGGCGACATGCCGGAAAATGCAGGGTCTTTTGGCGGAGATGGAGGCGGCCCAATCCCGGGGCGACCGTCGGTCGTTCCGGCAGGCCCGGCGGAAGTTCCGAAAGGCCCTGCCCCGGTTCCGGCGGGCGGTTCGCCAGACCCGCCGCCAGTTTAACCGGTTGAAATCCATTGCGGGCCATTGCCATCACATTGGTCCTTTTCTGGATCGAAATCCCGACCGCTTCACCGCCGCCGAATCCCGGGCGATCCGGAAGAGCGCGGGAAAGATCATGGACCTGGAGGCGCGGATGGACGCGCGGTTTGCGAGTTTGAAAAGACTGGTCCGGGAAACGGTTCAAACGCTTGGCGAGGAGAGAAGTCGTTTCGGGTAATGATGGAGAACAAAATCCGGTTTCCCGGACGTTTTCGCAAAACGAAGGTCCAATAGGGCCCATTGCCCCTTCGCTTCATCTCGGGTCGGCAGATGGAAGAACCGTCCCCGCGGCCCAAGCGTCCGGGGCTCTCCGGGGCAGCCACACCCCGAAACGAGCGCCCCGTCCGGGGCGGATGTCGATGATGAGCCGCCCGTTGTTCTTTTCAATCAGTCCGCGGCTGATGGAGAGGCCGAGGCCGGTCCCCACGCCCGCCGCCTTGGTGGTAAAAAAGGGTTGGAAAATTTTGGGTATTTTTTCGAAGGGAATCCCCGGCCCGGTATCGGCGACGTAAAATTCGGACGGATAGTCCCTGTTGTTCCGGGCCTCGATGGTGATCGTGCCTTTCTCCTGGATGGCGTCCACGCTATTTTTGCAGAAGTTTGCGGCGATCTGGAAAAAATGCTCCGGGTCGGCGAAGGTCATTACGGCGTGATCCGGAATGCGGGTTTGGATGGCGATGGTCTTGCGAACGTCGCCCCGCTTGGACCAGACCCGGATCAGGTTTTCCAGGTCTTCCACGTACCGGCGCATGTCGAAGGGCTGGGGTTCGGGTTCCATCCGCACGTTTCGGCTGGCCGCAAGGATGGTTTCCGCGAAGCGTTCCAGTTTTCGGGTGTAGGGTTCCAGGCGCCCGGTCAGGGTGGCCATTCGCTCCATTCGAAGGGAGAGATCGCCGGGCGGGGCCTCCCATCCATTTTCCCGGTAAAAACGGCACAGGGAATCCATATCCTCCATCAGCATTTCCGATGTGGCGGACAGGGGAAACAGGGCGTTTCTCAGCTCGTGCAGAATGCCGGAAACGAGGGTGCCCATTTCCACCGTCTGGCTCACGCTCCTCAGCCGTTCGTTGGCCGCCTCGGCTTCCCGGGTTCGGCGCTCCACTTCCGCCTCCAGGCTTTTCTGATAGTTTTGGTTTTCCTCCATCAGGCGGCGGATGGTCAGGTGGGCCTCCACCCGGGCCAGCACCTCTTCCACCTGAAACGGTTTGGAGATGTAATCCACCGCGCCCATTTGAAAGGCTCGGAGCTTGTCTTCGGTTTCGGCGTGGGCGCTGATGAAAATGATGGGAATGTCCGCCAGGGTCGGCGTTTCCTTAAAGCTTCGGCAAACCTGGAAGCCGTTCATTTCCGGCATTTTGATGTCCAGCAGAATCAAATCCGGCCGCTCCGCGTGGGCGGCGCGCAGTCCCAGCTTGCCGGCGGGAACGGGCCGGACCATGTGGCCCCGTTTGGCGAGCATGTCGGTGAGCAGGCGGAGATTGGCCGGCTTGTCGTCGATCACCAGAATGTTTCCGGCAAGGGGTTCGGAGGCGTTCATGTCGAATTCTCTTTCGTCAGCCAGTGGGCAAGGGTTTCGTAGTCGAAACGTTCCATCAGTTTGCGGGCGGCGGCCGCGAAAGCCGGAAGGTCTTCCTCCAGCCGGTCAACCAGTCCGACAATTCCCTGAACATCCGCCCGGGCCACGGCGTTCAGCAACGCCTCTCTCGTCTCCGGGGACAACTGGTCGATGTCCTTCGATGTTTGGACCGTTTCGGTTGAAGCCGGAGGCTTCGCGGGCGATTCCAGTTCCCAGCCGGCCGTGTCCCGAAGCATGCGAAGCATATCCTCCATCTGTACCGGCTTGACCAGGAGGTCCCGGCAACCGGCGGCCAGGATTGCCGACCGGTCCTCTTCAAAGGCGCTGGCCGTAACGGCGATGATGATCGGCAACCGGTCTGGGGGAGCCGTTTCCACAATGCGACGGGTGGCCTCCAAACCGTCCATCACCGGCATGCGCAGGTCCATGAAAATCAGTTCGGGCCGAAGCCGTTTCCAGGCCGCCACCGCCTCGCCTCCGTTCGTCGCCGTGCGCACTTCGGCCCCGACGGCCTCCAGCATGTGGACCAGGATGTCGCGGTTGGTCTTTCGATCCTCGGCCACCAGCACCCGGGGCGGCGAGGCCCCGGGCGGCAGCCGGAGCCGGGCTCGGTAGTCAACGTCCCCTTTGGAAAGCGTCAGGGGCTCTTCCAGGTCCGCCGGCTCCACTTCCACGTGGAACCGGAACACCGAGCCCTTTCCCGGCCCAGGCGCGACGGTGATGTCGCCGCCCATTAACCGTACAATTTCTCGGGAAATGGACAGGCCCAAACCGGTTCCGGAATGTTCGGCGGGGATTTCTTCGCCCTGGTTGAAGGCGTCGAAAAGGGTTTCCATCCTTTCCCGCGCAATGCCGCGCCCGGTGTCGGCAACCGACACGGAAAGCCGTACCCGGTCGGAATCCAAGCGGCGGGTTTCCAAGATCAGATACACCGAACCCGCCGCCGTGAATTTGAGGGCGTTGCCCAACAGATTCACCAGCACCTGCCGCAATTTGGATCGATCCGTCATCACCCAGCGGTGGTCCGCCTTTTCCCGGCTCAACCGAAATTCCAGCGATTTGCTCGCGGCGATTGGCCCGAACATCTCGGCCATGTCCTCCATCAGCCGGTACAGATCGGTGGGCTTTGGATGGAGCCGCATTCGGCCCGCTTCGATTTTGGACATGTCCAAAATGTCGTTCAAAATCGTCAGCAAATGTCTCCCGCCGCGATACATGATTTCGATATGGTCCCGGCAATGGGACGGCAGCGATGGTTCCCGACGGAGAATTTGGCAATAGCCGAGAATGGCGTTCAAAGGCGTGCGAATTTCGTGGGTCATGTTGGCCAGGAACAGGCTTTTGGCGCGGGTGGCCGCCTCCGCGCGGAGGGCGAGGCGTTCGGCGGATTCCTTGGCTTCCCGCACCGCGTCTTCATCCCGCTTTCGCCGGGTGATGTCGCTGATCACCGCCACGAATCCTTCCAGCTCGTCCGCGTCGTTCACCACGTAGTCCCAGTCCACCTGGATATGCAGCAACCGTCCGGAGGGCGCAAGGTATTCTCCGAAATAGGGCGTTGGCGTGGGCCGTTCGGCGCATAAGTGTTTAAAATAGCTTCGAAGTTCCTCTGGATCTCCCCGCGCGAGGTCAAAAATCGTTTTGGACGTGATTTCTTCCAATTCCAGACCGAAAATGCGAGCCAAGGCCGGATTGGCGAAGTGGATGCGGCCCTCGGTATCCAGTTCTTCAATGCCGTAGGGGCTGAGGTTCACCAGCCGTCGAAAGCGCGCTTCGCTGCGCCGAAGCCTTTCCTGCGCCTCCCGGGATTCGTGGATGTCCCACGCCACGGCCATCCACTGCCGAATCTGGTTTCGTCCGTCGCGCACCGGAACCGCCAGCACGTTCATCCAGCGATAAAGCCCGTCGACCCGCTCCATGCGCAATTCCATTTCCAGCCGCTCCCCGTCTCCGGTGAGGGCGGATTTCCACCGCCGAATGGTGGGGACGACATCGTCGGGATGGATGAACCGGCTCCATTCGTCCCCGGCCAGCCGCGCGGGATCGTGTCCGGTAAAATCCCGCCAACTTTGGCTGAGAAAAGTGGTCTGGCCGGAAGGATCGGTGGTCCACAGCAGATGCCGCAGGGCCTGGATGAGCCAGCGGAAGCGAGATTCGCTTTCCCGAAGAGCGGTTTCGGCCTGCTTCCGAATGGTTACGTCATGGCCGACGCAGAGAAGATCGCCGGCTTCTTTTCCCGTCATGCTCCATTCAAACCAAAGGATTTCTCCATTTCGGCGGCGAAAGGGCCATTCCCCGTTCCACTGGCCGTCCCGTTGGATTTTCGGGTACACTTCCCGGGCGAATTCCTCGTATTTTTCCGGGGAAATGTGGAGCGTTTGGGTGTTCATCCCGGCCATTTCCTCCGGGGAGTAGCCCAGCGCCCTGGAACAGGCCGGATTGGCCATTTGGATCACCCGATTCCGAAGAAAGGCGATGAGACTCCCGGCATTTTCAAAAAGGGAACGAAAGGTTTCCTCGTTTTCTTGCAAGGCCGCCATGACTCGTTTTCGCTCATCCACCTGGTTTTGCAGCGCCTCGTTGGCCGCTTCCAGCTCGGCCGTGCGTTCGGCGACCCGGGTTTCCAAAGCCTGATTTAAAGAGCGAGACATGGCCTCGGCGACTTTTTGGTCGGAGATGTCCGAGAGGACGAAAAACCGACCGCCTTCGGGCAGCGGAGAAATGGAAATTCGGAAATCTCGAGGACCTTCCAATGTTTTAAACCGCCACTCCACATGTCCCCCGCCCGCCGCGTGGATGTCCCGAATCTTTTCCCCAAACGCCAGATAATCCTCCCGGGAGGTGAAATTGCCCTCGGTCGCCCCCTCGGTGGTCTGAAACAACCGCTTGGCGGCCGGGTTGCTCCGCAAAATGTTTCGATTCGCGTCGGTGAGAAACGCGGGTTCCACCAGACTGTCGAAGAGGATCTGGAAACGTTCCTTGATGATTTCGCCTTTTTGTTGGGCCTCCTCGCGGCGGGCCCGTTCTCGTTCCGCTTGAAGAACGTGCCGCTTCAGTAAAAAGTAAAGGAATCCGGCGGTGACCAGAACGAAGACCAGTCCCTTTGCCGTGCCCAATTGAATCCAGTTTGGGTTGGCGCGAAACAGCCATTTCAGCAGCCAATCGGAGAGGAATATCCAAGCCGCGGCGCCAACCGCGTAAATCAAAGTGACGGAAAGCGGGGAATGATTTGGCTTGGAGAAATTTTTGGGCTGGGGAGATTCAGCCATGACCGTCCTCAATCAAAGCTTCCAGTTGTTCGTCGACGAAGGCTTCCGGCGGCGCCTTGATTTGGGCATCGGCGGGGAGAGGAAGAGGGCGAACCGGTGAAATTGCAAGTCGGGGAAAAGGCGGATTGCCTTCTCCCCGAATTCAGCAGGGGTTGCCCACGCCCAATTCCTTCTCCAGCTTGCGATGGTGCTTCCCAAGGGTCTGCCGCGAGAGTCCCACCAGACGGGCGGCCAGGGCCTTGTTGCCCTTGGCCCGACGCATGGATTCGGCCACCAGCATCAGCATGGCGTCCCGATAGTTGGGCAGAATGTTCATTTGGGAAAAGGGATTGCCCTCCCGGAGGCAATGGGAGCGCAGTCGGGGCGGGGTGGCGTGGTTTCGCAGTTTTTCGGCGACAGCTTCAACCTTGAGGGTTTTGCCGGAATCCCGCGTCGCCACGTCGTGCACCAGGGAGGCCAGCTCCCGAACGTTTCCGGGAAAAGGATGGTTTTGAAGCAACGGAATCACGTCCTTGCAAATCGAGGGCTTGGACCGCCCCAGGGCTTGGCATGTTTTTTCCAGAAAATGGTCCAGCAAAAGGGGAATGTCTTCCGGCCGTTCCCGGAGCGGAGGGATCGGCAAGGCATGGGTATGGAGCCGGTAGTAGAGATCCCGACGAAAATGGCCCGCTTTCACCCGTTCGGACAGATCAAGATGGGTGGCGGTGACGATTCGGAGATCGACCTTTCGCGGGGTATCCGCGCCCAGCGGCAGGTATTCCCGATCCTGAATCAATTTGAGCAGTTTGACCTGACAAGCCGGGGAAAGATCGCCGATTTCGTCCAAGAACAGCGTCCCGCCATCGGCCTTCCGAAACAGTCCCTCCCGCGCCGTATCCGCGCCGGGGAAGGCCCCCTTCGCATGGCCGAAAAGGGTGTCGGCGAACATTCCTTCGTCCAGTCCCGAAATGCTCACGCCGACGAACGCCCCGCGGCGACCGCTGCAAGCGTGAATCGATTCCGCCAGGAGACTTTTTCCCGATCCGGTTTCGCCGGTGACAAGGACCGGCATGTCGGAGCGGGAAACCGCTTCCACGTTTCGAAACAGCGCGAACATCGCCGGGCTTCGCGTGATCATCCCGGCGAAGGCCTCCGGTTTTTCCAGGCGCGCCTCCCGGCAGCCATGGGCGTGGCTTTGAAGACACTCAATTTCCTGTCGCATTTTGCGAAATTCCACCGCCCGACGAATGGCGTAGACCATCCGGCTTTCGTCCACCGGTTTGGTCAGGTAATCAAATGCGCCCCGGCGCATACAGCGGATGGCGGTATCGAGGTCCTGAACGCCGGTGATGACCACCACGGGGATTTCCGGGTATTTTTCTGAAATCTGGAGCAACAAGTCTTCCCCGCTGATGTGGGGCATCACCAGATCCAACAGGATGAGTTCCACGGTCCGATTTTTCAGGATGCCCATCACGCGGCGCGGGTCGTCCGCGCCGATCAAGTGATCGATCTCCCGGGATTTCATCAAAAATTCGATGCTTTCCCGCGATATCCGGTCGTCGTCCACAAGCAGGATCGGATCGGCGGGATAGTGGTTGATCGGATTTGTGGTCATTTGGACGTCCTTTTTTATTTGGGCGATGGGTGGGCTATGAATCCAGTTCGTCTTGTTCCGATGGTTCCGGCGAAAATCCGTTTTCGTCGAGGGAGGGATCGTCCCGTTGCGCCACCGGCAGGATCACCCGCGCCCGGGCGCCGACGCCTTCCCGGTTTTCAAAAACCAGTTTTCCCTCGTGATCCCGGACAATTTTATCGGAAACCGCCAGCCCAAGCCCCATGCCGCCGTATTCCCGGCGGGTGGTGAAGAAGGGCTCGACGATCCGCTTTCGGTTCTCCTCGGGAATGCCGGGGCCGTCGTCCTCCACGCGGATTTCCACCGTTTCGCCCGTCTCGCCTCGGCGGGTTTGGATTCGCACCGCCCCCGGTTTTCCATCCATGGCGATGCATGCATTTTGCAACAGGTTAACCACCACCTGTTCCAGCCGTTGCCCGTTCCCGATCACGGGCGGCGTTTCGTCCAGTTCGACCCGAACGTCGAAAGATGCTTTCTTCAGCAGGGGTTCCATTAGCCGGACCGAACGCCCGATTACGGCGGATAAATCCAGGAGCTGATTGCGGCGGTAGTTTCCGGGTCGGCTGTATTCTTTCAGGTCGGTCACGACGCCGCTGATTCGTTCGCAGCTTTCCTGGATGTTGGAAAACGCCCGCGTCATCTGCCGGCGGAGATCGGAAAAACCGTAGGCCCCGACGCGGAAGTCGGGTTCTTTTTCGACGTGGGCGGCCACCACCGGCAACACCCCGTTCCAGATGTTCCGAAGGGCCTGGGCGTTGCTTTGGATGGCGTGGTTGGGATTGTTGATTTCGTGGGCCATTCCGGCAATCAAAACCCCCAGGGAAGCCAGGCGGGCGACGTGGTTCAGCTTTTCCTCCCGATCCCGCTCCCGGGCCTCCGCCGCTTTTTGTTCCCGCAGATCGCGGGAAATGCACACGATCCGAAACGGGTTGCCGTTGTCGTCCAGAATTCGGATCGCCCGAAACTCCATGGGGATGGGTTCGCCGGTTCGGGTGATGGATCGGTATTCGATTCCCGAGCGATCGGCGCGATCCAGGGCCTGGTCGGCTTCTCGGGCCACCCGATCCCGGTCTTCCGGATGCGCCAAATCAAAAACCGTTTCGACGTCGGCCAGGAGGTCGGCCGCCGAGTCGAAACCTCGAAGCCGGGCCGCCGCGCGGTTGGCGGTCAGGATGACCCCGGCGGGGTCGCAAAGGGTGACGGAATCCGGAAGGCAATTTAGGACGGTTTCATACAGGCGCTTGGTGGCGCGGAGGTTGCGCGCTTCGGTTTCCCGAAGGCGGATTTCGTTTTCCAGCCGCTTTCGGCGGCTGATGTCGTGGTAGTTGAAGAGCAGTCTGGTCGGCGGGCGGCCTTCGCCAAGGGGCGCGACCTTGGCTTCGAAGGTGTACTCCGCGCCGTCCGGGGCGGTGAAGTCGGCGTCCAGCCGCTGGGGCGTTCCGGTTTCCACGACGCGATTGATGGCTGCGCGAACCCGTTCCCGGGAGGGGGATTTAAAATGTTTTTCGGGATAAGTCCCTAAAACATCCTCCGGCCGAATGCCCGGAAGGGTCCGGTTGATGTATTCCATCCGGCCCGTGGCGTCGGCGACCAGCACGAAATCATAGCTGTTTTGAAAAATGGCGTCCCAGAAGGGGGTGGGGTCGGTCGGTTCCGACGGCGGCGGGGGTGGCGGAGGAAGCGGCAAAACGATCCTCATTTTTCGGAGGGTGAGGGATTTTGAGTGATTTTTTCAATTTGGTACCGTGTGAAAACTCGAATTGCAAGCTCGAATTTTGAGAAGGTTGGAAAAATTGAGAATGTGGTAAAAAAATTAACGCAGGGAGTATTTTCCCGGATTTTGCCCATCCCTTGGCCATGGGAAAGACGCGGGGTGAAACGCCCCTTTTTTTGGGGCGATTGTAGGAGGCCGACCCATGGGGTGCGGGTGTCGCCATCCTCCTTCGACAATCAAATTTTGCAATAAACATTGGATATTAAATTGTTTGTTTAGATGAATTCGCCGCCTGAATGGATACCTTGGTGCCGGAGGGTTTACATGATGTCTGTCCGACGATGCCGGAAAACCAGGGTCGTGGCGGGTAGGCCGGAGGCCGCCAGGCTATCTTTATGGAAATGCCGGCCAAGCCGAAAAAAGCGCAAGGCGGGGTTGGGGTTCCGGAAAATTTCTTTTTATTTCAAATGCTTTTTCGGTACAGGCAGGTTTTTCCGCCTTTGCATGAATTTTTTTCTAAAGTTTCCCGCCCGCCCGCCGATACTGGAGTCAAACGGCGGCCGGAAACCGGAAAGGAGGTGAAACGGGCAGGCCGGAATCGTCGGGAAGATCGGAAAACTGGAAAACCGAATTTCATGTTTCAGGCCGGCGAAAGCGCGGCCCATCCAACTCTCCGGCCAGAACGGCCGGAAATGAACTCCAGAAAGGAGAATTACCATGGCGATGAGCGATATTTCTTTGACTTCCGGAATGCGGACCAACCTGTTGAACCTTCAGAGCGCCACCAGCCTTTTGGATCGGACCCAGACTCGACTGTCCACCGGCAAAAAGGTCAACACGGCTCTGGACAATCCCACCAACTTCTTCGCGGCCCAGGGGCACACCAACCGCGCCTCCGACCTTTCCGCCCGAAAAGACGGTATGAGTGAAGGCATCCAGACCATCAAAGCGGCCGACGCGGGCATCAAAGGCATAACCGGTCTGATCGAAGCCGCCAAGGGCTTGGCCCAGTCCGCACGTTCGGCGGATGAGGATGGTCGCGATGATCTTTCTGTTCAGTTTGATGCATTGCTTGGGCAAATTGATGACCTCGCTGACGATTCCGGTTACAAGGGTATCAATTTGCTGGATTCCGGTGAATTGACGGTGGATTTCAATGAAGAGGGCGACAGCGAAGTAAAGGTCAAAGGATTCGATGCGAGTAGCGGGGGGCTTGGGATTGGTGCAGCAACGGATGCTTGGGTAGATGACGAGGACATTGATGCGGCCGTGGAAGACCTTAACACCGCGCAGGGCACCTTGCGAAGCGAATCGGCCGCCTTGGCCACCAATCTCAGCGTCATCAATATCCGGCAGGATTTCACCGACGAGATGATCAGCACTCTCCAAGCCGGCGCGGATAACCTGACGCTCGCGGACATGAATGAAGAAGGCGCCAATATGCTGATGCTCCAGACCCGGCAACAGCTCGGCACCACGGCTCTCAGCCTCTCGGCCCAGGCCGCCCAATCCGTGCTTCGCCTTTTCTAAATTCGTTTCGAAGATGACGATTGGCAGCGTTGGGCTACTTTTTTCCAACGGTGGTGCAACGAACTTTTCGGCAAGAAATGTCGAGTGATCTCCAGAAAGGAGAGAAATCATGGCAATGAGCGATATCTCCCTAACTTCAGGGATGCGTACCAATCTTTTGAACCTCCAGAGCGCCACGAATCTTTTGGACCGCACCCAGACCCGCCTTTCCACGGGCAAGAAAGTCAACACCGCGCTGGACAATCCCACCAATTTTTTTGCGGCTCAAGGGCACAGCAATCGCGCTTCCGACCTCTCGGCCCGGAAGGACGGCATGGCCGAGGGTATTCAGACCATCAAGGCGGCCGATGCGGGCATCAAGGCCATTACCGGTTTGATCGAAGCGGCCAAGGGTTTGGCCCAGTCCGCTCGGTCGGCGGATGCAACCGGACGAGAAGATCTGGCCGCGCAGTTCGATGCGCTTCGCGGTCAGATCGACGATCTCGCCGGGGATTCCGGATACAAAGGCATCAACCTGCTCGCCAAGGATTCGGAACTGACGGTTGAATTCGACGAGGAAGGCGACAGCAAGGTCTTGGTCGAGGGATTCGATGCCAGCACGGGAGGTGACGATGCCGAAACGGATGGGTTGAAAATCCGGGCCGCCGAGACAGCGGACCTCGACGGTGATCCGGCGACAGATCCCCCTACTACCGCTTGGGCGCAAGATTCGCAAATCGATCAGGCGGTGTCGGATTTGAATGCTGCACTTGGAACCTTGCGCAAGGAATCCGCCTCTTTGGCCACCAACCTCAGCGTCATCAATATTCGGCAAGATTTCACCGATGAAATGATTGGCACCCTCCAAGCGGGAGCCGATAATTTGACTCTGGCCGACATGAACGAAGAAGGCGCCAACATGCTGATGCTCCAGACCCGGCAGCAGCTCGGCACCACGGCCCTCAGCCTTTCGGCCCAGGCCGCCCAGTCGGT
>JBKHDD010000142.1:0-12792 GCA_046541515.1 Desulfococcaceae bacterium
AGCCTCGCCGCCATCGCCTCCGTGGACGTGAAAGCGGACGAACCCGGCCTGCTGGAACTCGCCGGAGAACTTGACATCCCGTTCCAAAACTTTTCCCGGGAAGCCCTCCGGGCGGTGACGGACGTTCCCACGCCATCGGAAATGGTGGAACGACACGTCGGCACGCCCTCGGTCTGCGAAGCGGCGGCGCTGCTGGCGGCGGGAGAAGGCGGAAAATTGTTGGTGGCAAAGCGGAAAAGTGTCAATGGGACGGTGGCGGTGGCGGAACTACTCCGCCAAAATCGCCACGAAAAACCGGAATGAAATCGGCGGCCGGATGAAATCAAAACACCGAAAAACATTGGTCGCGGTTTTCAGCGATCCAGTTCGGCCCAATATTCCCTGGAAAGATATAGAGTCCCTTTTGACTGCGCTATACGCTGATCTGGAAGAAGGGCGAGGTTCCCGAGTACGGGTTTGCCTTAAATGGCGTCCGCGCCGTTTTCCACCGGCCCCACCCACGAAAAGAAACCGACAAGGGCGCGTTAATATCGGTTCGCCGATTCTTGATTCAAGCGGGAGCAAGTCATGATGGAATATAAAGGATACATGGCCAAGGTGACATTCGACCCCGAGGCTGAAGTTTTCCATGGAGAAATCATTAACATTCGAGATGTAATCACCTTCCAGGGGACCGAGGTCTCCGAATTGCGCAGAGCACTGAAAGATTCCGTGGACGATTACCTCGAATTCTGTGCCAGCCGGGGCGAAGAACCGGAGCCGCCATTTTCCGGGCGTTTGACGGTCCAGCTTTCAACGGAGCAGCACCGAAAGGTGGTTCTTGCGGCTCAGCAGGCTGGCCAAGGAATCGAATCGTGGATTGCGGAGGCGCTGGAGCGGTGTTCCCGTGACTCAGAAACGTCCATTTCGTAAATTTTCGACGGCATTTGAAATTGAAGGGCTGACCATGAATGGTTCTTGGCAAAGATCAGGAACTCTTGGCCTGCGGAAAGGATTCTCATGAAAAGGGAATTTTACGTGATCATCGAACGGGACGAAGACGGTTTTTTCGTCGGAGAAGTGCCTCGTTTGCGGGGCTGTTATGCCCAAGGAAAAACCCTGGACGAATTGATGAAGAATATCGAGGAGGTCATCGAGCTTTGCCTGGAGGAGGAAGAAGCCGATGAAATTCCGGCCACGTCATTCATCGGTGTCCAAAAGATAGAAATCGATGACTCGCCTGCCATCGCTTAAAGCGGGAGAAATCATCGCGGCTCTGGAGAAAGCGGGGTTCGCGAAGCTTCGGCAAAAAGGAAGCCATGTGAGGCTTGGGCATCCCAACGGAAGACGGGTCGCCGTTCCATTCCATCCGGGTCAGGATATCGGAAAAGGGCTCCTTCGAAAGATCATTCGAGATTCCGAGATGACGCCGGAGGATTTTCTGAAGCTGCTTTGAGGATCGAGCCGCCGGAGAACACCCCCTCCTGCAATTGATCAAACTTTTTGAATTTCATCCCGGTTCTTGCTACAGGATAACCGCGATGAAAAACGGCTGGTTTTTTTCAAAACCTTAATTTGCGGGAGTTCGCCCAAAGTGCCGGAAACCAATGAAACCCCAGCTTCCCCCCTCCCCCCCGGCCTCTACGTCGTCGGCATCGGTCCCGGCGGGCTGGATTACATGTGCGGACGGGCCGTCGAGGTTCTGAAATCCGTCGAAGTCGTCGCCGGTTACACAACCTACATCGACCTGATCCGGCCGCTGATTTCCGGCAAGGAGGTCGTCCGCACCGGCATGATGAAAGAGGTGGACCGGGTCGCCGCCGCCATCGACGCCGCGCTTGCCGGAAAAACCTGCGCCCTGGTTTCCAGCGGGGACCCGGGCATTTACGCCATGGCCGGTCTGGTCTTCGACATGTGTCGGGAGCGGGACATCGCCCTCTCCGAACCGGGCGGAACCGGGCTGTTTGTCGAAGTCGTCCCCGGCATTCCCGCCCTGGCCGCCGGCGCGGCGCTGTTGGGCGCGCCCCTCACCCACGACTTCGCGGCGGTGAGCCTAAGCGACCTGCTCACGCCCTGGGAAACCATCGAAAAACGGATCGAAGCCGCCGCCGCCGCCGATTTCGTGCTGGCCATCTACAATCCCCGCAGCAAAAAGCGGGACTGGCAGCTCGGCCGGGCCGTGGAAATCATGCTGGCGCACCGATCCCCGGAAACCCCCGTCGGCGTGGTCACCGCCGCCATGCGGGCGGAGCAATCGGTGGCCATCACCACCCTGGGCGCGTTCGATCCGGCCTCGGCGGACATGCAGACCACCGTTTTCATCGGCAACAGCCACACCTTCCGCTACGGCGACCGCATGGTCACCCCGCGCGGCTACGCCCGGAAATACGACATGGTCCGCTCGTAAAGCGGATGGATCCGTGGTAAAATTGGGAAATCTGCGGGGAGGCGACTCGCCGTTGAATTTTCAGCCACCTCGATTGGGGGAGAATGCCCCATGGCCCACGCAAACCCATCGGAAATAACGGCCGAAGCCTACCTGGAAGGCGAACGAACCGCGGAATTCAAAAGCGAATTTCGGAACGGCCACGTCTTCGCCATGACCGGCGCATCCGTGCCTCACAACATTATTTCCATGAACATCGCCAACGCATTGTACAACGCGCTGGCGGACGGGGATTGCCTGGTCTTCCACGCGGACGTCAAAGTGCAAATCGAGGAAGCGGCCCACTACGTCTACCCAGACGTAAGCGTGGTCTGCGGCCCCATCGAATATGGGATGGGCAGGGAGGACGTCATCGCCAATCCCTTCCTGGTGGTGGAGGTTCTCTCCCAGTCCACCCAGGATTACGACCGGGGTTCCAAATTTGCCGCCTATCGGAACCTTCCCAGCCTTCGGGATTATTTGATTGTGGATCAGTACCGTGTGCTGACCGAACATTTTCATCGCATTCGGGAAGACGACTGGAATCTCAACGTCCGACGACACCTTTCGGATTCCGTACACTTCGATTTCCGGAATATTCGGTTGAATCTCCAAAACATCTACCGCAATACGGGATTGACGGACGCCGCGTCCTGAAATTTCGATAAAGGCACCGAATCTTGACCTCCCCCGCCCCCTGCATCGCCTGCTTCGGCACCGGTTCCGACGTGGGAAAAAGCATCATCGCCACGGCGCTGTGCCGGGTTCTCGCCAACCGGGGCGTCCGCGTGGCGCCGTACAAGGCCCAGAACATGTCCAACAACTCCGGCGTGACGCCCGAAGGGTTGGAAATGGGCCGGGCCCAGATCGTCCAGGCCGAGGCCGCCCGGATTCCCCCGCATGTGGACATGAACCCCATTCTCCTCAAGCCCACCAGCGAAATCGGTTCCCAGGTGGTCCTGCTGGGCAAGGCCGTCGCCAACCAGAGCGCCATGGAATATCACCGCCGCAAGGAAACGCTCCAGGCCGCGGCGGTGGCTTCTTTGGAGCGGTTGCGGTCGGACTTCGACGCCGTGGTCATGGAAGGGGCCGGCTCCTGCGCCGAGGTCAACCTGATGGCCCACGACATCGTCAATTTCCGAATGGCCGAGGCGGCCGACGCGCCGGTGGTGCTCATCGCGGACATCCACAAGGGCGGCGTCTTCGCCCAAATCGTCGGCACCTTGGAATGCCTGGAATCCCGATACCGGGACCGGGTGGCCGGCTTCATCGTCAACCGGTTTCGGGGGGACATCGCCCTGTTCGCAGACGGCGTGAAATGGATCGAGCAGCGCACCGGCCGTCCCGTCTTCGGCGTCCTGCCCTGGTTCGACGACATCACCATCGAGGCGGAGGATTCCGTGGTCATCGAGCGGCCGGACCGGGGCGGGGACGTGACCGGCGGCCTTCCGGCCGTGGCGGTCCTACGCATCCCCCACATCGCCAATTTCACCGACTTCGCCCCGCTGGACTCGATCCCCGGCCTCGCCCTGCGCTTCGTGGAGCGTCCCCGGGATCTTTCCGGCTTCCATGCCGTCATCCTTCCCGGCTCCAAAAACACCCGCTGGGACCTGGACTGGCTTCATCGCACGGGATGGACGGAACGGCTCCACGCCTACGCGGACAATGGCGGCCACGTTCTGGGAATCTGCGGCGGCTACCAAATGCTGGGCCGATCCGTCCACGACCCCGAAGGGTTGGAAGGCGCCCCCGGGACCACCGCGGGGCTGGACCTGCTCTCGGTGGAAACCATCCTCCAGGCCCCGAAGACGACCACTCGCACCCGGTTCCGCTGGGACGACGCCGAAGGATTCGGATACGAAATTCACATGGGACGAACCGAGCGAAGCGCCGGCGATCCGCTGTTCGAGGTGGTGGAGCAAAACGCGCATCCGGTCCAGGATTCCGACGGAAGCGCGGCCCGTGATGGCCGGGTGCTCGGCGCCTACATCCACGGCCTGTTCGACGCGCCGGAAATCACTCGTCGCTGGCTTTCCGCCATCGGGCTTGGACACCTGGAAGTCGCGGATATCCACGGCCCCCTGGCCCGGGACCGGGAGTACAACCGGCTGGCGGATCATTTCCGGAAACACGTGGACGTGGAAGCCATCCTGGAGGCCGGCGGATTGTCCACCGGATGATCCCCGGCCAGAGGATCGATTCTCGTGGAAATCTTTCCATCCAAGGAAATTCCGCCCGTTCCCGCCTCCCGGGTGCGAAACCCCTCTCCGCATTGCGGATTCCGCCTCGTCCCACAACCCTCAGTCGCCAAATCATTCCGCTTTCGGTCGAATTTCGCGCTTGGCGGTTTCCACCCGCCGGCTCCCATGATATGTCCGACCCTATGCCCCTTTCCTATCCCCCCATTCACTTTCGAACGGGAGAAAGAAAAATGAAACGGTGCATCCACTGGAGTCCGGTCGTCGCGCTTTTGGTGCTCTTTTCAGGAATGAATGTCGGAGCGGCCACCTACCAAGGCTTGGCCGGAACCCTCGTCGATCTGCCGGGATGGAACGCGCAGAAGGCCGAAGGCATGCACATGAAGATGGGCGGAACCACAATGGCCAACGCCAATCGGAGCTACAGAAAAGACGACGCCGAAGTTGAAGCCTCGGTAACGGTCGGCGGTTCGGTGATGGGGCCGGGGGTCATGGGGGACATGAAGATGGAAACGGAAACCGAACGGGTCAGCGTTTCCAACGTGGACGGCTATCGGGTCCACGCCAGCTTCAGCAAGGACGACAACTCCGGCGCCATCGTCGTCTCGCTCCTTCAGGACGAAGAGGGCGGGGCGATTTTCACATTGACCTACCATGGCCTTTCCGAGGAAAACGCCATGGATCTGGCCCAAACCTTCGACTGGGAGAAAATGAAGGAAGAGGCCGAAAAGCTGCGGTAAGGGACTCGGGGTTTGTCATTGTACCTTTTCAAACGCCGTTCATTTTGACGGAATCCGGGTAGGAGCCAATTGCATTCGCCCTTTTGCAATCCGGCACGATTGAGCGATGGAAATCCCAAACGGTATTTCAGATGTTGCCGAGTCCCAAAGACGAAATTCGCCAACCGGAAGGAGCCCATTTCCAGCTTCCGGAACGAACTGCGGGAATGGGCCCCCCGGGAATGGAATCCCAATGATCACGTTTGTCACCGGCGGATGCCGAAGCGGGAAAAGTCGACACGCCCAGGCGCTGGCGGAAGCGACCGCGCGGTCGAATCGGACATTCATCGCCACCTGCGTGCCCTACGACGACGAAATGCGGGACCGGGTCCGCCGTCACCAGGCCGATCGGGACCGCACCTGGACCACCGTGGAAGCGCCTCTGGACCTTCCGGGAGCGATCGCCGAACAGCGTGGCAAATCCGCCGTGGTCCTCGCCGATTGTCTCACCCTGTGGGCCACGAATATTCTGCTGGACCCCGTCGAGGCGGATCGCGCCGAGACGCACCTCGAAAAACTGACCGCCGCCCTTGCCGGCGACGGTTGCCCCGCCATTTTGGTATCCAACGAAGTGGGCTGCGGCATCGTGCCGGAAAACGCCCTGGCCCGGCGGTTCCGAGACCTTGTCGGCCATGCCAACCAGCGAGTGGCCGCCGTCGCCGACCAAGTCGTTTGGTGCGTATCCGGCATCCCCGTCCCCCTCAAATCCCCCCGACAATCCACCGCCCCTTTTCCTCCGGCTTGACAACCCTCCTTCTCCGCTTAACTTTCGACATTGGCTTTCGACCCGCGGCCGTCAACTCAAACTACTCATAAGGCCGCTCTTTGAAAGCGAATTTTGGTTGAAAGCCGCTTCAATAATGGCGTTTATGATTTCCTGGGCGGTCTTTCGGCAATTGCGCGTCCCGTCTTCAAGCGATTCCATGGCGAGCGTCAAAATGCGATAGATGGCCTCCATGAAATCGATGTCCCCGACCTCCTCGCAGCAGTCGCGGAACAAGTCCCCGAACGAGCGGTGGTCGGTTTCCATCCTCACGCGGCGGGCGACGAACATGTGGCGCATGAAGACAATCGTGGCGTGGGCCGTCAGGGGGTCGAAATCCCGGGCCTGGATTTCCTTGGCCAGGTTCAAATGTTGTTTGGCCATTGGGAACAGCACCTCGACGTCCCACCGTTTTCCGTAGATCCGGACGATGCCCCTCGCCGGAACGGCCGGCGTCGGTGAACAGGTGGGCGAGCCATCCCTTTTTGCAACGATCCCGGACGAAAACCATTTTTGCCGCGACGCCGGTTTCCAACTCGGCCAGGGCCGAACCGAGGATTTTCGTCTTGCCGGGCGCTTGCGGATATCCCGGCATATGGCGTTCAGGCCGGACCGGCCGAGGGCGAGCATTCGATATCCGCGTATGTTTTCCCGGCGCCGTGATCGTGCGGGCGGCCGGCCAATTCCACCTTTCTGGCGCGGGGCCTCTCATACGGGCCGTCGTCGGCGATCAAAACAACCTCACGGTCCGCGTCCGCTGCCCTGCTCACCCGCTTCCTGGGACCGACGCCGCTTAAACTGGCGTTGCCCGCTCGCGCGGAAGCCCCGGCGAAGCTTTGAGGCGACAAATGTTCCTGGTCATCGCCATCCATTACGGCGGCAAGCCCTCCATGGCCTTCCAGGCCGGCCACTCTCTGACCAACGGCGCGGCCGCCGACGCGACGCCGGAAACCTGCATCGCGGCCATCGGCATGGACGGCGTCCCGATCGGGCCCAACATCATCGCCGCGGCGGAATGCCCGTGGGAACGGGGGTTGCCGCCGAAGAAAACTCCGGAGGCTCCGTAACTTCCCATGATGGACGCGACCACGTGGCCCTTGTGGGCCCAATTTGCCGTCTTTTTCGTCGCCGCGGGGGCCATCGGCTGGTCGGGAACCCAACTGGCCGGCCTGGGAGATCGGCTCGCGGACCGCACCGACCTTGGCGAGGCGGTCACCGGTTCGCTGTTTTTGGGACTCACCACGGCGCTTCCGGGGCTGGCCGCCTCCATCACCGCCGCCCTGGACGGCCGACCGGCCCTGGCCATCAGCAACGCCATCGGCGGCATCGCCATTCAGACCACCTTCCTGGCCGTGGGCGACATCGTCTATCCCAAAGCCAATCTGGAGCACGCGGCGGCCTCGGTCACCAACATGATTCAGACCGCTCTCCTGGTCATCCTGCTGACGCTGGTATTGCTGGGCCTGACCGGGCCGGAAGCGACCGTGGGCCATGTTCACCCCATGACCATTTTGCTGTTTCTCGTGGTCGGCGCCAGCTTCTGGATGGTTTACCAGAGCAGTCTGGAGCCCATGTGGCGCCCCAAGGAAACGCCGCGAACGGTATTGGACGTCCCCGAAGCCAAACACCGCCGAGAAAGCCTCTCAAAACTTCTCTTGGGTTTTTTGGGGAACGCGATCGTCGTCACCGGCGCCGGCTTTCTGGTGGCCCGAACCACCGGAAGCCTGTCCGACGCCACCGGCATCAACGAGACCGTGGCGGGCGGTTTGTTCTCCGGCGTGGCCACCTCGTTGCCGGAGCTGGTCACCACGGTGGCGGCAGTTCGGCGCGGCGCCCTCACGCTGGCGGTCAGCGACATCGTGGGCGGAAATTTTTTCGACGTTTTGTTTGTGTTCGCCGCCGATCTGGCCTATCTCGGAGGCTCGCTGTATCACGGCGGGAGCGTCGGCGGGCGGGAGGCGTTCCTGACCGCGCTGGCCGTCCTGCTCAACCTCGTCCTCCTGCTCGGCCTGCTCTTTCGCCAGCGCGAAGGCCCCGCCAACATCGGCTTCGAAAGCGTCCTGATTCTCCTGCTCTACCTCGGCGGATTCCTGACGCTGAGTTTCTGGATGTGAACGGCCGTTTTTTCGGGAAACTCCGGGGAAAGAAGGGTTGGGCGCAATGGCCCTGAAGCGAAAAAGTCGAAAGATATCGGCGTCCGCATAAATGAAAAATCGACGGAAAGCTTGCAAATAAGGCGCTGTTCCCGGACGGAGGGAAAGCCATGTTAACCCGCCTGAAAATCTCCGGTTTTAAAAGTCTGGTGGACGTGGACGTTTCCTTCGGCCCCTTCACCTGCATCGCCGGAGCCATTGGCGTTGGAAAATCCAATCTTTTCGACGCCATCCGGTTCCTCGGACTTTTGGCCAATTCCACTTTTGCGGAGGCCGCGGCGACCATCCGAGACGAAGAAGGGAAGACCGGCGACATCCGGACCCTGTTTCATCGCAGAGGGGATGAAATCCTTCCGACGATGAAATTCGAGGCGGAAATACCCATTCCACGCTTCGGAATGGACGACCTAAACCTCCCGGCCGAGGCCAGCATCATATTCCTGAGCTATCGGTTGGAATTGGCGCCGCGGGATCCCGGCGAAGGTCCATCGCCCAATCCGATTCGACTGATCCGGGAGGAACTGGACCGAATCAATCTCGCCGGCGCCTACGAGCATCTTGCCTTCGACTTGAATCGTCGAGAATGGGGAAGATCGGTTCTTTTCGGAAGGAGAACCTCTCCATTTGTTTCCACCCATGTGGAAGATGGGGAATGCCGGATCAAACTCCGCCAAGACGGCTTGCGGGGCCGCCCTCGCGCATACCTTGCGTCTGAACTCCCGCGGACAATCATTTCCGGCGTCAATGCGGCGGAAAGTCCGACCGCGCTGATCGCGAAGCGGGAAATGCAGGCATGGCGCCTCCTTCAGCTGAAACCATCGGCACTGCGGAATTCGGACGATTTCCTCGCCCGACCGGGGCTCGACGCCAAAGGCGATCATCTTCCCGCGACATTGCACCACCTTTCCCGAAAATCCGCTCGACAAGAGGAGCCGAAGAACGGGAATTCACGTTTTTTTGAGAGCATTTTCCGCAAGGCTGTCTGAGCTGGTCGAAGATGCGGAAAGCCTCTGGATCGAGCGGGATGAAAAACGGCAACAGTTCACGCTCATGGCGCGGGACCGGAATGGCACGGCGCATCCGGCCCGGCTCCTTTCGGATGGAACCCTTCGATTTCTCGGCCTCGCGGCCATCGAGTCGGACCCGGAGATGAGCGGCATGATTTGCCTGGAGGAACCGGAGAACGGCATTCACCCGGACCGGATCCAGCCTATGCTGGAAATCCTGGAATATACCGCGGTGGACACCCAGGAACCGGTGGATGAAGAAACCCCCCCGCGACAAGTCATCATCAACACCCATTCTCCCGCCGTCGTACGCCGGGTTCCCGAAGACAGTTTGCTGGTCGCGGAAGCCCGGGAAGGAATTGAGGGGGAGACTCGTTTTACGGAAACGGAATTCCGTTGGCTACCGGATATTTGGCGGGCACATTATCATAAGGATGTGCCCACCCTTGCCCTGGGCAAGCCGCTCGCCTATTTGGATCCGGGCCTGCCGCCGAAAAAAATCCAGGAACCCGCCGTTCGAAAAGTGGGGCGGCGCGGCGACCCGCGCCAAATTACGCCGCCGTTATTGAACCCATGAGCCCAATCCAATCCTTCCGTTTTTTCCTGCTGTCCGATGGCGGCTCGGACCGGTCTCTTTTTCCCATTCTGCGTTGGAAGCTGCGGCAAAATGGATGTCGCGGCCCCATCCAAGAGCAATTTGCCGATCTCCGCGACCTGCCGCCGTTGCGACAACTGGAATCCATCGCGGTTCCCAAGGCCCTGCTCCACGAACTTCTCCGCACCGCCGGCGAACTGTCCGGCAGGCGGCGCAAAAAATTTCGGGTGGAACCGGCGGCCTTTCCCGTTTCGCAATTTATCGAAGACTTCGGCCCGCTGAGGGAACTATCGGCTTTCTCGGCATTTGAAAAAGAAACGCGCGAAGTCCTTTACAACCATTTCCGGGAATTTCTCGTCCAGTGAACGCTCTCCGTTGCGCGATCCAGTTCCTGACGATTTTCCCCGCCGGAAAACCGGCCCGGTTCGATCCGGCGGGAATGGCGCCGATGTTTCCCCTGGTGGGTCTTATCGTTGGCGGCTTTCTGGCCCTGGCGGATTGGGCCGCGCTTGGTCTCTGGTCGCCGGGGGCCGTCGCCATGGTGGACGTGGCCTTGCTCGCCTGGATCACCGGCGCGCTGCATCTGGACGGCCTCGGCGACACCGCCGACGGCCTTTACGGAAACCGGCCGCGGGAACGGGCGCTGGAAATCATGAAAGACAGCCGGGTGGGCGCCATGGGCGTTGTCGCGCTGATCCTTGGCATGGGCGTCAAATGGGCGGGCATCGCCGGAATGACCGACCATCGTTTCCTGCTGCTTTTCCTTATCCCTTCCTTGGCCCGGGGCGGGATGTTGTTCGGTTTCCGGTTTCTGGAATACGGGCGGCCGGACGGCGGCACCGGACAGGCTTTTTTTGAAAAAAAATTGGCCTGGACCGGTTTCTGGACAATGCTTTTCCCCGTCGCGCTTTCTTTGGCGACCGGATGGAGGGGCGTAGCGATCCTTGGCGTTTTTGCCGTGACGACGGCCACCCTGCTGCGGTTTTATCGCCGAAAAATCGGCTGCGTCACCGGAGACATGCTGGGCGCCATGACCGAAATCATCGAAGCGTCTCTGTTTCTGACGGCTTCGGCGATGGTCGGGTAATTTGCGGGGGCGGGGCCATTTCAATAGGATTTCGGCGTTTTAGGCCGAATTGCGGCATGCCGAATTCGTCGGTTCTCACGTCCATGGGGGCGATGGCGGCGAAGCTCAGGCGGGAAGTCCATCCAGAATCGGAGCAGAGCGAGTACTGCCCAGGAGAGTCGCCTTTGCGCCCCAACGAGCCCAACGGCCTTCATCTTTTTTACATCCACCTCCACCCAAACCGAATCCGGAGGTTTCATGATCACCGGCCACGGCGGAAACATTTACGCACTTGCGGAACGACTGGGCTGCGCGCCCTCGGAAATCATCGACATGAGCAGCAACGTCAATCCGCTGGGCCCTCCGCCGGGCCTCTTGGAATTTTTGTCCGCCAACCTGGAGTCCGTGGTGGCGCTGCCCGAGGCCGACGCCGGCGCCGCGGTCCGGGCCTTTTCCCGACGCCATGGTCTGGACCCGAACCGGGTGTTGGCCGCCAACGGGACCACGGAACTGATCCATACGCTCCCCCTGGCCCTTTCGCCCAACTCCGTCTTGATTCTCGGCCCCACCTACGCCGACTATGCCGATGGCTGCCGGATGCACGGGATGGAATCGAATTTTGTGTTCGCCGAGGAAAAGGAGCAATTTCAGCCGGACCTGAAACGGCTTGACCACGCCTTTACGGAATCGGGGGCCAACCTTGTTTTCATCTGCAACCCCAACAACCCCACCGGTCGCCTGATTCCTCGAAAAGATCTGCTGGATCTGATCGCGGCCCACCGGGAGACCACCTTCGTGGTGGACGAATCCTATCTGCCCTTCGTCCACAACGGCGAAACCCTGAGCCTCCTCGGGGCCGATCAACCCAATTTGCTGGTGTTGCATTCCATGTCCAAAATTTTTCGGGTGCCGGGTTTGCGGATCGGTTTCGCGGAAGGCGCGCCCGACAAAATCGCCCGTTTGAAATCCTTCGCGCTTCCTTGGCGCCTCAACAGTTTAGCGGGGCATGCGGTGGTTTTTTTAATGGCCCGAAAAAGAATGGTGGACCGGTTTCTCGCCGAAACCCAAGCCTATCTGGAAGCGGAAAGACACCGACTGACCGGCGCTCTGGCCGGCGCGGAAACCGTGCGCACCTACCCCAGCCACACCTCTTTCCTCCTGATCCGGCTAACCGGAAAAACCCTTTCCCACCAAATCTGTGAAACCCTGGCCAGAGAAGGAATTCTCATCCGGGACTGCGCCAACTTTCAAGGCCTGTCGGACCGGTTTGTTCGGGTGTCGCTGAAGTGCGCGGGGGAGAACAAACGGGTGGCGGAACAGCTATTGGATATGAAATAAAAAAGCGGTGGTTTCACGTTGTCCCTTGGCGTAAAATCGGTCGACGAACTCTTTTCCGTTTTCGATGACGCACCAAATGAAGAAAAGAAGACGGCCGGCCGGGGCGTTTTCAAACGCCCCGGCCGGCCGTCTTCTTGCTGTCGAATAATCGGGTTAGACCTATACCGTGAAACTCTTCCGTTTCCGGCCATAAACCGCCAGCCCTAACAGACCGGAACCCAAAAGGAGAACGGTGCCGGGTTCGGGAACGGGCGCGGACTCATAAGTAAACGTCGCCTGAACGATGTCGTGTCCCGGGGTTCCGAATTTCGCATTGCTCAACTCGATGGTGAAAAGTCCAGTTTCTCCCCATGCAAATTCAGCCGGGCCGTTCCAATTAACAATTCCATAATCATCTTTAAGCAAACGCCATTTGCCGTCGCTTTCACCAGTCACTTCTCCGGTCACGCTCGGAGAGGAAAAATTGAAAGTCGTGGCAATCGGGAATTC
>JBKHDD010000143.1:0-12733 GCA_046541515.1 Desulfococcaceae bacterium
CGGATTCCGGATCGGCGACCGTTTTCGCCTTGTCCCCGCGCCGCGGAAGAATCAGCCGAATCGTGGTCCCCTCTCCCGGTTGACTCCAAACCCGAACCGCGCCTCCATGCCCGCGAACAATGCCCAGCACCGCCGCCAACCCCAGGCCCCTCCCGGTAAATTTGGTGGAAAAAAAAGGATCGAACATCCGGGAACGGGTTTCGGCGTCCATTCCCGATCCGGTGTCGGCCACCTCCACCCAGGCGTAGCGGCCGGGCGAAAGCGGCGCGCCCAGTTCCGCTTCGTCCGGTGGAATGTCCGCCGGCGGAGAAACCCCCGTGCGAATCGTAATGGTCCCCTCTTCTTCTCCGATGGCCTCGGAGGCGTTGGTGATCAGGTTCATCAACACCTGGCGCATCTGGGTCGAATCGGCGTGAACCACCGGCGGTTCATCGCCCGGTTCCATTTTCAGCGTCGCCCGCTTCCCCAAAAGAGTCCGCAAAAGACCGGCGGTTTCCGCCGTCAAATCGGCCAGATTCACCGGCCCCGTGTTGAATTTTCCACGCCCCGCGTAGGCCAGCAGTTGATTTGTCAAATCCGCCAGCCGACGGGCGGCCGACTCGATCTGAAAAATCGATTCGGTCGCGGGGGAATCCGGCGGCAGGTCCATCAGGGCCAGTTCAATATTGCCCATTACGCTCTGCAGGAGATTGTTGAAATCGTGGGCCACCCCGCCCGCCAGCACGCCCAGGCTTTCCAGCTTCTGGACCCGCTGAAGCCGCTGGTCCATTTGACGCCGGGCTTCGAGATCCCGCAGCCGCAAATGGCGGATCAGATCGTTCCAGAACGGCCGGACGGCCGCCACCTCCGCCGATGGCCACGACAGGGAACGCCCGCGAACCACCTGCTTCCATTTTTCAAAAGATTTGCGGGGGTGCAGCCGCTTAGTTTCCGGGTCCACGGTGACCGGCTTGTTGGGATCGCCCCCCCAGGTGACCGTCTGAATCACTTCGCCCCGGAACCAGATCACCCAATCCCGCCCGCTCTGGGAGAGGTTGAAAACCAGAATTCCCGAAGCCGTTTCCGAAAGCCCCTCGCCTTCGGGCCAGACGACGCCCAGGCGATCCGTGTGGAAGACCGCTTCCGGGTGCTCCCGGCGCAGCCAGTCCACCAGCCGTTGGATGGACTCCGGCGCGGGCGTCCGGCCCGCGGTTTCCATCCGTTCCCCGCGAAGAACCGCCACGCCGTCGGATTGGATCAGATCCAGGAGATTCGGGTCGCCGTTCAGCAGCCCGGAGAACAGATCCGATTCGGTTTCCAGCCGTTGGTTGAGCCGATCCAGAATCCGGCCGCGCTCCTCGTAGACCCGGGCGGTTTCCATGGCCCGGATTTCCGTAAGGGTCTGGGACGCCACGAAGCCCAAAAACTCGCAGCTCCGCCGGACTTCGTAGGAAACGTAAGCCGGTCCCCGGTGGTCGTGGCAGGAAATCAGTCCGATCAACTCCCCGTTCCGGATGAGGGAGATGGTCAGGGTCGCCGTCACTCCCAAGTTTTGCATATATTCGATGTGAATGGGCGAAATGGAGCGGAGGACGGAAAGGCTCAGGTCCAGCGGCTTTCCCGTCAGCGGGTTGCGGTCGGGAACCAGTGGGGAGGGCGCGGCGTTGACGTCGGCGATGAGCCGCAACCGGTTGGTCCGATACAGGGCCCGGGCCTGCTTGGGAATGTCCGAGGCCGGATAGTGGAGACCCAGGTAGGAGGGCAGATGGTCCTCCTTCTCCTCGGCCACGATGGCGCCGTTCCAGTCGTCGTCGAACTGGTACAGCCAAACCCGGTCGAAACCGGTCAGCCGCTTGACCGTTTCGCAGGACCTTCGGAAAAGGTCGTCCACGCTCTTGGTGTTTTGCAACCGGATCAGGTCCCGGTTGTAGATTTGATAAAAATCCAGAAGGGTTTCGCACCCCTCCCGCTCGCGAGGCTCCAGCTCCAGGATGATTAAACCGCCGGACCGGTGCATGATTCCGTCGAACTTCGGCTCTCCGGGCAGAGACAACCGCAACCCCAGCGGGTTGAAACCGACCATGTCGGGCAAGTCCTGGATGCGCTGAACCTCGGTAAAAGACGGCGGGTCCAGAAACTCGGCGATCCGGTGGCCGAGGATATCTTCCACCGGAACGCCGAGAACGTCTCGGGTGTTTTGGCTGGCCAAAGCCACCTTGCCGTCTTCGGGGTTGATTCCCAGCATCACCCCGTGGGGCTGGACGCTGCCGGGAATGTGAATGGGCTCGCGGTCGCAGTTGGAGAGATCGACGGAAAATTTTTCCAAATTGGAACGCTGGTTCATGCATGCCTCGGTCGGTCGGCGAGCCATCGGTTGAGTTGGTCGAAACAGTCGCAGGCCGCCGCGATGGTCTCCTGTTGCGCCTGGGGGGAGATCAATTGATCGGCCATGGATTGAAACCGGCGCCATCGATGCCCCGGGTTTTCTCCTCGGGAGCCGAAATAGGCCGCTCCGGTTTCGGGTCCCAATCCCAGTCGCTCCTTCAACGCGCCCGCCAGCACCTGACCGCCCAGGCGGGAACCTTCGGACAGATAAAACCACCCCACCGCCCGGCTTGCGGTTGGAAATGTCGGCGGATCGGGACAAACCGGCAGAATTTCCAAGTCGGCCGCGGTGACGCCGAAATGGGATAGGTCCGCGGCGAGGTGTGGAAGCCGCCACAGCTTTCGGGTATCCGCCTCGGACAAAGCGGTCGCCAGCGCCGCCGCCGCGGCGGGTTCCGCCGCGCACAAAAAACCGTACAGCCGTTTCAGGACCGCGACGTATTCCGAGAGCGAAAAATCCGGGAGCAGCAGACGATGAAGCGGGCCTTCGGCCTCGGCCGCGTCGTGGTAGGGTTGAATGGCGGTTTTGAGGCGTCGGAAAAGAGGGGAGGCCATGACAAGAATCTCCACTTTCGATGAAATCCCGCCCAATTTCCGTTTCAACGGAAAAAAACATGGGGGGCCGCGAAAAAAATTGAACGCGATAAGCGCGCCATCGCGGATGCGTGGGCCGCGAAATAAGAAAAAGCGACTTTACCACAAAGTTGGCCGGACGAAAACGGATTTTCCCGCGGATCGCGGCGTCGCGTTTCGGAGCTTCCGTCCCTTGTCATCCGGTCATCCGGCGGAAGGGGAGGCCGCCCTTCCCCGGGCCCGGCGCACCGCCAGCAACACGTTGGCGGAAAAGATCAGCAACGCGCCCAGCCCGCCCAGGAGGGTCAACGGCGGGTCGCCCGCGATGATCGGTCCGAGCAGCGCCGCCAGGAGAATTCGGGTGGAGGAAATGATGGAGCCTTCCACCGCCGTGACGTACCGAAAGCCCAGCGTCAGCAGATACTGGCCGGCGATGCCCAAGGCCGAGCAAAGGAAGAGCCAGTAGAATTCCGTCCCGTTGGGAAAAAAAATGGTCTTTCGAAACACCAGAAAAATGAGGATCGAGCCCAGCCCGAACATGTAAAAAAGAATGGTTTCGGAATCGTGGCATTGCCGACTAACGTTAAGATAGACGATGGCGAACGCGGCGCTGAATCCGGAGCCCAGCCCCCACAGATTGCCCCATTCCAGCCCGATGGTTCCCGGGGAAAGCACCATCCAGACCCCGGCGAAGGCGACCACCACCATGGCGGCCGCCACCGGGTCCCGTTGGGCTTTCAGGAAAATCCAGGAAAAAATGGCGATGAAAACGGGGTAGGTCATGTTGAGGATGTTGGCTTCCGCCACCGAGGTCACCGCCACCGCTTTGTAGAAGCAGTAGACGGCGATGCAGTTGGCCACGGTTCGACCGATGAGCAGGTCGAAGCGGCGGGGCCGAAGGCCCTGGCGTTTGAACGCCAGAACCGCGCAAATGGCGACGAAGCCCAGCAAAAACCGGCCAAAGACGAAATAGGCGGGTTCCACCGCCACGTGGGCGCGGGCCCAGCGAATGGACGCGGTGGCCAGGTAAAAACAGAAGGCGGAGCCGAACACCGAAAGCCCCCCCAGCAATTGGACCGTCTTGGACGTCACGAAAGCCTCCCCGAGCCGAGAATCGGTATCCATAACAGAAAGCCGGCGGCCCGGAAAGCATTTCCCGACGGTTGGGCCGCAGGGTCTCTTGGCCGCGTTGCCTTTCCTCGCCGGGCCTGATAAAGTCTTTTTGGATCCAAAAATTTCATCCGGAGAGGATGGTTCATGTCTTTCGCCTGGTTCGTGGGGCGCCGCTACATGGGCGGTCGTCGCCGCAACGCGTTTCTTTCCCTGGTCACGCTCTCCTCCATTGCCGGGGTGGCGCTGGGGGTTGCCGTGATGATCGTGGTGATCGCGGTCATGTCCGGCGCGGAAATCCAGCTTCGGGAACAGCTCCTGGGCGTCACGGCCCATGTGGTGGTCATGCGCCATGGCGAGCCCTTCGCCGACCATCCCGAGGTCCTCGCCAAACTGGACGCCCTTCCGGAAGTCGCCGCGGCGACGCCCTACCTCTACACCCAGGCCATGCTGCGAACCCCGAAAGGGATTGAAGGCGCGGTGCTTCGCGGAGTGGACCCGGCCTCGGCGCACAAGGTGCTTTCCACCCTGACGCCGGAAACCCTGGCGGAGCTTCCCGGAAATCCCCAAAGCGGCCGGATTGCCGGCGTCCTGTTGGGGAGCGAACTGGCGGAGCGGCTTGGGACCGAAACCGGCGATATCGTTTCCCTCACCCTGCCGGGAGCGGGTTCCGGATCGGCCCGGAAAGTGCCGGCCATGCGGCGGTTTCGGGTGGCGGGCGTCTTCAGTTCGGGCCTGTACGAATTCGACAAGGCCTTGGCCTACATCGCCCTGGAAGACGCCCAGCGACTGACCGACCTCGGCAACGCGGTCACCGGCATCGAAATCCGGGTGGACGACGTGGACCGGGCCGACATGGTGGCCGACCAAATTTCGAATATGCTGGGATTCCGCTATTGGGCCCAGGACTGGAAGCGGATGAACCGAAACTTGTTCTCGGCGCTGCGGCTTCAGAAAACCGTGATGTTCATCATCATGGCCCTGATCGTCCTGGTGGCCGCCTTTAACATCGCCAGCACGCTGATTATGATGGTGATGGAAAAAAAGCGGGACATCGCCATCCTCAAGGCCATGGGCGCGACGGACGGCGCGATCCGACGGATTTTCGTCCTGAAGGGTATGGTCATCGGGGGATTCGGCGCCGCCATCGGTTTGGGCATCGGCGTGGCCTTGTGCGCGGTCCTTCGTCGGTATCGGATTGTCGAGCTGCCCACCGACGTTTATTTCTTTTCCACGCTGCCGGTCAGCCTGGAGGCCGTGGATGTTGCGGTCATCCTGGTCTCCACGCTGTTCATTTGCTTTTTGGCCACCTTGTATCCCGCCCGCCGGGCGTCCCGGCTGGCGCCCGTGGAGGCCATCCGGTATGGCTAACGCCCTCGCCGGCGGATCGACCTCGGCGAAACCGAGGGGATGGCCCCCAAACCGGTCTTCAGCGGAACCCGCGCGTCCCTGCGGGGATCGACTTGGCCATATGTCCGATAGTGGCGCGGATGTCGGAGCTGAACCCGCGCGTCCGCGCGGGGATCGACTCGTTGCATCACGAACTGCGAACGCTACGGCCTGAGCGGAACCCGCGCGTCCGCGCGGGGATCGTTGTACGTCTTCGGCCCAAACGCGCCTGGCCAAAGGCGTGCCAAAGAAACACCAACCTTTTTTCCAGGAGGCATCCATGAATCGCACGGAGTATGAACACATTCTGTCCAACGCCATCGAAAGCGAAAAGGAAGCCCAGGCTTTTTACGGGGAAGTGGCGAAAAAAATGACCGATCCGGGCCTCCAGGAATTGTTCCAAAAATTCGTGGAGGAAGAAAACCGGCACCAGCGGATTCTGGAGGGATTCCGGGAAAAAGCGCCGGAGCATTTGCCCTTCGACGAAACCCGGGATTATAAAGTGGCGGAAACGGTGGACGAGGTTCCCCTGAGCACCGACATGAAGCCGGCCGACGCCTTCGCCCTGGCCATGAAGAAGGAGGAGGCGGCGATGAAACATTACGCCGAGTTGGCCGAAGGCTGCACCGACCCGGATCAGGCCGGGCTCTTTCGGGAACTGGCCGCCATGGAGCGGGATCACAAGCGGAAGATGGAAAAGGCCTTCGTCGAAACCGGCTTTCCGGAAGCCTGGTAGACGGATCGATTCGGACGCCGGCGACGGGTCGGCGTCCGGTTTTTCATTCGGAATTCATCGCCGGAAAAATGGCGAAGGTCCATTTCATCCCGTTCAACCGATTCATCCGATTCAACCCGGACCGTTGCGACCAAAGCGGGTCTTCTCTGGATTCCCCCGACGGAATTGGAATCAACAGCCCCTCGTTACCCGATCAGGCCCAGGCTAAACAGCGCCAGATTCCCCAGCACATGCACCGTGATGGGCGTCATCAGCATTTTTTCCCGTTCATAGGCCAGCGCGAACAAAACCCCTCCCACCATCTGTGCAAATCCGCCGCCGCCGTGGAGAAGGACGAACACGGCGGTGCTGATCCCCAGGGCCGCCAATATCCCCCACCGGCGGAAAAATCCGTACAGCACCCCCCGAAAAATCAGCTCCTCGGCCACCGGCCCCAAAAGCCCGCCCACCAAGAATAAAGCCGCCCGATCGGGAACGGTCGCCCCGATCCCCGCGCGAAACAGCCCCAACGGGTTCATCCCCGCCAGCCAAAGCACCAGGAAACTCGCCAACACCAAAAGCCCGAATCCCAAGCTCCAGATGATTCCCCGTCGGAGCCCGGGAAGCAGGTCTTCCCTTTTCAGGCCGATATCTCGGAGTTCGCCCTCCCCCCACCGAAATAGCCCGATCACCGCCACCGCCTGAAGCAGCCGCAAACCACCCAAGGCGCCCAACATCACCCAGCGGGGATGGTCCGCGAAGGAGGGGACGAAAAACCCAAACAGGATCTCCAGCAGCGACACCAGAAAGGTGGCCTGGACGGCGGGCCTCAGGGCGACGTTGGGCGCTGTCGCCATCCCAGTCTCCGAAGGGCGCGGTAGGCGTACCACTGCACGTACCAGCGAGGGTCCTCATCGATGCGACGAAGGATTTCCGGAACGCCGCGCGAATCTCGCCGAAATCCCAAACTCCAAAAGGCGTTGTAGGCCACGTTGATCTGGGGGTCTTCCAAAAGGGCCAGGTGAACCGGCCAACTGATCCGGGAGCGGCTGTGCCGCAACGCCTTCGCCAGCCAGAACCGCTCCGCCGCCCGGGGACTGGCGGCCAAAGATTCAAAATTTTCAAATCCCGCGATTTCGATCCCCCGATGGTAAATGAAGCGGAGGGCCGCCAGGCGATCGGCGGAGTCGGGGGAGGAAAGGGACTCTTGAACCTTGTCCGGAGCGACGCGGGCAACGGGGGCATGCTGGAGGGTCATTGGCAGCAGAAGGGCAACTCCGCAAGCCAGCGCGCCGCCCGCCGTCGCGGCGCGGGAAGGGTCCAAAAAATATCCGGCCAAAAACCGCATGGGCAAGAACAACAGCCCGTACAGCAACACGCCCCAGACCAGTTGAAGGGAAAGAAAGGTCAATTGGCGCAATCCGCCGTGCCGGTCCACGCGCCGGGAAAAATCCTTAAGGGCCGCTTGCGGGTCCCGGAAAAATTGGGAAACGGGAATTTCCATGACCAGGGCGCCGTTTCGCATCATTCGCAGCCGATCTTCATCGCCCTGGACGGAAATATCCACAGGCCCTTCGCTCGTGACCGGAAGATAGTCCCGCAAGGCCAATGAAGCCCCAAGCCGCCGGGCAAGCTCGTCCGGAAGCGCGGGGTCCAGACGGACGGCTCCGATCTGCTTTTGGGCCGGCGCTTTGAACGTTTCCGCCGGATACAGGGTGTACCGGTAATAAAATCCGCTGACCGCCACCCCGGCCGGATGGTTCAGCAGCCGGTCCCGGATGCGGGAAAACAGCTCGGCGTCCACCATGGTCGTCCCCGCCGTCGCCAGCACGACCAGACAAGCGGCGTGAACCCCTATACGGCCGAGACCGCCATCTGGATTCCGGGCGCCCTTTGCACGGCGGGCGGCGAGAATGAAGGACAGGGGGGGCGTCAGCGACAGATGAAGATTGTCCAAGCCGGCGAAGCCGTCGGCGTTGATCAGCCAGAAAAGCGCCGCCCAGAACAGCAAACAGACCAGCAGAAAGCCTCGACCTCCGCCATAAAATCGATGCCACGCCACCCCCGCCAAAACGGAAAAGAGGGTCAGGAAGGCGCCCAATGTTATCGTGAAAAACAACCCGCCCCCCATGGCGGCGGCCGGCGAAAGAAGCACCGGTAGTGCCGCCCCCCCGGGCGCCGTCCGGTACCCCTGGGCGGCAAGAAAGGCCATCTTTTCGGCAAGTGCCCGATTTGACAAGCCGACTTGGATGGTTGCGGCCAGTTGGGCGGACAGCAAGCCGGCCGCCACGGGCAAGAAGGGAAAGCGATTTGTTGGCGAAGACTTAACGAAGGCCGGCATGGAATCCATGGGGGTTGTGGCGAAAAAACCAGCGGATGATCAAAAGGGGAACCATAAAAACCGGGCTTTCCAAACTGCCCTGCATGGCGTACAATATTCTGTTTTTTCCCTTTTGAACACGAGGTAGGAATTTTCGGTCTTCATCCGCAAAAAAAGGAAGCTCATCCGTGCCCCACCCGAACCTCATCGACACCCACAACCGAAACCTCACCTACCTTCGGGTTTCGGTGACGGACCGTTGCAATCTGCGCTGCATGTACTGCGCACCGTCCACCCAGAACCTGACCCATATTCCTCACAAGGAAATCCTGCGCTACGAAGAAATCCTTCGCGTGGTCCGGATTGGGGTTTCCCTTGGCATAACCAAAGTGCGGATCACCGGAGGCGAACCGCTGGTCCGGCGGGGCATTTACGAATTTCTGGAGGAGTTGGGAAAGATCGAGGGAATCGCCGACATTTCCCTCACCACCAACGCCGTTCTTCTGGCCGACCAGGTCGATCGGCTGAAAGCCGCCGGAATTCGACGCCTCAACATCAGCCTGGACACGTTGGACCCGGACAAGTACGCCCGCATATCCGGCCGGGACTGGTTCGGCAAAACCTGGGCCGGCATCGAAGCGGCCCTGGAAGCCGGTTTCCACCCCGTCAAAATCAACGCCGTGGCCATGCGGGGCGTCAACGACGACGAAATGACGGACTTGGCCGCCCTTTCCATCGACCGGCCGCTGCATGTCCGGTTCATCGAATACATGCCCATCGGCGACGTCCGGGCGGATCGATCCAATCCATTGCTGGGCCCGGAAATTCTGGACCGCGTCAAAGAGCTGGGACCGTTGGAACCCGTGGACCGGGAAATGGGGGACGGCCCTGCGGAACGGTTCAAGTTGCCGGGGGCCAAGGGGGAGGTGGGAATCATCCGCCCCATGAGTCACCATTTTTGCGGGCAATGCACCCGACTTCGGCTGACTTCCTCCGGCGCCCTTCGCCCCTGCCTGCTGTCCGACCGAAAAATCGACGTCAAATCCCATTTGCGCCGGGGCTGCCTGGATCCCGACATCGTGGACTGCTTCCTTCGGGCCGTCAAATTCAAGCCGTTGCAACACCATCTCAACGATCCGCGCCCGGAGGAAGTGCACGACCGGATGTCGGGGATCGGGGGGTGAGGGGAATGCCGATTGGCGAGCGGTGAATGGCGAAACTTGCCGGTGCGCCGGGGAACGAGTCCCCTGCCAAATCCCAAAAGTCCACCAAACCGTGAGCGCCAAACCCACTGCCGGGCCCAGGGTTCTTCCTTTTTTACCCTCTCTTTACCCGAAAAAAAAGAAGGAAAAATGCCACATTCCGGGACCCCATCCAAAATGGAGATTCCCCTACCGCAAATACCCGGGCAGAAAGGTCACCAGCCACGGAAAGACCATCAGTAAAACCACGCAGAGAATGTAGGCCGGCAGAAACCAGGCCACGCCTTTGAAGACGTCCTCCAGCCGCACGTCCTTGGCCATGCCGCCCACCACGTAGGTGGTCGCGCCCACGGGCGGCGTCACCGCGCCCAACGTCGTGACCACGGTAATCGCGACAGCGAACCAGACCGGATCGTATCCCAGCCCCTCGGCCACCGGGAAAAAGATGGGGATGGTGATCAGCAGCAGCGCCAGCGCGTCCATCACCGCGCCGCCCAGGATGTAGACGAAAAAGATGATCCCCAAAATCGCCGTGGGCGGAATCGGCAGCTCCGCCACCCAGCCCGCGATGTCGTAGGGAATCCGGGTCACCGTCAGAAACCGACCGAAGATGACCGCCCCGGCGATGATGGTGACGACCATGCAGGAGATCCGCAGGGTGTCCCTCGCCGCCGCCAGAAAGCCCTTCCAGGTCAGTCGCCGCTGGGCCACGCTGATGACCAGCGCGAAAAAGGCCCCCGCCGCCCCCGCCTCCGCCGGCGTGAAGAAGCCGAAGTAGAGCCCCAGCATCACCAGCAGAAACAGAAGCAGCATTTCAAGCGCCCCGGCCAGGGAGCGAATCCGTTCGCCCAGGGAAAATCTCGGCCCCACCGGCCCCCAGTCCGGATGGCGCTTGCAGATCAGCCAGACCGTCAACGTGAGAAGAACCGCCAAACAGACGCCCGCTCCGATCCCCCCGTAAAAGAGCCGGCCGATGGACTGCTCCGTGGAAAGGCCGATCACAATCAGCACCACGCTGGGCGGCACCACCACGCCCAAGGTGGACCCGCAGGCCACCGCGCCGGTGCTCAACCGGGGATCGTAGCCAAACCGCTTCATCTGGGGCAGCGCCACGGTGGACATGGTCGCCGCCGTGGCCGCGTTGCTCCCGCAGATGGCGGAGAAGGCGGCGCAGGCCAGGACCGTGGCCATGGCGATCCCGCCCCGGATATGCCCCACCCATTTGTAGGCCGCCGTGTAGAGTTTTTCGTTAACGCCGGAATAAAAAGCGATTTGCCCCATCAGAATGAACAGGGGGATCACGGTGAGGCTGTAGGTGGAAAAAATGTCCCAGACCACCGCGCCGATCATGCCGAGGCCCGCCGGAATGGAAATCAGGAAAGAAAAGCCGGCGAAGCCCACCACGGCCATGGCGAAACCTACCGGCATGCCGAGGAAAAACAGCACCCCGAGCAGGGCCAGAATCCCGACCCCGCCCACCGCCGCCGGGCTCAATCGGAATCCGCCTGTTGGCCGACCAGAACCCGAACCAGATCGGCCACAAAGACCAGCGTCAAAAAACCGCACCCCGCGGCCACGCCGAAGGCCACGGGATAAAACGGAATCCGAAGTGTCTCGCTGACCTCCCCGGTTCGCATCAGAATCAGCCCCTTCTTCCCCACCTGCCAGGCCAGCAGGCTGAAGAAACCGCCGCAAATGACACTATTGAGCCCGGTCAGAAACCGGACCACGCCGCCGGGAAAACGATGAAAGAGAACGTCCACGGCGATATGGCCTCGGCCGAGCTGGGTGTAGCCCAGGGAAAAGCTGACCGCCACCGCGCCCAGGAAGCCCATCAACTCGAAGGTTCCCCGGATCGGCAGCCAGACCGTCCGGAGAAAGATGTTCGCGCTGGTGAGCAACATCATCGCCACCAGCGCGACGCCGCCCAACAACACCAACGCCCGGTTGATTCCCCGGACCGCGCGAGAGAGGGATTCCATTACGTTGCCGGACATCGTTCCCAATCCGCCGATGGGACCATCACTCCCCGTACTTCCCCGCCAGCGCGCGGATGTCGGAAACGATCTTCTCGGCGGGAAGTCCCTTGCCGGCGGCGTCGGAAATCCAGTTGTCGGCAATCGGCGCGAGCCGTTCGTTCCAGCGGGTCCGCTCCTCCTCCGAAAGCCGGATCACCTCCACGTCGTAGGTCTCCTTGGACCATTCCAGGGCGTTTTTCACGTGATTGTCCACGTAATTGCCGGTCCACTCCGCGTGTTCCTCGGCCATTCCCTCCATGGCCTGCCGAACCTCCGGCGGCAGGGAATTCCACCGGTCCAGGTTCATCACCACGGCGAAGGGGTAGATCACGGTGTCGGTGACGGTGACGTAGCGGCACAGCTCCGCGAATTTCAGGTCCTTCATCACGTCCAGGGAGGAAAGCAGCCCCTCCACCACCCCTTTTTGAAGCGCTTCCGGCGTGGCGGACATGGGCATGCCGATCTGGTTGGCGCCCCAGGCTTTCAGAATCTCGGCGGCGCCGCCGGATGCCCGCAGGTCCATGCCCGCCATGTCTTCCAGCTTCCGGATCGGCTTGCGGGACATAATGTTGGACGGCGGCGAGGTGAACATGGTCAGCACCTTGACCGGCTTCAGGGATTCCGGCTTGTACTGGACGAACAGATCCCACAAAACCTTGCTGCCCACCCGGGCGTTGGGAATGTCCAGCGGCAGGCTGGTGGCGTTGGCGACGGGATAGCGGCCCGGCTGATAGGCCAGCGCCACGCAGCCGATATCGGCCTGGCCGGTAATGACCCCGTCCATCATGCTCTTGGCGCCCAGCAGCGTTCCGCCGGGGAACGTGTCCACCTGAACCGCACCGTCGGTCCGCTTTTCAATCTCGTCGCTCCAGTGCTCCATCTGCACGCACGGGAAAGTGGGGGCCGGCGGAAAATTTGCGTAGGTCAGCCGCAGGGTTTTGGCGGCGACCGTAGAAAGGGGAAGCGACAGAGCCAAAGCGAACGTGGCCAAAGCGACGGAAATTCCCATTCGGCGGGCGGTCATGGCGGGAGTCCTTTCTGG
>JBKHDD010000144.1:0-12714 GCA_046541515.1 Desulfococcaceae bacterium
CCCAGTCCGAAAGTAGATTGAAGGTCCATCCCGGAAAATTGTCGGCCCACCGGTTGGGGTGGGTGAGAACGCAGACATTTTCCGGGCGGGCCTTTTCCAAGTATCGGAGCATGTCCTCTGTGGAGCGGAACTCGGGAAGCGGCGGACCTGTCACTCGATCCCGGATATTAAATCTCGTGTTGTTCCAGATTCGTCCGGTGTCGGTAAAATAGGCGATTTTCGAGTAGTCTATCGAGAGATAGGCTTCACCGACAATGCCGAAATCTCGAAAATCATGGATTTTCCAGATGTCTCGGTTGTCGTGGGGAGAAAAGGGGCTGCCATGCATGCTGATTGTTTTTACCGGCGCAATCCGACGCATTTTTTCCAAGTTTTCTCGGAAGTCTTGGATCGCGGCTCGCTGGTTGCCCTTGGCTTGGCTTAGCGTTTCGTAATGGTAACCGATTTCGTGCCCAAGTGCTGCAACCTGGTAAAGGATCCGAGGAATGAAAACTCCCGGGATGGCCCGAAAATAATAGGTTGATCGTATGCCCATGTGGTTTTCAATTTGAGCGATTTTAAGGGCATTTTTAGGCATCCGATCCACGTCATGTCGAAATAACGCGACCTTCTCCGAGGATTCCTCTGCAAGGAATTCGGTAAATGTTTTCGCGCTGTAGCCCAAATTTACGACAGCGCCGCAAATTTGCCCATACATCTCCAATGTGAAGTCTCGGTTCATTGGGATTCCAATCGCAGAGTCAATGGATGTGCGTATGCAGGGAGCTTGTAAAAAATTGCCGCAGGGAATTCAAGCATCGGAGCGGAGGGGGCGGCGGATGGTTTTTGTGTCTACGGGGCGATGCGGAACCCGTCGGTTATACGAAATCTTCCGGGAATTTTTACCGCCCGAGATTTTCGCAACCTGCCACCAAGTCAAGGGATCCCGCTTGGCGAACGTGTTGGGTAACCTTTTGCTTTTCACGGGTGATCCCCTTGGCCTCCGGGAGTGGCTATATCGAGCGGTGATTGTCCCATCCCGACGAGACGACCGTTTCCGGATTATTACCGATCCCCTTACGGCGACGGTCCTTCCCGACAGTTGGATACGTTCCCATGATGTCGCGGTGATCCACGTCATTCGGGACGACCAGGGTTTCGCTCGTTCAATGGTGGCTTTAAGCAGGTCGCGACGCAACAGTTTTCTTGCCCACAACTTCATCCCGCTCTGGCAACCGTACCTTTTTCCGCTTCAATATTTCCTGAATCCACGGCTTGATAGGGTTTACGCCAGAATTAACCGGAAAAAAAATAGATTCCTGAATTTTCGATGCCGAAGGAATCTATATTATCGAAAGGTTACGATGGAAGTACTTTTTAGCACCCATATTCTCGAAAAATTGATTCAAGAGTTTTTTGGTTCTTCTGTCGTTATCCCGAAAAAGGCGCTAGAAATTCGCTCCAATGAATCCACGGCAACAATTCTGGATTGAGTTTTTCGAACGGCATTCCCGCCTTTTCGGGTGGGTTCGCTGGGCCTACCCCCAAGGTGATGATATTCCCTTGGCCTACCTGCTGTATTTTTTATTTCCTCAAAAAGTACTTCGAATTCACGGCCGGATCCCGTGGCCGGTACATTTCACTTCCCGTGTTCTTTTTTGGGAGAATATTGAAAAAGGTTCCCGCGCCGCTCCGGGAATGAATGCCGGTGGATATGTCCAGGCCCGGAACGGCATTCGCATTGGTCATAATTTTCGGATGGGGCCAAATGTGGGGCTCATCAGTTCCAACCATGATCTCAACGATTATGATCGGCATACCGAGGCGGCACCAATCGTTATTGGCGACAATGTCTGGATCGGGATGAACAGCGTGGTGTTGCCCGGTGTTCGAATCGGTAACAACGTGGCAATTGGTGCTGGATCTATCATCACAAGGGACCTGCCGGACAATGTAGTGGCCGCCGGAAATCCTTGTCGAGTCTTGCGGGAAAAACCATCTTACGCCGGTCGGTGCTACGGCCCTGGGCTTGCGGTCGAATGAGGAGTTGGGCAGGTCTGCGTGGACTATCCTCTGTTTTGTTGGGAATTGCCATGGTTGGCCTCGTCGCTATCCGGTGGCCGGAAATTCGCTCCGCTCTTTGGAAAATTGATCTCAAATGGGCCGTTACAGGGGTGGTTGTCTTTTATATAAATTACCTTTTTCGCGCCATCCGGTTGGTGACTTTGCTGCGAGGACGGATTTCGTTTTGGCCTGACGCGTTATGGGTGGCCTGTTTTCATGGATTTATGACTTATCTCTTGCCAATGCGCACCGGAGATCTGTCCCTTCCAATTCTTTTAAAGACCCATTATGGGCTCGACTTGCTGGAGGCGGGAAGGGTGTTGGTGAAGGCCAGGATGCTCGATTTGATGAGTTTGGGGGGGATCACCCTGATTGCCGCAGTGGGATTACCCGCGCCTATAACGCCAAAATTCCGTTTTGTCTGGGCGAGCGCGGGGACTTTGATGGCTTTGCTGCCGTGGATTCTTCCGAAAATAGTCCGATTCCGCTTTTGGGAAAAGTTTGTAATTTTCAGGCGGGTGGCGGAGGTTGGCAACGCCACCCGATTTCAGTTTTCGGAAACAATTTGGAGTTTTGCCATATGGATGGCGGTCAGCGGAGGATTCTATTGCGCCGCTCGCGCAATAGAATTGCCCATCGGGTTGGGGGGGGTTCTGTTCCTGGTTACCGTTCAACTGCCCCTTCAGCTGTTGCCTGTGCAGGGGATTGCCAACGCTGGAAATCATGAAGGGGGCTGGATCACGGCGCTTTCCCTTTTGGGTATACCGGCGGTGGAGGCTTTGCGATTTGCGCTAACTTCCCATGCATTGTTGCTTATTTATGTGTTGTCTATTTTTCCCGCTTTGATTTTTTTTCGGTATTTTTTTTCGAGGCCACACCGCAGTTAGGAAGTGCCTTTAAAAGAAATAATAAAAAAATATAAATAATTAAAAAGATATTCTACAAAATAAAGCTTTCCAGTGCAAGTCGATACCCGGCCGCCCCAAACCCAGCAATCCGCCCCGTCGCCACATCCGCAATCGTCGAATGATGCCGAAACCCCTCCCGCTGATGAATATTCGACAAATGAACCTCAATGATCGGCACATCATGCAGCAACAACGCATCCCGAATCGCGACGCTCGTATGGGTGTAGGCGGCCGGGTTGATGATGATGCCCTCGCAGTTGCCGACGGCTTCCTGGATTCGGTCGACGATGGCCCCTTCGTGGTTGGACTGAAAGGTTTCCACGGCCAGGCCGAGTTCCTCGCCCCTGCGTTTCAAGTCATCGTCGATTTCGGCGAGGGTTTTGCTGCCGTACACCTCGGGTTCGCGGCGGCCGAGCATGTTCAGGTTCGGGCCGTGAATCACCAGAATTCTTTTTTTGGCGGATTCCGTCGTCATCCGATTATCTTTCGTTGTGCTTCCAAACCGGCGACGAGCCGACAATGCTCGGGGAAATCTGTTATTCCCGTGATCGAAGGGGCGTATCGCCTCCCAACCTCCAGACAGCCCGGAAGCGGTCGTCCCGCCTTTGCGTTGGCCTATTCGTCTCCGTCACCCAATTTGTCCCGAAATTGGGCGATGGCCCCCGCGTAATCCTCGCTGCCGAAGATCGCCGAACCGGCCACGAAACAATCCGCGCCCGCTTGGGCGACATCCGTAATGGTGCGGGAATTGACGCCCCCGTCCACCTGGATGACGGGAGAAAGGCCCTTTTCCTCCAGCATTCCGCGAAGGAGCCGAATTTTTTCCAAGCTGCTGGGGATAAAGGACTGCCCGCCGAAACCGGGATTCACACTCATCAATAGCACATAATCCACGTCGGGCAAAACCCATTCCGCCATGGCCAGCGGCGTGGCCGGATTCAGGACCACTCCGGGCCGCGCCCCGGTCTCCCGGATCATCTGCACCGTGCGTTCCAGGTGGACGCAGGCTTCCACATGGACGCACAGCCAGTCGGCCCCGGCCTTCACGAAATCGTTTACGTAGCGATCGGGGTGTTGGATCATCAGGTGAACGTCCAGGGGCAGATCGGTGGATTTTCGGGCCGCTTCCACGATGATGGGGCCCATGGTGATGTTGGGGACGAAATGGCCGTCCATCACGTCCACGTGAATCCAGTCCGCGCCGGCGGCGGCGACCGCCTGGATTTCTTCGCCCAGACGGGCGAAATCGGCCGAAAGGATGGAGGGGGCGATCAGCTTTTTCATGGGTAGCTCCGGAATGTTCGAATTTCGGCCGGATATGGCGAACGATTTTTTTTAATTTTGCCGCGTTCCGACGGCCCGGACAAGGCGTCGTCTCGGAGGACGCCCCGGGAAAAGTAGACAAAAATGCTAACTGGATTTTCTCCGAAAGCCAACCGAAAAAAAACCGTCCGTTCCGTGGCGGTGGGGATAAAGGCGGAGAAAGCCGCCATCGGCCAGGAAACGGGCGTGTTCGGGCAGCCCGTCGGCGTCCGGCGCCACTTCGAAATCCGGCCGCTTTTCCAAAAACCTCTCGGCCACCTGGGTCGTTTCTTCGGGTTCGACGGTGCAAACCACGTACCCCATGCGGCCGTCCGGAGCCAGCAACGGGGCGAGCCGTTCCAGAAAGGCGACCTGCCGGTTCCGGAACCGGATCAGGTCCCGCTTTTCCACCGCCCATTTGGCGTCCGGGTTCCGGCGGATCACGCCAAGGCCGGAACAGGGGGCGTCCAGCAGAATTCGGTCGAAAAGACCCCATTTGTCGATGGAAAGATCGCCGTTCAAATCCAGCTCGGCCGTTTGGACCACGTCCACGCCCAGTCGATCCATCTCTTCCCGAAGCCGAACCAGTTTTCCCGGTTGATTATCCGCGGCCAAAATTTCGCCCCGGTTTTCCATCAACGCGGCCAAGGCGCCGGTTTTTCCGCCAAGTCCGGCGCAGGCGTCCAGTACGCGATGGCCGGGCTCCGGCCGCAGATGACGCGCCACAAGTTGCGCGCCTTCGTCCTGCACCTGAAAATGGCCTTCCGCGAAGCCGGGCATTTCGGCCACCCCGACCGCGAGTCCATGGACGTGCAATCCGTCGGGAGAATGGGGAGTCGGTCCGACCGATTCCGCCGCCGATTCCAGGGCGGCGGCCGCCGCTTCCCGTTCCGCCCGAAGCGGGTTCACCCGGAGCGCGAGGGGCGCCACGGCGTTCATCGCGTCGCAGAACCGTTCCGCCTCTTCCAGCCCGAAACGATCCGTCCATCGCCGAACCATCCAATCGGGAAAGGATGCTTTCCCGGCCAAGTCTTCCGCCGTCCGGATGGTTTCGATGGATTTTCCGTTGCCGGACGGGTTTCGAACGGCATTTCGAAGAATGCCGTTGACGAAGCCGGTCAGGTGACGCGGGGCGTTCTTCTTGGCCAGCTCCACGCAGGTATTGACGGCCGCGGAAGGGGGGATTCGGTCCATGAATCGAAGCTGGAAAAACCCCAATCGCAAAATATTTTGTATGGTTCCGTCAACGGCCTGTCGGGGATTTCGAAGCCGAACGGAAATGTCGGCGTCCAACGCTCGTCGCCATCGCAGAACGCCGAAGGTCAGCGCGTAGGCCAGATTTCGGTCCCGGCGGGACAGGGCGACGACTTCGCCCGTCTCAATCTCCAGCGCGGCGTCCAGGGTGGCCCGATGTCGTTCGATTCGCTCCAGAACCCGCAACGCCAAGTCCCGGGCTTCCAGGCCCGGAATCATGAGAGAACGGTTCCGGGCGTCACCGGAAATCCGCGCAGAAAATCGGCCACCGGCAGGCGGCGGCCCGATGCGCCCTGAAGTTCCAGCAACGAGAGGACGCCCCGTCCCGTGGCCACCCGCAATTCATCCGGGAATCCGGGAACCACCGTGCCCGGCGGGGCGCTTGCGGATTCTTCCAGGGGCAGGGTTCGAAACAGCTTCACCCGGCGATCCTGGATGAAGGTGAAGGCGCCCGGCCAGGGGGAAACGCCGCGCACCCGCCAGTCGATGGCCTCGGCCGGCCGATCCCAGGAAATATGGCCGTCCGCCTTGGTCAGCAGGGGCGCGTAACTGGTTCGTTCGTGGTCCTGGGGGATCGGATTTAGCGTTTCCAGCCGATCCAGGGTTTCCAGCAAAAGCTCGGCGCCGCCGACGGCAAGTCGATCGTGGATCGTTCCCGCGGTATCTTCGACGCGGATGGGTTCCGGCCGGGTCAGCAAAATGTCGCCGGTATCCAGCCCGGCGTCCATGAACATGGTGGTCACGCCGGTTTCCCGCTCTCCGTTGATGATTGCCCACTGGATGGGAGCGGCCCCCCGGTATTTGGGAAGGAGGGACGCATGGACATTGATCGCCCCCCGCCGGGGAATCTCCAGAAGCGCCGGTTTCAGAATTTGTCCGAAGGCCACAACCACCAGCAGATCGGGCCGGAGCGTCCGGACGGCTTGAAGGAATTCGGACGCACGAATGGATTCCGGCTGGACCACCGAAAGCCCCATCTTCAGCGCGGCGGCCTTGACCGGCGTCGGCGCGGCTTTTCGCCCCCGTCCCCGGGGGCGGTCCGGCTGGGTAACCACTTGGACGACCCGGTGCGGGCCGCGGTGAAGGGCCTTCAAGGTGGGAACCGCAAAGTCGGGCGTTCCCATGAAAACGATGTTCAAACCCTCAGCCATTGCCCCTCGTCTGCTTTTCCACGCGCCGTTTGTAAAGATTTCGCTTTAGGGCGCTGATCCGGTCGATGAACAGGGTGCCTTCCAGATGGTCGATTTCGTGTTGCAGCACGATGGCCAGGAAATCGTCCCGTTCCATTCGAATCGGTTTGCCGTGACGGTCGAACGCTTCCACGACGACGGCGGCCGCCCGTTTCACGTCCGCCCTAAATTCGGGGACGCTGAGGCAGCCTTCCCCTTCGGACAGCACCGAACCATGCCGTTCCACGATCCGCGGGTTGATCAGCACGATGGGGGAGTTTCGATCATCCTCGCCGGGATATTCATCGATCACGATCAGGCTTTGGTCGTTGCCCACCTGGATGGCGGCCAGGCCGACGCCCGGGGCCTGGTACATGGTTTCGGTCATGTTGTCCACGAGGGATTGCAGCTCCCCGTTGATGGTTTCGACCGGACGCGTCGGATGCTGCAAAAATTTGTCCGGGTAGGTGACGATTTGGAGAATACTCATTGTGTCGCCTTTCGGTCGGGTGTTCCAAAACCCAACCTAACCATGACGCCGGCAATGAAAAGTCGGGCCGGAACAAAACGGCTCAGTTTTCCAGGATGCTACGAGCCGTCGCGATATCCCGTTGAATCTGCCCGGCCAGTTCGGATATGCCGGAAAACTTTTTCTCGTCCCGAATGCGTTCCACGAAATTGACCCGGATTTTTTTGTCGTAAAGGTCGCCGGAAAAGCCAAGCAGGTGGATTTCCACGGTGAACTGATGGTCGTCGAAGGTGGGACTCCAGCCGATGTTGGCCACGCCGGGATAAAGGTTGCCGTCGTATTCCACGGTGACCGCATAGATTCCCGTCTTGGGCGCCAACTCGTCTTGAAGCGCCAGGTTGGCGGTGGGACAGCCCAGCAGCTTTCCGCCCCGGTTTCTACCATGGAGAACCGTTCCGCGAACCTGGTAGGGGCGGCCCAGCAAACGCCGGGCTTCCCGGACCTCCCCGTCTTGCACCAGCTCGCGGATGCGGGTGCTGCTGATGCGGCCGGCGCCTTCCAGTGGAGCTTGAATCCAGTCGGCCACCACCAGGCAAAAGCCGAGGCGATCGGCGGCTTCCCGCAGAAAATCGATATTGCCCTCCCGATTGCGTCCAAACGCGTAGTCGCCCCCCACCACGAACTCCGCCATGCCCAGCCGGGCGATGAGGATGTCTTCCAGAAATTCCCGGGCGGAAATTTGAGCGAACTCCGGAGTGAAAGGGATGACCACCAGCGCATCCAGCCCCGTTTGGCGAATCAGCTCCACCTTTTGCTCGCCCAAGGTGATGAGCGGCGGGTGGCCGTTGTTCCGCAGCACGCGAACGGGATGTGGGTCAAAGGTCATGGCCGCGGCGGTTCCGTCAATGGCCCTGGCCCGGGAAATGACTTCGTTGAAAAGGGCCTGGTGACCGAGGTGAACACCGTCGAAATTGCCGATGGTCAGCACCGCCCGAGTGAACGGTTTGTCGATGGAATCGAGGCCGTGGACGACTTTCATGGGAAAAACGATTTCCTTAAAAATGTGCTTGACAGTTTCCGCAAACCCGACTATATATCGCACTCGCAAAACGAAATCAATCCCTCTTTCCCAAAGCGTCGGGAGGCGGGATTGATCGGAAAATGCGCCGAAGTGGCGGAACTGGTAGACGCGCTAGGTTCAGGGTCTAGTGGGGGTTTCCCCGTGGAGGTTCGAGTCCTCTCTTCGGCACCATTTTTCGACTGAAAGCCGCAACATTTGTTGCGGCTTTCGTGTTTTCGGGCCGTTGCTTTTTTCTTCCATCCGTGTTCCGGTTGGTCCGGCGGGCCGGATTTTTTTCCTCCCTCCATTCTCCGCGACGAATTTCCCTTTTCTTTCCGCTTGCGTGTTCTCCACAAAAAACGGTCTCGGTTCCCGGGAACCAGGCCCTTCGAGGTTCGAAAACCCGCAGTGTCCATGGGCCGACGCCATCCGTTTCCCCATCGTCCAGACATCTCCCTTGTTTTTTTCCCTTTCCATTTTTCCATCCATCCCCGCAATGCTCCGTCGGCAGGGGGCCGAAGTGATTCGGCGGGGAAAAGCCATATTCTTGCCAGGTTGAAAAATCGCCGATAAAGCAACAAAATTGTTTCTCGTTGGGTTGGATTATACGTTTTTGGTCTTTGCGCCGGGCAATTTCCATGGATGCAAGCCGCAAAACTGTTTTTGGAAAAGGCGTTTCCGAGAATGGCGCCATATTTGCTTGGATTGATTCCGGAAATGAAGTGTTCATAGTTTGGTTATAATGAACGTTCCGGGATTGGGCGATCTGGTTTGATTCTCCCCGGTCCCGTTGGAAAAAGGAGTTTGTGATGATGTTTCAGCCGTTGGATTGGAAAGAACCGTCGCTTTCCAACGCTCCTCGAAATGTGGAGGAGGTGGTGGATTTGCTGCTGTCCGACCTGACCCTCCGGGACCGGGTGATGATGGCCGAGATGAAGGAGTCGAATCTTCCCCAAGTCTATCAGGCGTTATCCGCCGTCTTAAAGCGAGAGTTCGGACTGGTGACGGAAAACACCTCGCTTTTGCGTTCATGCATACGAAAAGCGCGAAGTTACGATAACGGTCTCATGGAAGATCCCGCGATGGTGATTATCCGCAATTTGTGGTTAAGATTGCGCCGCAGCCACGCCCTCCGGGTCGTCCACTGAGGACGAACCGGTTCGGTTTTCGGTTCTCCCGGGTCTCGTTCCCGAACGGGCGGGACCGTGACCTTCACGGAGCTTGGCGAAGATAGGACCCGTTCCATCCTTGTACCTCCTCCCGTTTCCGGAGGCTCGCTTTGGAATTCAACGTCGGCGGATGATTCCGCCGGCGTTTTTTTATCCACCGAATTCTTGCCTTCCCTCCTTCTCGCTTCTCGCCCAACTTCCATTATTATTAATGGGTTCAATTTCAAGCCGACATGTGTTGCACTGGAGCCATTATGAAAAAAGACCTTGATGGACGAAAACTGGATCGCGCCACCCGCGAAGAATTGCGAAAACGAGCGGTGCGGCTTGTCGTTGAAGAAGACAAGAGCCCCGAAGACGTCGTCGCGGCTCTCGGATTTCATCGTTCAAGCATTTACGACTGGCTGCGCCGCTACAACGAGGGCGGGTGGGACGCGTTGAAGGACCGTCCCTTGCCCGGGCGCAACAGGACCGTGAACGAAGACATGGAAGAGCAACTTCTGCGAATCGTCACCGAACGGTCGCCGGAGGATTACGGCTTCGAGTCCGCGCTTTGGACCCGCTGGATGATCCGAGACGTCGTCTTCGAGGAATTCGGCAAGCGGGTGAGCATAACGACGGCGGGCCGGATTCTGAAACGGATGGGGTTTTCTCCCCAACGCCCCCTGCGCCGGGCGGCCGAACAAAATCCCGAGGAAGTGGAGGCTTGGAAAAACACCGAATACTAATCGGCTTGGCGGTGGCCGACCGGGCTTTTCACATTATGAAGGATCGGTTTGCCAGTCCGGTTCTCCGACGCCGTTCACGAAGGTCGGCATTCCCAAAAATGGCGGCCGCCACGAGGGCGAATCCACTTGATTTTGTTCGGGAAGATGGGATAAGGATTCCCCACGAAACCAGGAAGGAGCGGCGCGTATGGTCGTCATCGGCGTGGACACGGGCGGGACGTTTACCGATTTCATCTACCGGGATCGAAGTGGATGGGGCGTGTTCAAACGGCTTTCCACTCCCGCCGATCCGTCCGAAGCGGTACTGGACGGCCTCCGGCAAATCGGCGGAGTGGACCCCGTCTCCGTGGTCCACGGCTCCACCGTCGCCACCAACGCCATTCTGGAAAAAAAGGGGGCCCGCACCGCCCTGGTCGCCAACCGCCGGTTCGAAGACGTCGTCGAAATTGGCCGGCAGAACCGCACCCGTCTCTACGATTTGGCCTATCGAAAAAATCCGCCGCTCGTTCCGCCGGAACTTCGATTTGGCATTTCCGGCCGCGTCGGCAAAGACGGTTCCGTGGTGGAACCGGTGGACCCGGCGGAGATCGCCGACGTGGTCGCCCGGGTCCGGGACGCGGGGGCCGAGTCGGTGGCCGTCTCCCTGCTGTTCAGCTTCCAGCACCCGGACCACGAAACCGCCGTGGGCGCGGCCCTGGCCGAAATCGGCGTTCCGTTTTCCCTCTCTCATCAGATTCTCTCGGAATTCCGCGAGTTCGAACGAACCTCCACCACCATCATCAACGCCTACGTCTCCCCCAAGATGGAACGCTACCTCGGCCACATCGACGACGCGGTCGGGGAAGGCCGGTTGCGGATCATGCAGTCCAACGGCGGCGGCATTTCGGCGGCCACGGCCCGGAGGGAATCGGTCCGCACCATCCTTTCCGGTCCGGCCGGCGGCGCGGTGGGCGCGTTCGAAATCGGTCGGAACGCGGGGTACGAACACCTGATCACCTTCGACATGGGCGGCACCTCCACCGACGTGGCCCTGCTGGACGGCGGTTTGCCGCTGACCCTGGAATCGGCCATCGACCATTATCCGGTCAAGGTGCCCATGATCGACATCCACACCGTGGGCGCCGGCGGCGGTTCCATCGCCTATCTGGACGCGGGCGGCTCCCTGCGGGTCGGACCGGAAAGCGCCGGCGCCGATCCGGGTCCCATCTGCTACGGCAAGGGCGACCGAATCACGGTGACCGACGCCAACCTGTTCCTCGGGCGGCTGATTCCGGAACGCTTTCTCGGCGGCGAGATGGCCCTGGACGAAGAAAAGCTGGCCGCCCATTTCGACGAGATGGCGAAGCGGGCGGGACTTTCCCCGGTGGAGCTGGCGGAAGGCGTTTTGGCCGTGGCCAACACCGCCATGGAGCGGGCCATCCGGGTGATTTCGGTGGAGCGCGGCTTCGATCCCCGCAATTTCGCTCTTTTCGCCTTCGGCGGCGCCGGGGGACTTCACGCGGTTTCTCTGGCGCGGATGCTCAACATTCCCGAAGTGTTCATCCCCAGGAATCCGGGCGTTCTTTCCGCCATCGGCATGTTGATGGCCGACGTGATAAAGGACTATTCCCAAACCGTCATGGCCGCCGCGGCCGACCGAAACGAGCTGGCCGAATCCTTCCGGCCCATCGAGGACAAGGCCCGGATCGAGATGGTCGAGGAAGGCGTGGCCGCCGAAGCCGTTCTGCTGGAGCGGCTGCTGGACATGCGGTACCAGGGACAATCCTACGAAATCATCGTGCCGTTCGGCGAGGACTACATCGAGGATTTTCACCGGCTTCACGAAACCATGCACGGGTACGCCAACCGGGACAATGCGGTGGAGGTGGTCAACGTCCGGCTGCGGGCAAGGGGCGTTCCGGAGAAACCGGCCCACGTTCGTTCCGAACCGGCGGGAGAGACCCCCGATCCCGAGGCGTTGCTCGGCGAGCGCCGCGTGGTCTTCGACGGCCACCGGTTCATTGCCCGGGTGGTGGATCGCGGAAAGCTCCGGGCCGGAAACCGGCTCCGGGGGCCGGCCATCCTCGTGGAATACACCTCCACCATCGTGATTCCGCCCAAGGCCGGGGCCAGGGTGGACGAATTCGAGAATCTGTTGATCCGGGTGAACGAATGATCGCCGCCGAACCGCCCCGGCTCTCCGTCGCCGAATATTTCCAGGCGGAGGAAACCACCAAGATCAAAAACAAATTCCACCACGGCGAGCCGTTCGCCATGACCGGGACCTCCGCGCCGCGCAATCTCGTCGCCACCAATTTGACGATACTGTTGGCAAATTTCTCGTTGGCATGATCCGGACGCGAAAGCGTTTTTTCTTCTTTTTATTTCTTTTTTACTCGACTTTCGACGTTCAACAATTTCCGATGTATTAAAGGCTTTTATTGCCCAATCCATTGTGGTATGTTAATTTATTACAATTAAGATATGCCAAACGGAAAGGGCGAAGCATGGCATCTTCCAAAAAAAACGCTTTTGGGCAAGGATTTGAGGCGACCGAAAACAGCATTGACGAATTTTTTAAAACCTTCAAGATCGCGACCCTGCTTAATTCCTGCGGGATTCGAAAGCGAAAC
>JBKHDD010000145.1:0-12691 GCA_046541515.1 Desulfococcaceae bacterium
TGGGTGAAATCGGTCATTGAGTCGCTGTCTTTCGTGAGGTCGGGGAGGGGAAGGGGAACCGTAATCCACGGCGCCCGAAAAGGGAAGGGAAGACTTCCATCCAACCCTTCGCCTTTTCGGATTGTTGGCTAATCGACGTAAAACTGCGTCTTGCTCGTCACCGTGGCCTTGACCTGGTTGATGGTGTCGGTCAGGCAGCCGATGACGTTTTCCCGAATGTCTCCGGCCACCACCAGGAACATTACGTCGTCCCCCACGGAGAGGTCCTTGCCCTCGTTAATCTCGACCTGCACGTCGGCGATCCCGGGACGGGCCCGCTGCTCCGCCAGGATCGTCGCCAGTCGGTCGTGATCCACGGCCACCCGAAGACCGGTCACCCGGCGGCCCTCGCGCGAAGCCTCTCGCACCACGCCGTTGTGCGCCAAAATCATGCCGACGCCGGGATAGTCGGGGCGGGCCTTCATGGCCGCGATCATTTCGGAAATGGTTCTCATATTTTGAATTCCTTTCTCCGTGAATATCGATCTGGGCGGCCGGAGGGCCGGTTCGTCCACTGGCTTCAAGCGGCCGGCCATTTGCCCGTTTTGGAAGCCCAACCCGGGATTTCCCATCCGCCGGATTGGGGCGGCGGGGAAGGGCCGGCGGCGCGTCCGCCTCAGTTGGCCGGGCGGGACGCCGCCTTGGGGTATCGACGACGGGCCTTTTCCAAATCTTCCGGGGTGTTGACGTTCATGAAGGAGTCCAGGTCCGGGTCCAGCCCCATCAGCACCGATTCGGGCACCTTCCGGACCTGCATGTCTTGAAATATCCATTGAATTTTCACTTTGCGCGCCTCGATGTGCTTGGCCATCCGCTTCAGGCAGCGGCGGGAATAGATGGCGCAGAGCGGCTCCAGCCCGGCGCGGGTGGCGGGGATCACCACGTCGTGGCGGGGTTCCAGGTGATCCAGCACCGCGGCCACCACCTCGGGTTTCAAAAAGGGGGTGTCGCAGGCGGAGACGAACAAGTGGGGCGCGTCGGCCACGCTCAGCCCGGCGTGAACGCCGGTGAGAGAGCTTCGGTAATCGTAGACGTCCGACGCGATAACCACGTCTCGGTCCAGATAGGCCAGGGGATCGTTGGTGACGAGGATGATTTCCCGGAAGAAGGACCGAAACAGTCGCTCGGTCCGGTCGAGAATGGTTTCTCCGCCGAGCTGGAGAAGCGCCTTGTTGCGACCCTGAAATCGGCTCCCCCTGCCCCCCGCCAGAATCGCGCCGGCGCAGGGATGTCTTCCGTCCATGGCTTCCCCCTTGTTCCACCGCCCCGATGGAACACCGCGACGTCGGATCGCCGCCCGCGTTCCGTTGGGAACGACCGTTTTTTCACCATGGGGCCGAACGGTCGTTTCGCCCCGGGAGATTTGGCGGCGTCCGGGAATCATAGAAAAACGGGTTTCGGAAATCAAGGCGATTCGTGACGAGGCAAAGAATTGGGAACGGAGGGCGGAAAAGCGGACTTTTCAGGCGGGTTCTGGCGGCGAAAGTCTCGTGTTCGGGGGCGAAAATCGGCAAAAAAGCTTGAAACCCCGGGATGGGTGGGGTAGCGTACTCTTTTTTTTACGTACCCCTGATGAAGAGGCGGGAAATGAACCATTCCCATCAGATACTCGATGCCGCCGAAATGGACCGGATACTGAATCGGATGACCCACAACATTCTGGAGGTCCATAACGGGGCCGGATGTCTCGCCTTGGTGGGCATTCATACCCGAGGCGTTTTTCTGGCCCGGCGGATTCAGGAAAAAATTCTGGCGGCCGAGGGCGTAAACGTGCCCACCGGGGAGATCGACATCAGCTTTTACCGGGACGACTGGACCCAGGTCGCCCGCAACCCCCGGGTGCAGGCGACCAACATCCTCTTTTCGGTGGATAGTTGCGAGATTATTCTTGTGGACGACGTGCTGTTTACCGGTCGAACGGTTCGGGCGGGCATGGACGCGTTGATCGATTTTGGTCGTCCGGCTCGGATTGAACTGGCCGTGCTGGTGGACCGCGGCCATCGGGAATTGCCCATTCAGGCCGACTTCGCGGGAAAAGCCGTGGAGACGCGTCGCAACGAAACCGTCAATGTGTTGCTGAAGGAAATCGATGGTTCCGACGCGGTGATGATTCGGCGGGGAACGACGAGGTCCGGCTAATGTCGCCTGGCCGGACGCCCTACCATTGGTAGGGCAGTCTTTTTTCGATGGTGATGTATTTTTTCTCCACGGAAATGTAGCCGTCGGTGGCGAGGTCCTTCAGCACCCGGCTGACCATTTCTCGGGAGGCGCCCACCATGTTGGCGATCTCCTGGTGGGTCAGACGTTCGTTGATCGTCACCTTGTCCTCGCTGGACAGATCGGCCGGTCCCCCGTCGTCTTTTCTGCCGGAAGTCGCCGCAAGATGGGTCAGCAAGCGGGCCACCCGACCGTACACGTCCATCAGGGCCAGGCTTTCGATTTTTTTGTTGGCCTCGCGGAACCGCTTCAACAGTCCGCGGAAAAGGTTCATCATGATGTCCGGATGTAGCGACAGCAGTTCGTGAAAATCGTTTTTGGATATAATGATGAGCTGGGACGGCTCCTTGGTCATCACGTAGGCCGACCGAGGCTCGCCGTCCATGAGGGCGATTTCCCCGAAATATTCCCCCGGTCCGAGGATGGAAAGAATCACCTCCCGCCCCTCTTCGTCGTTGATGCCGACGTTCACCTTGCCGCTGCGGATTATGTAAAACGAATCGGACTGATCCCCTTCGCTGAATAAGATCGTGTTCTTGGGGAACGTCTTGATCGTGCTGACCCGTTCGAGCGCTTCCAGCACGTTGTCGTCGAGTCCCTTGAACAGCGGAATTTCTTTCAAAAGCATAATTCACCACCCGAATGGGTTAAAGTTCCCTAAAATTATACCGGCCAAATCCGATTGTCAATAATATCGGACGGAAAACCTGCGTGCCCCCTCCGCCTTCCCTTCCCAAAACGCCGGAATTTTAAATAAAAATCTCCCCTTCCACGAGAAATCCTCGCTTGGGGAATCCGCACGTTCATTTCTCGGCGAACGGGTCTATGTTTTTTTCCGAAGATTCGTTGGCCGTTTCCACCGACGCCTTCCGGGATTTTCGGCGCGAAATCCGAAGCGCGGATTCGCGTCCCAGCGGCGAAAGCGGACTCGTCCCGCTCCGGCCCGTTTTTCCCATCGCAAAAATGTTTTTGGAGGATACCCGTGAAATATGACGCCGTTGCCCTGGTCTCGTTGGCAAGCCTGCTCGCCTTGACCTTTCCCCGTCCCGCGACGGCGGATGTGGTTCTGGAATGGGACCCGCCCAGCGATTCCCGTGTTGCGGGCCATATCGTCTATTGGGGACCGGAACCCGGTCGATATACCCAATCGAGTCGCGACAGAGGCGACGTCCTTCTCCGCGCCGACACCCGGTACACGGTCGTCGGCCTCTCCGACGCGGCGCCCGCCTATTTCGCGGTGGTTTCCGTGGACGCCGCCGGCCGCGTCAGCGAATTTTCAAACGAGGCGGCCCGGCCCCGGATTTCCTCGCCGCCCGCCGGTTTCTCCGCCCGGTTCGGTCCCTGCGGCTGCGTCCGGGTTTCCGGTTCCGCGGCGACCGAAAGCGTGGTTCGTCTGTTCGCCAACAACCTGTTGGTGGCCGAGACCGTCGCGGACGGAAGCGGAAACTGGTCCGTCCCGGTGGACCTGACCCCGGCGGGAGCGGGGGCGGTGGAACTCGTCGCCCGGTCCACCGGAGCGGATTCTTTGGCGGTTTCCGGCCGGGCCGCGCCCCGGGACAATCGAACGGCCGGGGACCTGGACGGCGACGGCGGAGTGGGGCTCGGCGACGTTTTGGTGGCGCTGCAACTGCTGGCCGGCGGCCCGGGGTGCGGACTCGCCCCGGAATGCGAAGTGACCGGGGACGGCCGGATCGGCCTGTCGGACGCCATTTTTCTGTTGCGGGAGGTCGCCATGACGCGGTAGGCGGGGTTTTCCGCGCACCGCTTCGCCCGCCCGTTTCCGTTGCTCTTGATTTTTGCCCGAGTCGCCTTGTATTATCTTTCCCTTCCGGCGGCCATACGGGTATGGCTGTATTTCCGGGTGGGTTTTCGATACTTTTGGAGGGGATGCCCGGTGGCTTTTCGAAACAACCGAAAAATTCTCAAGGAAGAACGCCGCCACGTCCAGCGGCGGTACGAAAAGGAGCGCCGGATCAACCTCCGGGCAACGCCGGGACCCCACGAATTCGCCCTGGTGCTGGACGGCTTGAAGCCGACCTACAACGTCGGGAAGATTTTCCGCAGCGCCGACGCCTTCGGCGCGGCGGAGGTCCATCTGATCGGCATCCAGTTTTTCGATCCCAGCCCCGGCATGGGCTCCTTCAAGTGGGTGCCGGCCCGTTGGCACGACGCCTTCGCGACATGCCACGCCGATCTTTCCGCCCGGGGCTACACGCTGTTCGTTGCGGAACCGGTGGAATCCGCAGCGCTGCCGACGCTGGATTTTCCCCGCAAAAGCGCCTTTATTTTTGGGCACGAGGAGTTCGGCATCAGCTTCGACAAGGCCGATTTCCCGGACCTGCGGTCAGTGATGATTCCCCAGTTCGGCCGGGTCCAGAGCCTCAACGTGAGCGTCGCCGCCTCCATCGTGATGTACGAATACGTGCGCCAGCACGTCGCCGAATTTCCCCCGCCCCCGGCGCCGGTCGGCCGGGAGGCGGTCTCTCCGCCGGAAACGGAGCGTGCGGAGTGAGCGGTTCGCCGCTTGTGGTTCGACACGTCGTTTCCGCGAAAGACCCCGCCGCCGCGCCGTCCCTTTACCCGCCCGTTAACGGGGGAGAAGCGGGAATACCGGCTGGCCGGGCCGCGGGATTGGGAATCGACGGCGGCGCATGGAGTTCGGAAGTGACGGGATCGGCAGGGGTTCGCGATTCAATCGATTGAAATTTTAGGTTTTTCATATCTTCCTACTGAGGTTGGGTTGTCCCGGCCGATACACGTTTTTACGGACTTTCCTTCGTTCAAGGAAAGTCCAGTTCAAAATTTTCCTTGAACGAAGGAAAAAAAGCCCCATATTTTCCTTGGAGGAAGGAAACTATGGAAAACATTCTGCCCCGCATCATCGCCGATTTTCACGAGCGCCCGTATCCCGCCCTGCGCCGCCGTCGTAAAAAGATTCCCCTGGACACCGGCAAAATCATCACGATCGTGGGGCCCCGCCGGGCGGGAAAGACCTACTTTTTGTTTCAGCTCATGGGCGAGCTGGAAGCCCGGGGCGTTTCCAAAAACCGGATCATCTATCTTAATTTCGAGGATGAGCGGCTGGATTTGGCGGGGGATTACGACCGGATTTTCCAAGCTTATCTGGCTCTTTATCCGGACGCGGATTTATCGGAATGCCATCTGTTTTTCGATGAGATTCAAGAGCTTCCCAACTGGGAAAAATTTGTCCGCCGCGTGTACGACACCCACACCCGCCGGATATTCCTGACCGGTTCCAACGCCCGTTTCCTCTCCACCGAAATCGCCACCGCCCTGCGCGGGCGAAGCCTTTCGTTTGAAATTTTTCCGCTTTCCTTCCGGGAATATCTCGATTTCCGGGAAATGGAACCGGAACAGCGCCACTCCACCCGGGGCGCCGCCCGGTTCGCGGCCGCCTTCCGGAATTATGCCACCTGGGGCGGATTTCCCGAGCTGACCGTCGTGGAGGATTCCCTCAAGGCGCAAATTCTGCAAGAGTATTTCCATGTGATGATTTACCGCGATCTGGTGGAGCGGTATGCCATTCGGGACGTGTCCGTGCTCAAGTACCTGTTGAAACGGATGATCGCGGCGTTTACGCGGGAATTTTCCATCAACCGGCTGTTCAACGACCTGAAATCCCGGGGCTTCGCCATTGGAAAGGACCATTTGTACGCCTTGGCCGATCAGGTGTTTTCCATTTACATGCTGGCGAGCGTGGAGAAATACGATCCGTCGGTGGTCCGGCGGGAAATGAGCAACCGGAAAATCTATCTTCACGATAACGGCTTTGCCTCCATTTCGCATTACGCCTTTTTCCAGGACCGGGGAAAGCTGCTGGAAAATTTGGTTTATTCCCACCTGCGGCGCCATGCGGACGAAATTTTTTTCGCCAAAAACGGCGGAGAATGCGATTTTCTGGCCTTTTCCCGGGGACTGCCGCCCCTGGCGGTTCAGGTCACCCAAACGCTGACGGAAGAAAACCGGGACCGGGAGCTGCGCGGATTCGGTATTCTTCGGAAACCGCTCCCTTCCGCCGCGCCCCTGCTGCTGATCGCGGAGCCGGCCGCCCCGGACTTGGCCATTCCGGAAGACCGCCGGCCCGCGATGACGCCGGAGTGGCTACTCCGGGATTCTCCGTGGGATTTGGAGGGATTGGGTTCGCCTTGAGTGGTTTCCCTTCGCGGCCACCTAATTTTCTCGCCGATTGGAAAGATCGCTCGTACCCCGGAAAGCCGGGAGCGACGAGTCGCACTCGTCAAAGCGGAACATGGCCGGTATCGGGCGAGGAATAAGACGCGGCCCTCCTGGGCTTGACAGGAATATTCGCTGCAAATCGACTTACCTTCGACCGCCCCCCGGCGGCCCCAACTCCGGCCGCCGATCAAAAAACTTGCAGCCTTTGTCCACCACTTCGGGCGGGATGTCCTTGGCCGGTCCTTTGCCGTGGCGCGGAAACCAGGTGCAGCGCCCCAGGAAGGTTTCCCCTTCCAGATCCTGATAGCGGCATAGCCAGCAGCTTTGCTCCTCCATTCCCGGCGGCATGTCCCCATCCTTTCCGATTCAAATTTCCGCTGTCTTTCCAGTCGCCCTTTGCCTTCGCCAAACCAGGGCCTATTTTTCCGGTGTCCACCCGGCCAAAACCTTCCCCTCCGAATCCCCAAACCCGGGAGCCCCCCATGCCGTTGATGCTCGAAACCAACCGCGTCGAAAAGAGCTGGATTTTGTACGATTGGGCCAATTCGGCCTATTCCCTGATGATTACCGTGGCCATTTTTCCCATGTTTTACAAGGCCATCACCACGGAGTCGGTGTATCTGGCCTCCTGGGCCTTCGCCAACAGCCTGGCCAGCGGTCTGGCGGCGGTCCTCGCGCCGGTTTTGGGCACGGTTGCCGACTATCCCGGCCTGAAAAAGCGATTTTTCGCCGGATTTTGGGCCGTGGGCGTCACCAGCACCCTGGCCCTGGCCTTGGTCGGAGAAGGCCAATGGCTGCCGGCCATCTCCATCTACGTGGTCTCCGTGGTCGGATTCGCGGGCGGCAACCTGTTTTACGACGCCTTTCTGGTGGACGTCACCTCCAAGGAGCGAATGGACCGGATTTCTTCCGCCGGATTCGGATGGGGCTACATCGGCTCCACCATTCCCTTCGTGGCGGGGTTGGGGATCATCTTGGGACGCGAGCGGCTGGGCATCGCTTCCACCGAAGCGGCCACGCGAATCAGTTTCGTGATCGCGGGGCTCTGGTGGCTGGTGTTTACCATCCCCATGCTCAAAAACGTGCGGCAACACTATTCGGTTCCGCCTTCCGCCACCCCGATTCGGGACAGCTTCGGCCGAATTGCCGCGACGCTCCGGGACATTAAACACCACAAGAACATTTTTATTTTCCTGGCGGCCTACTTTTTTTACATTGAAGGGGTCAACACCGTGATCCGCATGGCGACGCCCATCGCCTTGAACGTGGGGATTGAGCAAAACACCTTGCTCGTCATTCTTTTGGCGATTCAGGTGGTGGCCTTTCCCTTCGCGATCCTCTACGGACGGCTGGCTGCGGTCTGGACGGGGCGGCGGATGATTTTCGTGGGGATCGGCGTTTACGTGGTCGTGGTGGGACTGGCGGTGGCGTTGCCTTCCGTTCCCGACCAGGCCGACCGGACCGCCCTGTTTTGGGTGTTGGCCATGCTGGTGGCCTCTTCCCAAGGGGGAATCCAGGCGCTGTCCCGTTCCTATCTGGGAAAAATTGTGCCCAAAAACAAGTCTTCGGAGTTTTTCGGGTTTTACAACATCGTGGGAAAATTCTCTTCCATCGTCGGCCCGTTTTTCGTTGGCCTGTTTACCTTGCTCACCGGTCAAGAGCGCTACGGCATTCTGAGCGTCCTCGTTCTTTTCCTTGCCGGCGGGCTGATTTTGGGGCGGACCACGCCGGAAAAGCGGCTCTGACTTCCGCGTGAAAAATTCCGAGATTTTAATCATTGTCTAATAATTTGCCGGTAAGGGAACGGTATCCCGCAGCGGGAATCCCAAACATGTTTCCGAAAGGAGAAAAAAATGATTCGGGCGTTTCGTTTCTCGTCGGTTTGGATGATCTCTCTCGCCGCGGCGTTGTTCCTTCCGTTGGGGCTTGCCCCGGCCAACGCCGCCAAAACGAAGGCCAATGTTTACCAGGGCGATTCCGCCAAGTACATTTTCTTTTTCATCGGCGACGGCATGGGCCTGCCCCAGAAAACCGCCGCCGAGGCCTTCTCCGGAAAACGGCTGACCCTGGACACCTTTCCGATTCAGGGCATCACCACCACCCATGCCGCCGACCGGTTCATCACCGGCTCCGCGGCGGCGTCCACGGCCCTCTGCGCCGGAACGAAAACCAATATCGGCATGATCGGACAGAATCCCGAAGGACGTCCGGTGAAAAGCGTCGCGCGGATGGCCCGGGAAAAGGGCATGAAGGTTGGCATCGTCTCCAGCGTGTCCATCGACCACGCCACCCCCGCGGCGTTCTACGCCCACGTGCCCAAGCGCAGCATGTACCACGACATCGCCCACGCCCTGGCCGTCAGCGGCTTCGACTATTTCGGCGGCGGCGGTCTGCGCGATCCCAAAGGCGAGCGGAAAGGAACCGAGCCCAAGGGCGACGCCCTGGAGGCCATCCGGAAAAACGGCTACCGGATCGTGGAAGACAAAAGCGAGTTCATGGCCCTGAAACCCGGAGACGGAAAGATTCTGGCATGGAACGCCTGGCTCCAGGACGCCGGCGCCCTCCCCTACACCATGGACCAGCGCCCCGAGGACATCACCCTGGCCGAGTTCACCGCCAAGGGCATCGAACTGCTCGACAATCCCGACGGCTTCTTCATGATGGTGGAGGCCGGAAAGATCGACTGGGCCTGCCACGCCAACGACGGTGCGGCTTCCATCCACAATACCCTGGCCTTTGACGAGGCGGTGCAAAAAGCCGTCAAATTCTACGAGAAACATCCCGACGAAACCCTGATCGTCGTGACCGGCGACCATGAATGCGGCGGGCTGACCCTCGGCTTCGCCGGCACCAAATACGCCTCTCACTTTGACGTGCTGGGCGGGCAGAAGGTTTCCTTTCAGAAATTCACCGACGAAGTGGTGAAAAAATTCTCCGGCGACTACGAAGCGATGAAAAAACAAATCACCGAACATTTCGGGCTGAAGTTCGAGGGCGATCCCGAAGCGGATCGGATGGTGCTGACGGCCCACGAAAAGTCCCAGATTCGGGACGCCTACAACCGCAGCATGGGCGGCGAGGAGGAAAAGGCCGGCGACGCCGAGACCTACCTCATGTACGGCGGATACGAGCCGCTGACGGTCAAGCTGACCCATATCCTGAACCAGAAGGCGGGCCTGGCCTGGACCTCCTACAAGCACACCGGCGTGCCGGTGGCCACTTCCGCCATCGGCGTGGGCGCGGAGAGCTTCAACGGCTACTACGACAACACCGACGTGGCCCTGAAGATCATGGCGGTCATGGGCGTTCCGGCCCAGGTCCACTACGCGGAAATCGACGATGAGATGAGCGTGGCCGAGCGGTAATTTCAACCGGACACTTCTTTCGACGCTCCCCTTTCGGCGCTTCCGGGCGCCGGAAGGGGCGTTTTGCTTTCGGGGGATTCGATCATGGCATCCATTTTCGCCAACCACCGGCGGGACCTTTTGCTGGCGATGGTCTTCGCCGCCGTATCGGCGCTGTTGCTGGCCCTGCCCACCGGTTTCGAGGAGCGGGTGGAGAAAAACGCCGTCCGCTGTCGGGGCCGGGTGGTGGCGACCGAGGACGCCGATATCCAACAATTCGGCATGGTGAAGCAGGGGGAGCAGGGGGTTTCGCTGGAAATCCTGGACGGCCCGTTCCGGGGGAAAATCCTGGAGGGGTTTAATCCGTTGCTGGGCCAGATGGACCGGGACACGATTTTCCAGGAAGGCGACATCGCCCTGGTGGTGATCTCCCTGGACGGCGAGGGCAACATTCGCTACGTCAATCCCCAATCCCACTACCGGCTGGGCACGCAGTTTTTCCTGCTGGGGCTGTTCGCCCTGCTGTTGCTGGTGTTCGGGGGATGGACGGGGCTCAAGGCGCTCTTGTCCTTCCTGTTCTCCGCGTTGACCCTCTGGAAAGTGCTGGTGCCGATGCTCCTCAAGGGTTTCGATCCGGTGTGGCTGTCCCTGGGCGTGGTCGCAACGATGACCGCCGTCATCGTCTTTCTGGTGGCGGGGCCGACCCGCAAGGGACTGGTGGCTTTCCTGGGCGCATTTCTGGGCGTGCTGACGAGCTGTCTGCTGGCGGTCCATTTCACCGCGAAACTGCACGTCCACGGGGCGGTGCTGCCCTTCGCGGAGACGTTGCTCTATTCCGGATTCGGCCACCTGGACCTGTCCCGGATTTTCGTGGCGGCGGTCTTTCTGGCCGCCTCGGGCGCGGTGATGGATCTGGCCATGGACGTGTCGGCCAGCATGGACGAGGTGGTGGCCAAGAAGCCGGACATTACGCCGATGGAAGCGGTCCGCTCCGGGATCACGGTGGGGCGGGCGGTGGTTGGCACCATGACGACGACGCTGCTGTTGGCCTACTCCGGCTCCTACATCACGCTGCTGATGGCCTTCATGGCCCAGGGCGTGCCGCTGGCCAATCTGTTCAATCTGATTTATGTGGCCGCCGAAGTGCTCAAAACCCTGGTCGGCTCCTTCGGCTTGGTGATGGTGGCGCCCTTCACCGCCCTGGCGGGCGGGCTGATCTTTACCCGGAAGCCGGCCCGGAAGGAAACCCCGGCGGCGACCGTCGGGGAAGCGAGGGAAATTTCCGGCGGATAGGGCCTCGAATTTTCCCGGCCCCCAAATCGACCGGTTTTTTACTCCCGCTTCAGGGGCTTCCGGCCCGCTCCAATTCTTCCCGGAGCACTTGGCGGAGGATGGATTCGCTGATGGGCGGTTCTTCGTCGGCGATATGCTTTCGAAGCACTTCGTTAATCATGGTCTGATATCCATGACCGGCCCGGTCCGCCCGTTCCCGGAAGGCTTCCAACACGTCGGTGTCCAGATAAATGGCGATCCGGGTCTTGCCTTTTGTCGGGAGGACGGGACCCCGTTTTTCTTTTGAAAAATCATATCCCTTCTTCATGTTTTTTCCTCTCCTTCCGGGCCGCTTTTCGGGCGGAGATGATTCGAACCACATCCCCTCGTCAAGTGTGGACCACAACAATCACGTTGCACAAGGCGTCGGAGCCCACCAGGATAAATCGGGATTCATTTTGAGTGCTCCGCTCTTCGAGGATCATCGCCAAGGGATGGTAAAAAACAGGTTCCACGTCCGAAAACCGAATGCCGCCCGTTGGGAGATTTTGAAGAGCTTTCTCGGGGTCCCATGCAAGGCTCGTTGGTTCAAGTATGCATTTTTTATATGTGCATGGCAAATGCCGGAAAATGGCTCATCCGATGAGATGTCCTTTCGACCCTGCCGAATCTAATAAAAATCCAGCATAAACCCGCACAGCAGATAGGACTCGTCAAATTCCAGGGCGTATTCGCCCAGGATGGCGCGGCCGGTGTAGCCTTCCAGGCCCAGCCGGATGTTGGCGCCGTCGTCTCCCCGACGGATCTGGAGGCCGCTTTGGAAGCTGACGCCGGGTTTCCAGTCGCTTTCCTGGTACGCCTGAACGTGAAGGCCGGCGTAGAAGGCGGCGTTTCCGTTCCAGAACTTGCGCGGCCCCTCGTACTGAACGCCCGCTTCCCCCGCCAGCTCTTTCATTCCGTCGGCGTCTCCCAAATTGAAGGCCCATCGCGGCTCCACGTAAACCATCCAGTCCTCCCGCGGCCAGTAGCTCAGGCCCAACGTAAGATCGTCCCGGGTGTAGCCGATCCGCTCCCGTCCGGTTTTTTCGATGTATTCGTCTCCGATGTGGGAGGAAAGATGGCGGTAGCCGATGCGCGCCGCCATATGGTCGTTCTGGGCGAACACGATGCCGAGCCCGTAAATGCCTTCCCATCCCACGTTGTCGAGCTGATTTCCCAAGTCGAACTGCATGAACACGCCCCCCATGATGTCCAGAGACAGGGCGTAATCGCCTTCGGGATCGGGGCGGATTTTGAACAGCGTATACCTTGTGCCGATGTCGAGGATGGCCCGGCCGGCGCTGGTTTCGGGGATCTCCGAATCGACGCCCGCCAGAGAAATCCCAAGGCGCATTCGGCGTGGATCGGCGAGGTAGTCTGGATAGGGCTGGTCGTCCGGGTCCAGCTCGAAGGACCAGCGAGAGCCGAATTGAAAGGTGGCGTCGGCGGGGCGATCCTCAGCGGCGTGCGCGAAGGTCCCCAACAGGACGAGGCAGAGAACGAAGATTCCGGTTTTCATGGCGGAGCGATTTCCTCCAGACAAGTTTAGCCCCAACGCCGTTCACGTTGGGATTCCAGATGAA
>JBKHDD010000146.1:0-12575 GCA_046541515.1 Desulfococcaceae bacterium
CAAAAACGCCTTGACGATCCAATGCCGGAGCTGTAAGGACTCCCATCGGCCGGGCGGCGGCCGACCGAAATTTCCGGATAATCAGCCTTGATTCGCAAATGGATTCATGTTCTCCCCACCCGACAACCGACCCTTGAAAATCTGCATGCTCAGCTACCGCGGCAATCCCCACTGCGGCGGCCAGGGCGTGTATGTCAAGAACCTGAGCCAGGCCATTCACGCCCTGGGCCACGAGGTGGAGGTGGTCTCCGGACCGCCCCTCCCGGCCCTGGACAACGGCGTGCGCCTCACCCATCTGCCCAGCCTGGACCTATACAATCCCAAGGCCCTGTTTCGGGTCCCCTCGTTGCGGGAGCTGAGCGATCCGGTCAACCTGATGGAGTGGCTCGGCGTCTCCACCATGGGATTTCCCGAGCCGTTCACCTTCGGGCTCCGGGCCTTCCGCTTCCTTCGGAACCGGTTCGACCAGTACGACGTGGTCCACGACAACCAGAGCCTCTCCTACGGCGTGGCCGCCATCGGACGGCGAACCCCCACCGTGGCCACCATTCATCACCCCATCACCGTGGACCGGGACATCGCGGTTCGCTCGGTGCGCTCTCCCCTCAAAAAGCTGAAGCACCGACGCTGGTACAGCTTCATCGGCATGCAGAAACGGGTGGCCCGGCGGATGCCCGCCATCATTACCGTGTCCGACCGCACACGACGGGACATCAGCCAAGAATTCCGCATTCCCGAGGACCGCTTCCGCATCGTGCCCAACGGCATCGACATCGACCGCTTCCATCCCCTTCCCGGCGTGGCCCGGGTTCCGGGACGGATCATCGCCACCACCAGCGCGGACACCCCGTTGAAAGGCATGTATCATCTGCTTCACGCCCTGGCGAAGTTGCGCCGAAAGCGGGACCTTCAACTGGTGGTGGTGGGCGCGCCCAGGAAAAACGGCGGCGTGGTCCGACTGGTCCGCAGGCTGGGCCTGGGCGCCCACGTCCGGTTTACCGGCCCCATCAGCCAGGCGGCCTTCGTGCGGGAGTACGCCCGGGCCACTTTGGCGGTGGTGCCGTCGGTCTACGAAGGTTTCGGTCTGCCGGCCGGCGAGGCCATGGCCTGCGGCGTTCCGGTGGTCAGCACCACCGGCGGCGCCCTGCCCGAGGTGGTGGGCGACGCGGGGCTTCTGGTGCCCCCGGCGGACCCGGACGCCCTGGCCGCCGCCATTGCGGCGCTGTTGGACGATCCCGGGCGGGCGGCGCGGCTGGGACGCGCCGGCTTCGAGCGTGTGCACCGTCAGTTCACCTGGCGACGGGCGGCGGAACGGACGGTGGCGGTTTATCGAGAGGCGATCCGTGATTACCGTTGACCCCGACCGGCTTCGGCTTCGTCCGGGGGACCGGGTGCTGGACATCGGCTGCGGCTCCGGCCGCCACATGGACGCGGCGTTGCGAAGGGACGGCGTCCACGTCACCGGAATCGACCTGAACGACGCCGATCTGTCCCTGGCCCGGGACCGCTGCCAATACCTGGCCGATTTCGGGGCCTGCCGGGGGCGATGGACCCTGGTGCGGGCAAGCGCCACCGCCCTGCCCTTTCCCGACGCCGCATTCGACGCCGTCATCTGCGCCGAGGTGCTGGAACACGTGCCGGACCATCGGCGGGCCGCGGCCGAGGCGGTCCGCGTGCTGCGTCCGGGCGGGGATCTGGCGGTCAGCGTGCCGCGTCGCTGGCCCGAGACGATCTGCTGGGGGCTTTCCGCCGCCTACCGAAACACGCCGGGGGGCCACATTCGAATTTATCGCCGGGAAGCGCTGATGTCCCTCCTCCAGGCGGCCGGAACGGTCCCCCGGGACCACCATTACGCCCACGGGCTGCACACGCCCTACTGGTGGCTGAAATGTCTGGCCGGTCCCGACCGGCCGCCCCGGGGACTTCTCGCCCTCTACCACCGGCTGCTGGTCTGGGACATGATGGCGGCCCCTCGGATCACTCGCCTGCTGGAGCGCCTCCTGAACCCGCTGATGGGCAAAAGCCGCGTGGTCTATCTTCGAAAATGAACGCCATCCTCCTGCTCAGCCGGCGACCGGAAACCGGGGACCGGGTCCGGGCCTCCCTGCCGGAGTGCCGGATCACCTGGGTTCGCCGGGCGGAGACGGCCCAATCCATCCTTTCCGAAACCCGCCACGATCTGCTGCTGGCCGACCTGGAGGCGCTGTTCCCATCCGCGGCCGAAGCGGAGTCCCATCCCATCGACTTTCCGAACGCCTTTCAGCCCTTTTGGACCCTCCAGCCCTCCCTGGAAATCGTCGTCATCACCCCGCCGAATCGCACCCGGGAAGCGGTCCAGGCGGTCAAGGCCGGGGCGGCCAACTACCTGCCCGAGCCGGTGACCGCCGAAGAGGTTCGGCTGTTGGTGGACAACCTCGCGGCGGCCCGGAAACGGGATTCCGAACTGGACTATCTGCGGGACCAGTTCTGGGAAAGCGACGCACGGGACATCGTCCGCACCGCCAGTCCCCGGATGCGGGAAGTCTTCGACAAGCTCCGCTCCGCCGCGCCCACCCGCACAACCATCCTGCTGTACGGGGAAACCGGCGTGGGCAAAGGCGTCCTGGCCCGTCTCATCCATCGCCACAGCAACCGGCGGGAGGGCCCCTTCATCGGCGTCCACTGCGGCGCGATTCCCGACACCCTGATCGAAAGCGAGCTGTTCGGCCACGAAAAGGGCGCGTTCACCGGCGCGGTCCGCAGAAAGCCGGGCAAGTTTGAAATCGCGGGGGGCGGCACCCTGTTTCTGGACGAAATCGGGACCATCACGCCGGCGGCCCAGGTCAAGCTGCTCCAGGTCCTTCAGGAACGGACTTTTCACCGGGTCGGCGGGGAAACGCCGCTGGAGGCCAACGTCCGCATCATCGCCGCCACCAACAGCGACCTGAAAACGTTGAGCGACGCCGGCCAATTCCGGAAGGATTTGTATTATCGCCTCAGCGTTTTTCCGGTGGAGGCGCCCGCGCTCCGGGACCGGCTGGAGGACATTCCGGCCCTTTCGGCCCATTTCATCGAAAAACTCAACCGGAATTACGGCAAAAGCGTGCGGGACATCCATCCCGAGGTGTTGCGGGCCTTCGCGGGATACGACTGGCCGGGCAATATCCGGGAACTGGAAAATCTGATCGAACGGGCCTACATCCTGGAACGTTCCGCCGTTTTGACCCCGGAGAGCTTTCCGGCGGAACTCTTTCCGGCCCAACCGGCCAGGCCCCGGCTCCCGCTCCAGCCGGGCGACACCCTGGCCGAAGTTCGCCGCCGGGCCGTGGCGGAAGTGGAGCGCCATTACCTGGAATCCCTGCTGGCCCGCCACGGCGGCCGGATTCGCCCGTCGGCCGAGCAGGCCGGCATCAGCACCCGCCAGCTTCACAAGCTCCTCACCCGATACGGCATCCAAAAGGAGCGGTTCAAGTAAAGAACCGCCGGTTCCGCTTTTCTCCCGTCGGAACCGCCCATTCCGAATTCCCCCGTCTTTTCCCTCTCCCGCTCCGACGCCTGCCACCTCCGGCTTGCCTTCCATCCGCGCCGCGCCCAACGGCTCCGCCCTCCCTTTCCTCGGCCCTCCCGCGTCTTTATTTCTGGCATATTTCCTGCTTGCGGAAAGATGAAAGCGGAACGATCACCCGAGAAGGAGGGGGAATGAAAGAGACCGACCGCCGCGGGCGGAACCGGGAACATCGGGCGTCCAAAATTACCCTGGAGGGTATTTTGGCGGCGGCGGAGTGGGACCGAGACGGCGCGGTGACCCGCATTCGACTGCTGGCCACCGACGAATCGGAATACGCCATCGAAAACGGAGAATCCTTTCTCAATCTGGCCCAGAAATTCGTGCGGGTGTCGGGCACGATCCAATCTTCATCGAAGGGCGCCCATCGCCTCTGGGTCCGAAAATGCACCATTTTGGAAGCCCCCATGGAAGAGAATGGCTTTTTGAGCGCCGAAACCCTTTGAACGGGCGAAACGCACGGGGAGAACGAAAGATGAAGTGGATGCGGAAATGTCTGGTGGCGGCCTGCGCCCTGACCCTGCTGTTCGCGCCGACGGGAACGGCCCTGGCCAGCTCCGAATCCCAAGAATTCGTTTCGGAATACGCCGAAGAATATGTTCCGGACGAATACGTGGAGGAGGGGGCGGAGGGCTACGTGGAGGAGACCGAAGAGTACGTGGAGGAATATGAGGAGGAATACGCCGAGGAGTACCAGGAGGAATACGTGGAGGAGGAAACCTACGAATACGAGGACGTGACCGAGGAGTTCACCGACAACCAGTAGATCTCCGCATTCCCTCTCGTTCCCCGCGCGGCGACGACCGGATTTCCATGCCGGTCGCCGCCGCCGCGCTTTTCCGCCTACCGCCCCAGCCAGGCGACCCGGTAGAGGTCCAATCGCCGGCTTTGCAGGTTCCGCACGCTGCCCTGCTGCCGAAGCTCCTTCAACAAATCCAGGTCCAGATCCACCATCAGGGTCATCTCCGTGTTGGGCGTGGCCTCCGCCGCCACCGCGTCGTGGGGAAAGGCGAAATCCGACGGGGTGAAAATGGCCGACTGGGAATACTGGATGTCCATGTTCTCCACCTTGGGGATGTTCCCCACGCTGCCGGAAATGGCCACGTAGCACTCGTTCTCGATGGCCCGGGCCTGGGCGCAGCGGCGCACCCGCAGATAGCCGTTTTTGGTGTCGGTCCAGTAGGGCACCAGCAGAATGTTCATGCCCTGGTCCACCATGTGCCGGGGCACCTCCGGGAATTCCACGTCGTAGCAAATCAAAATTCCAATTTTGCCGATGTCGGTGTCGAACACCCTCACCTGGTCGCCCCCGCGCAACCCCCAGTACTGGCTTTCATCCGGCGTGATGTGAAGTTTGTACTGGCTATCCGTCGTGCCGTCCCGGCGGCAGAGGTAGCTCACGTTGTGCAATTTTTCATCCCGGTATTCCGGCACGCTGCCGCCCACGATGTTGACGTTGTAGGCCAAGGCCATGCGCTTCAACTCCGCCCGGTAGGGTTCGCTGTATTCGGCCAGGGAACGGATCGCCTCGGCCGGGTCCTCCTGCTGGAACCGGGCCATCAGCGGCGCGTTGAGCAGCTCCGGGAACAGCACCAGGTCGGAATTGTAGCCGGAAACCGTATCCACGAAAAATTCCACCTGCTGGATGAAATCCTCGAAGGATTCGAAGTTCCGCATTTGCCACTGCACCACCGCCAGCCGGACCACCGTTTTTTTCCGGTCGAACAGCTTGGTCCGCCGCTCGTAGTAAATATTGTTCCACTCCAGCAGCACCCCGTGGCTGACCGACTGCCGATCCTGTGGATTGTAGTTTTTCAGGACCTTTTTGACGTGGAAGTCGTTGGCGAGCTGAAAGGTGAGCACCGGGTCCACCAGTTCCCGGTTGCGGACCCGCTGAATGTATTCCTGGGGGGTCAGTTCGTCGGCGTATTGTTTGTATTTGGGAATTCGCCCGCCCACCAGCATGCCTTGCAGGTTCAGCTCTTCGCAAAGCTGTTTTCGGGCGTCGTAGAGCCTGCGACCCAGCCGGAGCCCCTGGTAGTCGGGGTGGACGAACAGGTCGATGCCGTAAATGTAGTTTCCGTCGGGATCGTGGTTTTTCAGGTAGCCGTCCCCGACGATGTCTTCATAGGTATGACGGCCGCCGAATTCGTGGTAACTAATGACGAGGCTCAGCGCAGCGGCGACCACCTTCCCTCGGTCTTCGATGCAGATTTGGCCCTGGGGAAAGCGTTCCACCATGGCGTTGTACTGGTCTTGTTCCCAGGCCCCGCCCATGCCGCCGTAAACGCGATCCATGATTTCCTTGACGTCGGGGTAGTCCGATGTTTTAAGCGTTCTCAGCGTCAGCTTGTGATCCGATAAATGGCTTGATTCCATGAAAATCTCCGATTTCTATCGCTCGGGTTCACTCCAAATCGACGGGCATGCGGGAAATCCGTTCCCCGGAGGCCGGGGGGCGGTTTGTCCGGGGGGCGCGATCGCTTCCGGACGGGCGCCGCGAGGGCGAAACCGACCATGAATCTTCAAAGTCTTCATATTTCGGTGCTGATCTTCCTGAGCATCATTTTTTTCGGCACCCTGGGATACATGGTGGTGGAGGGCATGACCCTGTTCGACTCCCTCTACATGACCGTTATCACCATCAGCACGGTGGGCTTTTCCGAAGTGCGTCCGCTTTCGCCGCCGGGACGGGCCGTCACCATGCTCATCATCATCACCAGCATCACCATCGGCGGTTACGCCATCAGCATGATGGCCCGCATGCTCATCGAAGGGGAACTGCGAAGAAGTTTCGAGAGGAGGCGCATGGAACGACTCATTCGCGACCTGGAAAACCATATCATCGTCTGCGGATATGGCCGAATTGGCCGCATCATCTGCAAGGAACTGGTGGCCGGCGACATCGATTTCGTGGTGATCGAACAGGACCCGGAGGCGACCCGGGAGCTTGAGGAGGCCAAACACCTCTACCTCCAGATGGACGCCACCTCGGAAGAGGCCCTGCTCAAGGCCGGAATCATGGACGCCCGGGGGCTGGTCACGGCGGTCCGCTCCGACGCCAACAACGTGTTCATCACCCTGACGGCCAAGGGGCTTCGGGAAGACATCTTCGTGCTGTCCCGCTCCTCCGACGTGCGCAACGAAGACAAGCTGAAACGGGCCGGGGCGAGCCGGGTGGTGTCCCCCTATTTCATCGGCGGCCGCCGCATGGCCCAAGTGCTCCAGCGCCCCACGGTGGTGGATTTCATCGACCTGGCCACCATGAGCAATCAGCTCGGCCTGCTCATCGAGGAGGTCACCATCCGGCCCGGCTCGAACCTGATCGGGAAAGACCTGGTGGAAAGCCATCTCCGGAAGGATTTCGGCGTCATTATCGTGGCCATCAAGCCGGCCAAGGGACCCATGGTGTTCAATCCCACGCCCAACGAGATCCTCAACGCGGGAGATGTGCTGGTGGTGCTGGGGAAGCGGGAAGACGTGTTCCGGCTTGGCGAGGTATTGTGAACGCATGGGCCGCGCGCGGACAACCGGCGCGGAAAATGGGCGAGGCCCGCCTCCCGGCCGCCCCAACGAGGGATGAAACGCCCAGTAAAATTCGGCCGGCCGGCGTGGGAAACGCCGGCCGGCCGATTTGCCCGGATAACCCGGAAACGATTCACAATGCTATCGAAGCCGTTCCCAGATGCTTCCGCTCCCCGCCATGGGGTCCCGGCCGCCGGAGGCCGAATCTCTTTGGGCGTCCCGGGACCGGTTCGCCGTGCTGCGCCCGCGCAACCGGGCGATCCGTTCCTCCAGGGGCGGATGGGTGGAAAAGAGATTTCGGAGTCCGCCGCCGGACAGCGGATTTACGATGAACAGGTGCGAAGTGGCCGGATTGGCGCGCAACCGTCCGGAATCCGCCCCCAGCTTCTCCAGAGCCCGGGCCAGGCCCTCGGGAGAGCCGGCGATTTTGGCCCCCTCCTGGTCCGCCAGATATTCCCGGGATCGGGAAATTCCCATCTGCACCAGAATGGCGGCGATGGGCGCCAGAATGGAAGTCAGCAACAGGCCCAGGATTCCCGGCCCTTCGTCGTCGCCGCCGAATCCCCCGAAAATCGCGCTCCATCGGGCCATGTTGGCCAGCATCATGATGGCGCCGGCCAGGGTGGCGGCGATGGAGCCGACAAGGATGTCCCGGTCTTTGACGTGGGCCAGCTCGTGGGCCAGCACCCCGGCCAGTTCGTCCCGGTCCATCCGCTGGAGCAGGCCTTCGGTGACCGCCACCACCGCGTGTTCGGGGTTTCTTCCCGTGGCGAAGGCGTTGGGGGCGTCTTTGGGAATGACGTAGACCCGGGGCATGGGCAACTCCGCCCGCCGGGCCAGCCGTTCGACGGTTTCGTAAAGTTGCGGGGCCTGATTGCGGGAAACTTCCCGGGCCTGGTACATGGAGAGCACGATCCGGTCGGAAAACCAGTAGCTCCCGAAGTTCAACCCGGCGGCCAGAAGCAGGGCGAACCCCATGCCGAACCGCCCGCCCAATAGCCCGCCGAAAAACAGCAGGACGCCGGTCAGAAGTCCCAGCAACAATGTGGTGCGAAGTTGATTGCCAAGCATATTTGCACTCCTTTGGAATCCAAATTCGGTTGATTTCGGTATCGGATTGGGAACGAACATTCGGATTCGTCCCGCCCAAGAACCCGATAATATGTTAAATCCGATTTTGAATTTGGCAAGAATTCGCCGACCGCCCATCGGCCAAAAAAGAAAGCCACGCCCGAAGGCATGGCCGGAAAATGGCGCGTTCACGGAGAAAGGAACGGGCGTCAGAATCCCTGGATCGGTTTCTCCCCTTCAAACATGCAACCGACCCACGTATTCGTGTCGCCGGGCGTCGTCTCCCGACAGGAGCAACGTTTGACGATCCATTCTTCGGACATTTTTGCTCGAAGAAACTCCGCCACCGATTCCTCCATTCGGCCGGAATCGGTTCGAAAGCTTTCGTGGCGCTGTTCTTTCACGGCTTCACCTCCTTGCAGGGCAAAAAGGCTGCAATGCGCAAAAATAGATCAATGCCGAAGGATGTCAAGCGGAGGGCCGCGCCTCCAGGGTGAACGCATGTAGATTTGGCATGTTTTTTGGTTTCAATAAACTCAAGCGGTTGAAACTACGCTCAACTTGTCATGCCTGCCTGGGTTGATTTCAACACACTGATTTTATTTCCTCCAAATTCCACATGCGATTACCCTGCCGCGCCTCAACGGATGAAGCGCGGCAACCGGGAGGGCGGTTTCGGCAGAATCCCGGAAACCGCCCCGCCGTTCGCCCAAAAACGGCCTGGCAAGCGAAAACCGCCCGAAGCGTCCGATCGGCTATCGCCACCAACGGTATTCCTGAACGTTCACCGCCTTGAGCCCCTCTTCGGTTTCCACCAGATCGAATTCCAGCACCGTTTCCCGATGCTTCAGACCCGCGAGGTAGTTGTTGTCCACCGCGACCCCGTCCGGCCGGGTCACGTCGGTAATGTGGCAGAAGATGTCGTGGCGCTGATCATTGGCGCCCAGGCCGGTGCGCAGGGTGATGAAGCCAAACCCTCGCTCCTCCACCACCGCGTGCATGATGCCCCGCCGCCGGCGGCCCGGATCTTCCGGCCCCAATATGCCCGGAATCAGAAAGCCGGAGAAGAAATTATCCACTTCCTGCCGAAGCTTGGTGTTGGTGTTGGCAAAGGCCAGCAGGTCCACCCGCTTCCCCCGGTTCTGGATGGCCCGGACCAGCCGGAGGAAGTCGCCGTCTCCGGAGCCAATCAAAATGTAGTCGAGATTTTCCGCCTGCAGCAAGGTATCCACCGCCAACTCCAGGTCGGCGTTGGCCTTGATGAGCACCTCCCCTTCCGAATCGGTGTATCGGCGCACCGCCTTTAAGACCAGGTGATAGCCGTTCCGCCGGATGGCGGCCCGGTAATTGGTGTTACGCAGTCGATACTGAATGTCGGTCCGTTCCCGCTCATTGTCGATGGCCATATAGGCGTTGGCCCGAAGAACCGTGGTGCCCTGGGCCTCCACCAGATCCTTGATTACCTCGTAACGTATTCCCCAGCCGCCGTTGCGGCTGAGGTTTTCCACATCCAGAAAAATTCCGGCTTTCAGCATTCAGATACTCCTTGTCTCATCCGGGTCGTCCCGGCATGATCGGAAAAAAATTCCACCATCGTGAATCAGACATTTCGCGCGCTCCGCCGCCCCCTGTCGGGACGGGAAGCGATTCCAAAAATTTCGGACCCGTCGGGGCAAAAACCCGCCGTCGGACCCGCTTTCCCTTCCGAAGACATTCCGCTTTTATCGGAATCGGCGCCCCCTGGCTTCTCGATTTTTGGGGAATTTTCCACTCCTTTCTTTTTCCCCGCAAACGCCGACGAAGACGCCCGGCGGAGAAGCGGCCGCCGGCCGAGTGTCAATTTTTTTTACTAACTTGCCGCCTGTCCCTTGTCAACCAACAAAAACCCGGCGGCGGCGGCGACTTGACTTTGCCGGCCTATGGGGCTAGGCTTTCCGGTCAAATGGGGCGAATTTCTCGCCACGAAACCCGCCCGCCGAACCTTTGCCGGGGATTCCGCCCACGTCCCTCCGTTTAATGAACCTCGTGGTTCACCAGAGTCACGTCCCCCAGGCCCTGGACCTGTTGGACGATTGCGGCGCGCCGGGCGTTCGAACCGGACCGTGGACGCCGACCGGGCGTTGATTCAGGTTTCGCCGCCGGCCGAATGGATCGAGGGCCTAAGCCTCCGGTTTGGGGCCACCATGGATTTCCCAATGATGTCGCCGCCGGTGGAGGGTCGCCCTGCCGGAATACGAACCGCCCGGGCCCGACGAGAAAGAGGTTCCCTCGGACGAGGCGCCGGAGGGGGCCAACGGAGAACGCGTCAGCCGGGAGGAGCCGTGCCACGACATCGCGGCGGACGTCCGGCTGCCCGCACGTTCCCGGCCAGCCGTCCCCCTCTCCGCCGCGGCGGCGGCCATCGGCCCGATGCGGGGCGACGTGGCCGTCATCCTCGGCGCGATGCCGATCGCGCCCTTCCCGTGACCCGACATGGCCCTTTCCCCGGCCACAACCCTGGGCGACGGTTCGCCGGCCCCGCGGGCGCCGAAGGTTCAGGGCGCGGGCGTTCTGGCCGCGCCGGCCTTCGCCGGAGCGCTCGGAGCCGTTCTTGCGGTGGACCCCGAGGTCCCGGAATTGTTGGCCCGCGCCCGGCCGGGGATCGGCGACCCGATCCTGGCCCTGGCCTCGGGAACCTGACCTTTCCGGCCATGGTGTTCTGATGGCTGGAAACCTGAACCCCGGGAGTCTTCATGCCGCTTCGCCGCCTGTTTCGCCATCCCCGCAAGTCGCCCCGACCGATCGCCAAGCCCATCGGCCTGCCGCCGGGCTCCCTGGTCCACGTCGGGGAGCGCCGCACGGACCGGGTGCGCATCCAAATTATGGACTACGACGCCCAGCGATTGGAAACGATGGAGGAAGCCGAAGTGGACGACGCGTTCGCCTTTCGCGACACCGCCAATCCCACCTGGATTCACGTATCCGGGCTCCACGACCCCGCCGTGGTGGAAGCCCTGGGCGCCCATTACCGCCTCCATCCCCTGGCGATGGAGGACGTGCTCAACACCGGCCAGAGCCCCAAGGCCGAGGACTATCCGGAATGCCTCTTTCTGGTGCTCAAAAGCCTGCGTCCGGGCGACGGGGAGGAAGACCTGGTGGAGGAACAGTTCAGCATGGTCCTCGGCTCCCATTTCGTCCTGTCGTTTCAGGAGGGGGAGGAAGATATCTTCGCGCCGGTGCGCCGAAGGATCGAAAACCGGATGGGCCGCATCCGGCGCATGGGCGCGGACTATCTGGCCTACGCCCTGGCGGACACCATCGTGGACCACTATTTCGCCGTGGTGGATACCCTGGAGGAGAAAATCGAGCGGGTGGAGGCGGAACTGATGGGGCAGGCGGAGCTGGCGTCCCTCCACGCCATCCACCGTTTGAAGCGGGAAATCCTGCTGGCCCGCAAGGCCATCCGCCCGCTTCGGGAAGTGGTGCTTCGTTTGGAGCGGATCGACAATCCCCTTTTAGGAGACGAAACCCGCTTCTTCCTTCGAGACCTTCGGGACCATGTGCTTCAGGTGGCGGAGAACGTGGAGATTTTCCGTGAGATGGCCGCCGGTCTGCTGGACCTGTACCATTCCACCGTCAGCAACCGGATGAACGAGGTGATGAAGGTGCTGACCATCATCTCCACCACCTTCATCCCGCTCAGCTTCCTGGCCGGGGTCTACGGCATGAACTTCGAGCACATGCCGGAGCTTCGGTGGCGCTGGTCCTACCCCGTCTTTTGGGCGGTCATCGTGGCCGCCGCCTGGACGCTGCTGCGCTTTTTCAAACGGAAAGGCTGGTGGTAGACAAATCTCCGCCGCCGGCGGTCCGTTGGCGCCAAATTTTTCAACCGCAACGTCTGAGGGGTCGCCCCGGCCGACGTCGGACCCGATGCGGTCGGCGGCGATGAAAACGCCTTCAGCCCTTCCGGTCCATATACTCGGAAAACCGGCGCACCAAGGCCTCCGGCGTGGGAAACTGGGCTTCCAGTTGGGCGTCTGAAAATTGGACCAATTCGTCCTGAAAAAAGCCGGCCACGGCGGCCTGAATGTCGCTTCGGTGCTCGGGCTCGGCTTCCCGGGCCACCAGGTTGACCAGGGCCAGTTCCATGTCCTTCAGCATTTCCCGTCGACTCATGGGCGTCCGCCTCCCTTCGTCAATTTGAGTCGTGAATTTTGGGCGTTTGTTTAGGCCAAAAATAAGGCCGCAAGGAGAAATGTCACCCAATGATCCGCGGGAAAAGCCCCTTCCGAAAACCTCGCCGGCCTCGCCCCTCAATTTTCGCTCAAAGCGCGTTTGGAAAGTCCCCGGTTTTGGCTTTGTTTTCAAAGAGCCGCGGAATCGCCCTGAATTTAAATTTAAAAAATATTTCAAAAGCTTGTATTCAAGTTGAGGGCGTTTGAAAAGTACGCCCTCT
>JBKHDD010000147.1:0-12545 GCA_046541515.1 Desulfococcaceae bacterium
TTTCAATCCCTTCCAGGGAATTCGCGGATTTGCGGCCGCCCCCATGCAGCGGATGGTTACCCCGCCCTCGGCAAAGTTTCAATCCCTTCCAGGGAATTCGCGGATTTGCGGCGGGAGGGGGATTCGATTGTTCCCTTCACTCTCCTGTCAGTTTCAATCCCTTCCAGGGAATTCGCGGATTTGCGGAACGAGGCGGGTCGTATAATAGGGCAGGCCAAGAAGGTTTCAATCCCTTCCAGGGAATTCGCGGATTTGCGGCATAGAAGTGACATGCCCGAGTTTTCGCTTATCCTCGGAGTTTCAATCCCTTCCAGGGAATTCGCGGATTTGCGGGGGGAACGAAGTTGCATCGGAATGGGATCAATTCGATAAGGTTTCAATCCCTTCCAGGGAATTCGCGGATTTGCGGCAAGTCTTCCGACTGGCGACCGTCCACGCGAACCGACAAGGTTTCAATCCCTTCCAGGGAATTCGCGGATTTGCGGTCCCTAGACGGGGCAAACTGGATATCTGTGGCCGTTTGGGTTTCAATCCCTTCCAGGGAATTCGCGGATTTGCGGACAACCAAGAAAGGATTGCACATGAAAACGGAATTCGTGTTTCAATCCCTTCCAGGGAATTCGCGGATTTGCGGGGTAGTTTCGGATTTGGGCTTGGACATCCGCTTCTTTCGTTTCAATCCCTTCCAGGGAATTCGCGGATTTGCGGCCACCGCGCCGCGTATCGGCCTTTCCGGACTTCGATGAGAGTTTCAATCCCTTCCAGGGAATTCGCGGATTTGCGGGGTCGCCGAAGCCCTCGCCCAAGTCACGGACTTGAAGGGTTTCAATCCCTTCCAGGGAATTCGCGGATTTGCGGATCGTCATCGGTCGCCGGTCTGGCCATGGCGGAAGTGTTTCAATCCCTTCCAGGGAATTCGCGGATTTGCGGTTCGGAGGCATTTCTTGCCATCGACAACGACAATGCGTTTCAATCCCTTCCAGGGAATTCGCGGATTTGCGGGTGCTGAGCTCCAGGTCTGGCGCAAAATGATACACCCTGTTTCAATCCCTTCCAGGGAATTCGCGGATTTGCGGGGTTCCATGGCCGGAACGAGCCTTCGGGGCGTGTTGGAGTTTCAATCCCTTCCAGGGAATTCGCGGATTTGCGGGCGTTGTGGAGCGCCCCCAGGGTTGCGGCCAAATCTTCGGTTTCAATCCCTTCCAGGGAATTCGCGGATTTGCGGGCGAGGGCGGCAACCCCCGCCAACGGCCGGGACCACCCCGTTTCAATCCCTTCCAGGGAATTCGCGGATTTGCGGAGCGGCTCCGTCAACCGTTGGTGGGTCTGACTTTGGGAACATAAACGCGAGACCTCCATTTTGCAAGCTCGATTTTGGCTGCAACCATGAGGGGAACCGATCCTTTGATAATGAAAAGCAATTGAAATAATTTCGAATTATTCATTGCGAGCGCCCCCGGCGTTTTTTTTGGTTCGCAACCGCTCGCGTTCGCTTCGCCAAAAAAATCAAACAATGAAAATTCCTTCCGCCTCCAAATTCAGCTTCAGGCCCAAACACTCCATCTCCCGAAGCTGCTTCTCCGTCACCGGCATCAGCAACACCTGATCCTCGTCTTCCTTGATCAACTCTCCGGCCCGGGCCAAAAGCTGTTTCTTTTGCCGCTCGGAAAGCCGGCAATGATAAAAACTGTATTGCACCCGGCGGCCGAACCCGGAGGCCAGCTTCCCCATTTTGGCCAACCGGCGGGCGTTGGCGATGTCGTATCCCAACAGATAATCCCGTTTCATCGAACGAAAAACCCTTCGAATTCGTCCATTTCCCCCAGCAACACCTTCCCGAGCAGCCGGAACTGAAGCTCGATGGTGCGGGAATAGGAAAGCCGGTAATTGAATCGCGGATGCGTCACCTGATCCCGTTTCCGCAACTCGTACTGGGCCAAAAACTTTTTCCGCCCGCGTTCGTTCAGGTAGCAGACCCCCTGATATTCATGAAAATCCCCGGCGCGGAACACCCCGTTGTTAATCGCGGTCAGCGCCATGGAATCCACAATCGGCTGGCGAAAGGATTCCATCATGTCCAGCGCCAGTGCGGGTCTTCCGTATTTCATGGAATGGAAAAAACCGCAGAACGGATCGAATCCCACCCGAAGGGCGGCGGAAACGCAATCCCGCGCCAACAGGCTGTACCCGAAACTCAGCAATGCGTTCACCCGGTCGCGGGGCGGGCGCCGGTTTCTCCCCGCGAAGGGAAAATCCTCCCGGCGGTCCGGTTTCACGAATTGCTCAAATTTTTGAAAGTAAATCCGCGCCCCCGCGCCTTCCAGACCGCGCAAAGTCGAGAGGTCCCGGCCCGTTTCCGAGGCTTTCCGCAGGTCCCGAAGCCCCCGGATGTCCCGTTCATCTTCCTCGGTCCGGGTTTCCCGCCGGTATCGCATCAACAGCGTCCGCATATTGGTCAACTTGGAACGGACGAGAACCCGAGCGATTTCCAAAGAACGTGTCGGGTCGAAATGCAATTTCCACTGCGCCTCCCGCAGAAGGCCGTGAAAATGGTTCATCCCCGTCGCCACGCCCATGTAGCGTCCCCGGGTGGTGACGTAATGGACATGGATTCCCCGCCGGAGACATTCGTGGAGCGCCTGGGTGGTGATTTGCGCCGGTCCGGCGAGAACCACCTCCGCCAGCCGTTCCAGGTCCATTTCCGCGCGGACTTCCCCGTCCGGCGCGGCGGCCCGGAGCCGTCCCTGGGAAAGATTGACCCATGCGCCCGGCGTATCCACGTAAAGCAAATCTCCGTCGGGAACCGCCGGGATGATGGCCCGGGCGTTGGTCTTTCCGGAACGGACGCAGGTTTCCTCTTCGGGAAGACAAATGGCGTTCAAGGAACAGCCGAAACAGCGATTCCGGTTTTCGGTCAGCGGGGGCGGTTGTTCGGAAGCGGCAATCCGTCCGCATTCGGCGATGACCCGGCGGGTTTCCGTCACCAATTCCTCGTCCATCGGCACCGCGACCCGGGCCCGGGACCCGATGAAATAAAGGAACCCCTGGTCGGGCATGGGCAGGCCGTTTTCCGCCATCAACAATGCCTGGGCGCACAACTGCACCCGGTCGTTCAGCCACGGGGTTTTTCCCTTGGGCGGCTTTTTCCCCTTCTTGTATTCCACCGGATAGCAGAGGGATTCCTGCTCTTCCAAAAGGTCCAGCCGCCCCACGATCCCCAGCGCGCGGGAGGAAAACATGACCGAACGGCGGTGAATCCGGTCTTTTTCCCGGATCGCCCGGCCCGGCAAGCCGCTGTCCACCCGCCGATGGAGTTCCCGCCCGCGAACCGTGTGGTCGTTGTCTTCGAACATCCCGCGGTTGTGCTCCAGAAAAAAGCGGCGGCGGCAATAGACGCAGGCGTTCAAATGGGACACCGGGATCAAACGGGCTCCGTCAGCGGCGTCGGCCATGGCCCTTCTCCCATTGAAACATTCGACACATGCCCATCCCCTGGGCGGTTTTCACCCCCACCCCGGCGAAAAACGCGAAGCGGAGCAGCAGGTGGAAGAGGTATTGCTGGGCGGGGTCGCACCGAAACACGAAGCGGACCCGGCCCAGGCAGCCCACCACCGTTCCCCCGCGCCGCAGGGCGAAGGGTTCCGTTCGCAAATCCAACCGGGAAATGCCCACGGCCTCCCATTCCAGCGCCCGGGGCAGGGGAATGGGCGCGACATCGTTCCAGCGGCGCAGCAGGTTTCCGAAAAACAGTTCGGGTTCCGGAACGGGATAGTGGAGATCGCCCCGCTTGAAAGCCAGGGGGCTGGCGATTTCCACGTCCGCATGGTCAATCGGGATCGTGTTTTCCACAAATTCTTCAAACCGGACCTGGCCGCTCCAGGATTCCCCGTCCCGCGCGCCCAAAATTACTTCGGAAATCTGAAACGGGTAATCCCCCAGCGCAACCGGCTCCCGCCACGCGCCGTTTTCCAGGGTGGACAAAAACAGGTCTTCCATCTCCGCATTCAGCAATCCCACCCGGGCCCAGCAGGCGTCGCCTTCGCGCAGGTTTTTCCGAAGCCGCATCAGCGGGGACAAGGCGAACGCTCCCGGAGCGGCGCCGTCGTGGACGTTTCGGGAAACTTCGGGGTCGGCGGCGCGCATTCGCTCCAACAGGGCGGGATGAAGCAGCCCGTGGATGGAGCGGGGCGGGCGGCCGTCGCGCAGGGCCCGCATTCGCAAAATGGCGGTGGTCGGCATGATCAATCCCCCTTTCGTTCCAGGTACCAAACGCTTGCGGCGCTGGGGACGCGATTGTCTTTCACCTTGAAACAGCCGTCCTTGTCGTTTCGCTCCGGCCGATATTCCAGAATCCGCTCGAAGCCGAAGCGGTAGCTTTTCCGCAGAAGCCGCGGGATTTTGAGATAGCCCAGGTCTTCGTGGAAATATTCCGCCTTTTTCTCCGGCCGAATCACGCAAACCAGGTCGTTGACGTAGGCGCTGAAGCGTCCCTTTTCCAAGGGTTGGAACACCCGATGGGCCTCCTCTCCCCGTCGCCCCGCGTTGAAAAAGGTCCGATACAGGTCGGCGTCCCAGATCCCGTCGGAATCGATATCGAAGTAATCGCCCATGGGGCGGGTCTTCACCCATTTGGCGTAATCCGCCTTGCCCGGAAACCCGCCGGGATGATTGACGGCGCGGGCCAGGCGGGAAAGGCCCACCTGAATCGGGTTTTCCGGCCGTCCCCGCTTGTCCTTGCCCGTGCAGAGCGTCACCGCCGGTTCCCAGCTCCGGGTGACCAAAATGCCTCGCTTCCACAGCGGTTCGCAGGTCAGGTCGGCCTCGTACACGTAGCCCCACAGCATGTCGAACAGCACTTCGCCCATCCAATCGCCCCGGGGCGGCTGGAAAAATCGAGAGAGCGGTTCGGGGGAAAACCGGTCGCCCATTTCCAGGAGCGCTTCCCGGTAAGCCTCTTTGTCTCCGTCCGACAGCACGGAAAACCCCGGCCGAACCGTTTCGCCCACGATCACCAGTTCCGCGTCGGCCATCTTTCCCCGGCGGTTCAGCCGCCCGGCGAGCTGCACCAGGCTGTCCGGGTTGGCCATTTCGGTCACGATGCAGTGGGCGTCCAAATCGCAACCGGCCTCGATGGCGGAAGTGGCCAGCACCAGGAACCCGGCGTTCTCTTTCTGTCGCTCCACCAACTTCCGGATGACTTCCCTTCGCTGGAACGCCGTCATTCGGCCGTGATACACCAGCGGGGAAAGGTCTTGAAGATTCTCCCACAGCGCCAGCAGGTCCTTCACGGTTTGGGTCCGGGCGATGATCCGGCGGGCGGGATCGTATCGGCGACGAACTTCCTCCGCGACGCGGGCGGCGGTTCCGCCGGACGGTCGCGTTCCCGCTTCCTCGGCGGCGGTCGGTTCTTCTTCCGGCGTTTCGTCGAAAAGCGCCAATTGGGCCGGTTCCGCCGGGGCGGATTCCTCGAACAATCCCATTTGTTCCGACCGCCCCTTTCCCTTCGGCGGGGGCGATGGGGGAGGGGCCAAATCCCGGAGGATCAGGCGACGGTCCCGGCTAACGATGTCGCGGTCCTGAAATGCCCGTTGTTCCCGGCCCAGCTCGCCGCCCATGGCGTCCACCGGTTCCAGAAAATCGGCGAATTCGGCGGGCAGGGTGGCGCTCATCACGCACAGATCCCGACCCTTGACGTACAGCGCTTCCAACAGTTTCCGGAAATTGCCGAAGGCCAGTCCGTCGTAGTCGTGGGCCTCGTCGAAAACCAGCCAGGGGCGACGTCCCAGGCTTTCCCCGAAGACCCGGTGGGGAAAGATGTAGGATTTGTTTTTCTCGCCATAGCCGAACATCCGGAAAATGAACTTGTCCAGCGTGGTCAAAATCACGTCGTCCACGAACAGGTGGCGGCGGTAGGTTTCGGTTTTGCCTTCTCCGTCCCGAAAAACCGAACGCCGCACTTGCCCGCCCATGTCCACGGTAAGGCCGTAGCGACGGCCGTCGGATTGGGAAAGCCGGGAGAGGATTTCCTCGATTCGTCCGGCCATGTCTTCGATCAACGCCTTGGAAGGTTGCACGACGACCACCCGGCGCAAATCCGGGTCGGCCAGGGCGGGCAACAGCGCCGCCTCGGTTTTTCCCGCGCCGGTCCCCGCCCGCAGCAGCAGAGCGGGATGACCCTCCGCGCGAAAATAGGCCCGCCAGGCGGCCTCTTGGAGCGGATTCGGCGAAAAGCCCGCGGCGGTTTGGTAAAATTCCGTCAGCTCCATTCCGTCCTCCGCAGGGTGATGGAAAGCCGTTCCGTTTGGAATTCGGTATCCGGGTTCTTGAACAGCCGATCCAGGAATTCGGCGTCGGGTTCGGTCGGGTTCGGTTCCGGTTTTCGCAGGTCGAAAACCAGGGAAACCTCGTCCGCTTGGAAGGGCCACGGCAGCACGGTGAACGCCTTGTCGGAATCTTCCAGCCGTTCGGTCACAAATTCCATGAACGTGCGGGGCAATCCGCCGGTTTTGTTTTCCACCGTCTTGACCGCCAGCTCGGCCTCGATCTGGTCGGCCATGCACAGCAGATAGAGGTCGTCGGCGAAGCGCCGCCGGGCGTCGCCGGAAAGGGCGAAGCGTTCTTGGTTGATTCGCTCGACGGAAAATTCGTGGTGGGCGCGGATCAAGGCGTCCACGTAGGGATCGTCGCCGGGCACGCGGAAGCGATGCCCGGCGAAGCTGTAGATCAACTTTCCGTTCGCCGTTCCCGCGCCGCCCCCTTTCTGCTTTCCTTTCCCGGCGGGTTTTTCATGCGTTTCCGACAGAATCCGGAACGTGTCGGTCTTCCCGGCGTCGTGCAGGGCCACGGCCCGCATGAGGCGGTCCTTTGTGGTCGGGTCGAAATACCGGTCGTCGAACGCGGCCAGCAGATCGTGGCAGTTGCCGACGTGATTCGCCAGGGGCTGTCCCTTTACGCCGGCGAATCGCCCGTTTTCGTAGTGGAAGAAAATGCGGCCCCAGTGGTTCATGATTCCTCCCGGGGATAAAAAAGTTCCGGGGCGTCGGTCAGGAACCGGTCCGGCATGTCGGCCTGGAAGCCGGTTCCCTCGAACCAACGCCAGAAAGAGCCCTCGACCGGTCCGGCCTCGAACCAGCCGGAAAGTCGGGTGAAGCCGTCCACTCCGCCGCGCTCGCCGTTGGTCCATTCATAGTCCGGATTCCAATGATGGCCGTACAGATTGAAAAACCGTCCGGAATCGGGGCGAACCGGCGGGACCGCGAGGCCCAAGGGTTGGAAACGGTCCTCTGCCAGCGGACATTCCCTGGGCTCGGACACGTTTTCCACCACCAGATATCCTTCCTTTCCCGCCATCCCGCCGAATCCGGCCAGCTTGGCCAATTCCCTCAATGGTTCCGGCGATCGTGCCGCCACCCAGCCGAGAAGGGATTCGCAAAAGAGGTAATCCCAATGGTGGAGTTGGAAGGCAGCGTCTTGGTTTCGGTTTCTCGCCTTGAATGCATTGTGATCTCTGAGCACTCGTGAAAATTCCCGATGCTTGAAATCCTTGGGGCCATGCCGCCGGGTGGTGTGAACGGACCACTGACCGGCGGGCGGAAAGGCCCCCAGGGCCCGGTATTCCGGGCCGAGGGTCAAGGTAAATCCTTCGTTCTTTTTCGCGTACCAATCCGCGCCGTAGCCGGGCCAGTCTCCGCCCGCCGCGACGATGCGGACCCGTTCCAGAAAGCCGCTCAAGGTGGTGGGCGGCAGAAACGGATAGGTCATGATGTGCAAGGGGCCGGACGGCATTTGGCGAAAGGTGAGCGGGCCGGTGGGCCGGAGCCTCACCTCCGCCGCCCAAATGGCCGTCATGATTGGACTCCTCCGTTTTGAAGATGCCCGGCCTCGAAATCGGCGGCCAGGGTTTGGAGCCGCTGGAGCGCCGCCGCGCCCGTTCGCCGCTCAAAACGGCCGTTGGCTTCGGGGTGAATGGTTCCGGCCAGCCGAATAAAGCGGGACACGGCCGCGGCGTTGTCCACAACGGTGGGGCTGACGATGGGCCGCTCGGCCATGGGAACCCGGTATTCGTCCACCACGAGCAGCGGTTCGTCCTCCATGCCCTCGGCCCAGGATGCCCGGGCCAGGGCCACGCCCTTTGGGTTCCCCGCGCCCAGGCGGGAAAAGCTGGAAAGGAAAGCGTAGGCGGCGGCGGTGAATTCGCCCTCGGTGACGGAGATGCAGTGATTGGAGACCGGGTAGAGCAGACCGGGCTGGGCGTATTCCTTGCGGTAGGGCATGGGATTGTCCCCGGTTTCCTTGTAAACCAGCGCGGGATGCATGGCCCGTTGTTTTTCCAAGGCAATTTGACCGCCAATGGCAACCCCGCCGCCATGGGACAAGCGGCCGATGAAGGTTTTCGTGCCTGCCTGAAGACCGCCGAACACCCGGCAAATCGGGCAGGCGGTATCGCAGCAGGTGTTGGGAATGCCGCATTCCAGCCGATCCATCAGCAACTTCCCGCCCGCGTCCGCCCACAACAGGGTGCGCCGCTCGATTCCTCGCCGTTTGGTTGGGCTGATGTAGCATTTTTCCACCTCGGTTTCCGGAGCGACCATGATTCGGACTTTCTCGACGATGTTGATGTTCACTTCCTTTTCGTCGCCGAAATAGACCTCCTGGGGCGCTTCAAGGATGGCGTAGATGTCGTAATGGCGTCGGGGTTCGCTGGTTTCGGGAAGTCCGCTGAGAGTGCGGCCGGTTTCCGGGGTTTCGGTCTTCGTCTTTGCCATGGGGATTACTCCTTTTCCTTGTTCTGACCACCGAGATGTTGGGGAAACATGCTCCATAACGCCAATTTCACCTGGTAGGCGAAAGCCCGCCAGTCCGCTTCGTTCCGGTACGGCGGCGTTTCGCCTTCGTTGACCAGCGCGGCGGTGACCCGGCTGACCTGATCGGGGCCGAGGAAAACCTTTTCCTCGAATTTCCGCGTCCATTCGAAGGCGGTTACTTCTTCGGCCACCCGCTTGGCTTCCGCCTTCAACGGCCCCAGTTCCTCGCCGGCCCATTCCAGCAGTTCCAGGGCCTTGTCGTAGAAAAAATGGTTGCCGGGGCGTCGGCAGAAAATGAACGTGGGCGCCCCGCTTTCCCGGGCGGCGGTGTAGGCGTACTGAATGGGCCGGTCGGCCTCCTCCAGCAGTTTTCCGACGGCCCGCTTTCGCGCCTGGGGGTCCTTCAACGCATTGTTGACCCGTTCCGCGAAGGGCAACAGCAGACCGGCGAATCCGACGATCTTGGGATAATCGGGCAATGGCATGGGGGTCTCCTTTGACCAGAGTTGTTCCAGTTCCCGCCAGAAATCCTGGAGCGCCTCGAATTTCCAGCCGCTCCAAAAGCGGGTTCTGATGATGGGGTTTTCGCCTGAAATGAGTGCGTAAAATCCATGAAAAACCTTCCCGGCGAGCAGATAGCGAAGGGCGCGTCCGGCGACCCGCCAGAAATCTTTTTCGGCCGGGCCTCGGGGATATTTGGCCGGGGAAAGTACGGGTTCCAGCTTCGCAAGGGCGGAAACCATCCAGAGGGACCAGGCGGGAAGGGTGAAGGATTCCTCGCCCGGATGAACCTCGACATGGAATCCTCGGGAGAACAGGTCCGGCGCGAACAGAGTGCCGGTTTTCCAAAGCGTGTAATGCCTCGCCCCAAGGGTTTTCAACAGCATGCCCTTTCCCAGGGTTTCGGAGGCGTGAAGGCTGATGAACCCGCCGGCCAGAACGTGGAGGGTTTGGGCGACGTGTTTGCGAAGCAGGCTTTCCAAAACCGCGTCCGGCGTCCATTCGTCCCCGGGGGTGCGAAACCGGACGGTCAGCGTTTCGGGCGCGAGTTTCACCGGGCAGAGAAATACCGTCGCGACGCAGCGGGGGCAGTACCGGTTCAAATCGTCTTTGTGTCGGCCGGATTGCGGACGTTCGTCGGCGTCTTTCAGGAAAACGGCCAAGCGTTCGTACCCTGCCTTCCGTAGAATGCGTTCCCCGCATCCACCGCAACGGAGGTGTTTGGTTCCGATGGAAAAATCGCCCCCGGTTTCGGCGCCCGCCGGATCCAGCGCGGCCGGGGAACTGATTTTCGGATAGGTTCCCGCTTCCATCACCTTTTCGAGGCGGGACAGTGCGGAGGGGATGCTTTTTTGTTTGAAATGTTTTCGGCGGGAGGCACCCCATTGATAATACTGATGGAGATATCGGGCCATATCTTCCGAAAGAATGGGAATGTCGCCGTCATCCCACGGCTTGGCCTGGTTTTTAAACAAGGTCTTGTTGTCCAAATACAGTCCCACCGATTGCTCCAGATGTTCTTTCCCCGCCAATATTTGCCAAAATTCCCGCCACGATATCTCAAAATCGAACGGATGATCGTCGCGCTGGTGCACCGTCAAAATCCCGTTTTTTTCCAATGCCCAGAAGCCCGATTCCGCCAAAAACCCGCAAAACCGGCTCCAAAACCAATCGAACCCAATTCGCATTTGCGGCTCTCCCGGCCGGTTGGGCAGGGGAAATTCCCATCGGCGGCCCCGCTCGACGCCGGTTTCATCCACCACGCCGCCATCGTCCCGGATCTCCAGCGACGGCGGAACCCAATCCGCTCCGGACGCCGGGAACGCCAACCGACGCAGCGGCCGAAGCCGTCGGGTGGCGTACAAAAACCCGTCGATCTTCGGCTGAAAATCCGCCCGGTTCCGGGCCGAGACCAGTCCTTCCATTTCGGCGTCCGTGAGCAGAAGAAAATGCTCCGTTATAAACGATTCCATATGCTTTCCTTTCCGCGACGAAGAATTCCCGGGAACGGGATCGTCCCCCCCGCCGATTGACTACGGTTTTCGGATCGCTTTTTTCAAAAAAAAATTCGTCAAGCCCGACAAGCCGAGGGCCGGTCTCGTTTGGTCCACCCGATGCTCGTGCTTCCAAGGCGTTATCGTAATTCGCCGTTTCCCGGATTGTTCACGTACCGCCGGGCCATCCGTTCCACCGTTTCCCGGGCTTCGGCCCGCAACCATTCCGGCGACAAGATTTCCGCCCCGTCCCCCCAGAAAAAGCTCCACCACATCACCTCGCGGGGTTCCGCCACCTCCACGGAAAACCGGATGCCCCCGCCGGATTCCTCGGCAATTTGCTGACTATGGTGCCAGAGCGCCTCTTCAATAAACCGACGGACCGGTGGTGAAAACCGGACCACGACCGTTTGCGTGGATTCCCCGGCAAACACCGAGAAGGCATTTTTGTGTCGTCGTCCAAAATCGTACCCCTCTCGAATCGCGAATCCGCGTTCCCCGAGTTGAACTTCTTTTACCCGGTTCAGCCGGTACATCCGGATTCCGTTTTCGGTCCAGGAGTAACCTTCCATGTAAAGGGCGCGGCGGCGGAAGAAAATGTGGTACGGGTCCACCCGATGGATTTGCGCTTCCGAATTCGCCGGGCGATGGTACAAAATTTCCACGCGCCGGTTTTCCCCGATGGCCCGTTGGAGGGTTTCCAAAACATTCCGTGCGCAACCGAACCCTTCCCGAAGGACCACTTCTTCGAACAGCGCATCCCGAAGGGGACCGGGCAGCCCGGCGGCCAGTTTCCGCGCCGCCTTGAAGCCCTCGAAAGTGAGAAGGTAGTCCCCCGTGGCCGAAAGCTGACGGAGCGCCATGATCAACGAGAGCTGTTCGGTCAGCGTCAGCGTTTCGATGGGCAGGGTGGCATCCCGCAAAATGGTGAACTGGCCCGCTTTTCGTTGAAAGGTGAACTCAAAACCCATTTCTTCCAGCAATTGCTTGTCTTTATAAAATTGTGATTTGCTAATCCCCAGCGTTTTCAGCAGGCGGGCGAGCGGCTGGGCCGGGGTGGTTTTGATTTCCACCAGAATTTGCATCAAACGAAACAAGCGGCGATTGTCATGATTTTTCATGGCGGGAAAACTACTCTCCACGAAAAATTCTCGCAACCCAAAAAAAAGACTCGGTCCACCACTGGGTGGACCGAGTCTCCGAATTCTCTTCGCCGCCGGTTTTTTTCCAAAAAAAAGCGGCGGGCGCCTTTCGGCCCCGCCGCCCGTCTTCAATCTCCGCGCCCGATGAGGACGCTTCCAGCTATTTCAAAAGCCCCCGCCACCGGGGCGGCCATTCCCGCTCCGCCCGGACGGGGGAATCGTAGACCGGGCCGCCCCGCCATTGAAAGTTTGGTCTCGCAAGGGACCGTTTGCACTGTTCGGCGCCAGTGGTATATCAATAAAAATTATTTATTTATATTATATTTTTAAATAAATTGAATGGCTTTAGTTGACGCATATGCCCTCAGGGGGAAAGCGAACGGGTTTGTAGGATCGCCTCCGCCACGTGGTTCTCCCGGTGTTGGACTTTTTCTGGTCGCGTAGCGCTTCTCTTGTTGAGGGCTGTTAAAAAGAAATTCGCGTTTTTCCAAAAAAATAAAAAATGCGGCTGCCACTCGTTGCCGATAATAGAGAATCCCCAAAAGAAGGCCAATGCGGCCAATCGAGTACTGCCGGTGAATTAATACCCTACATGGTTTTTAAAA
>JBKHDD010000148.1:0-12355 GCA_046541515.1 Desulfococcaceae bacterium
TCTGTCCGGCTTCCTTCAGCGCGTGCAGATCGTCGATGGTGTTGACTTTCACGGCGTCCCCCCTCGGGCGGAAAATTGGGCGTAGGGGCAGGCCCCCGTGCCTGCCCTGTTCAACGAAGGGCAGGCACGGGGGCCTGCCCCTACCGTTCGAAAACCTCGGGCGGATGGGTCATCCCGCATAGTGGTCCAGCGCGCCGATCACCGTTTGGGAATCGGTCCGGCTGTAGGTGTCCTCGTCGATCATCACCACGGGCCCCAAGCCGCAACAGCCCACGCACCGCACCGTCTCCAGCGTGAAGCGCCGGTCGGCCGTGGTCTGGCCCTCGCGGACGTGGAGGGTCTCCTCCAACCGCTCTTTCAACCGGCCGGCCCCCCGGACGTGGCAGGCCGTGCCCACGCAGATTTTGATGGTATGGGCGCCGCGCGGCTCCAGGCTGAACGCCTTGTAAAAGGTGGCGATGCCGTAGATCCGGCTGAGCGGAAGGCCCAGGCTCATGGAAACCCGCCGAAGGGCCGACTGGGGCAGATACTTGTACCGGCCGTTGATGGCCTGGAGGATCATGATCAGGTTGCCGGGGTCGTTGCCGAAATCGTCCATGATCATCCGCTGGATCGATTCCAGCTCCGCCGGCGCCAGGGAATCGGCTGGCTGGATGGCCCCGGCGGCCGGTTGCCCGGCCCGACGGGAATCGGCCGACGGCGGCCGAATCGATTGGATCGACGGGATCGGCCGAGACCCTTGAGATTGGGTCGGTTGGGATTGCGACGCCTGTGGATTCATGTGGCCCTCCCCGCGAATTCCGCGACCGGTTCCGGGACATAGCCCAGCGACTGTTTCTCTTCCGGGGTGTAGAGGCGGTATTGCACCGGGCAGGCCCGGGTGCATTCGCCGCAGCCCGTGCATTTGTTCACGTCGATGTATCGGGGTTTCTTGCGGATTTTGACTTTGTAATTGCCGATATAGCCGGAAACTTCGACCACCTCGGCGTAGGTCGTGAGCCGGATGTTGGCGTTCTGCCCCACTTCGACCATTTTGGGCGTCCCGATGCAGGCGGCGCAGTCCAGGGTGGGAAAGGTCTTGTCGAACTGAAGCATGTGGCCGCCGATGGTGGGGCTTTTTTCCACCAGATGGACCTGAAGTCCGGAGTTGGCCACGTCCAGGGCGGCCTGCATTCCGGCAATTCCGCCGCCGACCACCAGGACGTCGGGCTTGACGGACACCTCCCGGGTTTCCAGCGCGGCGTGGTAGTTGACCCGGTTGATCGCTCCGGCGGCCAGGGTTTTGGCCTTGCGGGTGGCGTCGTCCTCGTTTTCGGTGACCCAGGACACCTGCTCCCGCACCGAGGCCATCTGGAATTTGTACGGATTGAGACCCGCCCGGGCGCACGCGCCCTGAAAGGTCTTCTCGTGGAGCCGAGGCGAGCAGGAGGCGACCACCACCCGGTTGAGATGGAACTCCCGGATGTCGTTTTCGATCATCTCCTGGCCGGGGTCGGAGCACATGAATTTGTAGTCCCGGGAGACCACCACGTTTTCCAGTCCCCGGATGTAATCGGCCACCTCCTCCACCCGGACCTTGTAGGCGATGTTGATGCCGCAATGGCAGATGTAAAAACCGATTCTCGTGGCCATCCTCTCCCCCTTGCGGTCGGGTTGCGCGCCGGTGGGTTCCGGCGAAGTCAATCCATTGCGATTTTTATGCGATACCGATTTCCGGGATTGTAGGGGTACCTCTTGCGGGCGCCCTTTCCCCAATGCACCGTTGGTCGTTGGATTTCCGGATTTCGGCGGCCCCGCCAAGGGCGGCCGCAAGGGCCGCCCCTACGGCCCTGTTTTTCGTTCCGTTGGATTAAAACCGGCCAATTTACCCGGTCCATTTCAACCCGCCCGGGCCACCATTCCTTTGACGATGTTGACGATCTCGTCGGTTTCGGACGGGATTTCCAGGAAGGCGTCGGGTTCCGGGACGCGCTTTTCCTGGCGGGCCTTGCGGTAGCTCGGGTATTGCTCGAAAGTTTTGCGGGAGATTGGGGACAGGAGAATCACCGGGACGTCGCACAGGCAGTGGTCGCATTTGAGGTCCAGGTAAAGGGAAATCCCCTCGTCCGCCAGGCTCATGATGTTGATGATGATGCAGTCCGGTCGATCTTCATGGGACAAATCAAGGCATTCCCGGGCGTTTCCCACCACCACCGGCCGGCAGTCGCTGGATTCCATCAGGGCGGAAAGGAAGGTGGCCATCTCGAATTCCGGTTCCACCAGAACGATTTTCAACTCTCCCATGATCGCTCTCTTTCCGGTCGGACGGGTCGCGTCGTGGATGACCGAGGAAACGCGGCGGATGACGGCATTTCATCCAAGCAGGCCGGAAATCGGCCGCGTTCCTCCATTTTCGACTCCGAGATGATGCGGCGCGTTTCCGTCGGAGACAGAATTTTTTGGGAACAAGCCCGAAAACATCCTTTTTCAGGCCAGCAAATTCTTATCGGCTGGAGCCTGCCGTCCAGAACCTTTCTTCCGTTCTGAAATCGCTTCTTGGAGATTTCCCAAAGCATATCCCGTGCCAGCTCCGAAATTTGCGCAGATTTCCAATAAAAACAACGGAATTTGCGCAAGTCGAGCGGGAACGCTCCGGTGCCGCACAACAGTCGGGCATGTTGCAGCCCGCGCCTCGGACCTGTGTCTTTTTAATTTTATTTCAATTGGTTGAATTTATTGCGAGGTGCAATGCAACGTTGCGTTGCAGGCATGGCGAAAGGAATTCGTAGTCGGGATGGATTTCGCGGAGTTGAACTTGACGAATTGCGACAGAGAAGCCTAAATGGGAAAATAAACAAAAAAGGTGGTCCCTTTTCCCTCGGTGCTTTCCACTTCCACATCGCCGTTGTGGTGCTGGATGATGCCGTAGAGGGTGGAGAGGCCCAGCCCGACGCCGTAGCCTTCGGCCTTGGAGGTGAAAAAGGGCTCGAAAATGTGGGGCAGGTTTTCCGGGGGGATGCCCAGGCCGGTGTCCTGGACGGAGAGGACGAGGCGGCCCTTCGGCGGGTCCGCCGCGGCGGAGAGGCGAAGGACGCCGCCCTTGGGCATGGCGTCGATGGCGTTGAAAACGAGGTTGATGAGACACTGTTGCAGTTGGTTGAAATCGCCGTTGATGGTCGGAAGGCCTTCCGGCAACTCGGTTTCCACCCGGATGTTGCTCAGGTCCAGCTTATGCTGGCTGAGCAACACCGACCGTTCCACCAGGTTTTTCACGTCCACGGGCCCGAACTCGGCGGGAGACTTCCGAGAGAACGTCAGGAGGCTGGAGATGATCTCGGAGCAGCGTCCGGTCTCGCTTTCCACCAGGGTCAGATAGCGGGTGAATTTCTCCAGGTTTTCGGGGGTCAGCTTCCCGGCCCGGTTCACAATCCGGAGCATGAGGCGGCAGTAGTTGAGCACGCCGGCCAGGGGATTGTTGATCTCGTGGACCACGCTGGCGGCCAGCCGCCCCAGGGACATCATCTTGTCCTGGTGGAGAATCCTGGCCTGATCCTCCATCTCCCGCTCCAGCCGCCGAAGCGCCCGCAGGTCCCGAACGAAAAGGACCAGCCCGGCGTCCGCTCCCTCCCGATTGGAAATGACCGACGCCGACAACTGGGCCGGAATGTCCTGTCCGTCCCGCCCCAAAAGCGTGGTTTCGTGGAGAAACAGCCGCCCCGCCCCGCTCCGGGATTCATCGGCCAGGGCCTGGCGGAACGCCGTTTCCTCCGCCGAACGGAAAAAGCGCGAAAGGGAAAATTGGTGGCGAACTTCGGCGGACGGATAGCCGGAAATCGCCTCCATGCTCCGGTTGAAGACCACGACCGTTTCGTCGGCGTCGCAACCGACGATGCCGTCCATGGAACTTTCGATCAGGTTGTTCTGGTATTCGAAGGTCTCCATCAACTCGACGGTGGTCTCGTTCCAGCCTTCCTCCAGCAGCCGGGTGTAGTCGGCGATCTGTTGCTTGCGCGTGTAGCGTTCCCGGGCCCGATCCAGCGCCAGATGCAAGGCTTCGTCGTTGATGGGTTTGGTGATGAAATCCGAGGCGTCCAGTTGCAACGCCCGGATGGCCAGGTCCATTTCTCCGAACGCCGTGGCGACGATGACCTCGATGTCCGGCATGTCGGTCTTGATCCGCTCCAGCACGGCGATGCCGTCCATCCCCGGCATGCGCACGTCGGTGATGACGATCTGGGGCCGCGCCTCGGCGCACAACGCCAATCCCTCCGGCCCGTCGGCCGCCGCCGCGACGTCGTATCCCGCGTCCCTCAGGGCGATCCCGGTCACCTTCCGGATTCCCGGCTCGTCGTCGATCAGCACGATTTTCCAAGGGGGCTGGGTGGGCATGGGCGGGCCTTTGGGGGTTGGGGTGGGTGGCGCAAGATCGGATGCGAAAAGAAAACCCGCTTCGCTACGGGGAAAGCCGGGCGGGGCAAAAGGCCCCGCCCGGCGGGAATTCGCTTGTCGAAACAGCGGAGAGTGAAATCTCTTTCGGGAGGGGATACTCCGTTCTTACCGAGAAATCAACCGCAACACGAAAATCGCCTCTTCCAGCCCGAGCCGGTCGTCGCCGCTGGCGTCTGCGGACCAGGTGACTTCGGCGGTTCCCGTGTCAATGTCCGCCAGAATCTGAAGAATCAAAATGGCGTCGGCCAGATCGACGGTCCCGCTGTTGTCGGCGTCGCCTTCGGCGGCCGGGGAATCGGTCGTTCCCGAAATCTCGGCGCTGGGCGGGCTGGTCAAGTCGTTGGGCTGGCTGCCATGAGCAGGGGTGAAGGATTCCACGATAAAATAATAGGGGGTATCCGGCAACAAACCCGCAACGGTGTATTCCGAGGCGGATTTATCGGCCGCGGTCGCCGTTTCCGGATACGGACCGCCCGGAGTGGTTCCGTAATGGATGCGGTAATATCCCCCGTCGCCGGTATAGGCGATGGGGTCCCATGTCACTTGAATGCGGGTGGGGCCAACCGTGCCGACGGCGAGATTGGTCGGGGCGACGGTTTGGGTGGCGGCCCAGCCGGGAAAGGTGTTGTCCAGATAGGCCGCGGGGTCCGGACTTGAAGCGGTGAGCATATTGTAGCCGATGCCTCCGGTCAACGCGCCCAGATTGGCGATTTCGGGCGGAACGTCGCCGGAAAATTGATTGAAGGCCAGAAAAAGCTGGGTCAGATTGGACAATTGGCCAATTTGCGAGGGAATCGGCCCCTCCAGGCGATTGCTTTCCAACTGGAGCCTTGTCAGCATGCTCAAAGCACCCAATTCTGCGGGAATCTCCCCGGTAAGCCGGTTGCTTTTTAGCCACAATGTCTCCAAATCAACAAAATTGCCTACTTCCGGGGGGATGGGGCCGGTCAACAACGGGTTTTCAGCGAGCCAGAATATTTTCAGTTTCGACAAAGCCCCGATTTCGGAAGGAATGAAGCCGTTCAATTTATTGCCGATAAGGTTCAATTCGGTGACATGCCCTGCTTCGACGACAACGCCGAACCATTCATCCGCCGCGGTTCGCGTATTCCAGTTGGTGTTATCCCGCCAGTTCGCGCCATCGGTACTTTCGTAAAACGCCGTCAACGCCTCGCATTCCGATTGGGGGATGCCGGTGGATTGCGTGTCCGTGCAAAGAACGGACGTAGCCGCCGAAATTTCCTGGCTGAGAGAGCTGGTCAGGTCGTTGGGGTTCGAAGAATGGCTCGGCGTGAAGGTTTCCACGACGAAATGGTAGGTGCGGTTTGGGGAAAGTCCCGTAACGACATGGTTTGACGCGAATTTGTCCGACGTTTTCCCCCCGTCGGCGTAGGGTCCGCCGGAAGTGGTCGCGTATTTCACCCGGTACTCGCCGCCGTCTCCGGTATAGGCGATCGGGGTCCAGGCAACCGTGACGCCGTTCGTGTCCGCAGAGTCGATGGAAAGATTCGTCGGAGGAACGGTTTGCGTTTCGGCCCAGCCGGGTGAATTTTCAAGGTCAAAATACCGGGAGAGTCGGGCGAAATCGATGTCGAGGATCGATTGGAGGGAGAAGGCAGGCGGATTCGAATCGGGATGGACAGGATGGATTCGGGATGTTCAGGATGAAAAGCGGGGGCTTGGGCGCGGGGGATATCCTGGACATCCTGTCGTCATCCTGGACATCCGGATTCGAAACGGGGGCCGAACTGTGGGGGCACCCCCCCCGTCGTCGCCCTGGCCGCGCCCGCACCGGCCGTCGGTTTTTCCGCGGTTTTCCGGCGCCCGCCCCCCGGCCGTCGGTTTTCATCGATATCAAGATTTCGCCACGTCCGCAACGGCAGACAGTTTCGCGATGAACGCGAAAAACCGGGGCGGCCGATTGCCAACCCTCTCTCCGACCCTTTTCCTCTCCCGCCCTTTTCAACCCCTGTTGTCCCTCTGAAAAACCCTTCCCGAAGGGCCGAGATCCCCCAAGGCCGCTCACGAAAAGCCCGCCGCTCCCTTGTTCCCGTCCCACGAAATGCGGCCGCCGGTTACCGGGGCCTTGACATCCCCCCTTTCGTCATCATACCAGAAACAACACTCGGAAAAACCCGAATTCGGAGGTTTCATGAAAACCATTCCACGCTTTTTCATCCCCATGATGGCGGCGGCCTTTTCGTGTTCCCCTTTCCCGCGCCGGCGCGGGAAAGGGTCGCCGTCGGCCGGGAACCGTTCCCGCCCCCGATCGTCGACGCCGAAAGCGGACACGCCATCACTCTGCTCAAAGAACTCGAAAAAGCGTCCGATTTTGTTTTCGAAATTCGAATTCTTACCCACTCCAGGGCAAAGGCGGAACTGAAAAACGGCCGGGCCGATCTGATCGGCCACACGCGCACGGGCTGGAAACCCGGGAATTTTACGGTTACGCCCAGAAATTGAACTGGAACATGCCCACGGTTACCGACATGTACGACCTGAACCCGAACCGGTTGGGAAATTTAGAGGGACAACCATCGGCATTCCCCGGAGGAACGAAGCCTTTTTCAGCGAATTGAGCGGCATTCCTCGGGAAAACCTGTACGGCGGCGAGTTGGAAAATTTACTGCGAATGCTGGAAAAGGGACGCATCGACGCCTTCTGGTTCGAACGGGCCGCCACCATGACGCAACTTTTCGAACTCGGCATCCGGGGCGGCCACTATCGCCAGATGCCGGATGACGCCATCCCCGTGGGTCTGGCGGTGGCGCGAACGCCGGCGGGCGACCGAATTAAGGAACGGCTGGACGCCCTGTTCAACGAAACCGGCTACACGGAAATTTTCGCCCCCCACCGGACCTGCCTGGCCCTGCCGCCGGAGGGTCAATTCACCCTGGACGACTGATCCGACGCCTTCCCCGCCGTTCCGACGGCCCCATCATGGAAAGGATTCACCGTGCCCGATTCGCCCGCCCGCATCGCGGAAAACATCCGCGACGCCTTTGAAGAACACCAGAAACGGTTCGGGGAGATCACCCGCCGGGCCCGGGACCGGTTCAATCGTTGCCAGTGGAGGGATCTCCACAAAGACGGCGTGGAGCGGCTGGATATTTACGCCAATCTGGTGTCGCAAACCGTGAAACAGATCGTGGAGCTGTTGGGCGAACGGGCCCGGGACGCGCCGCTCTGGGTCAAGGTCCGTTCCGAATACGCGGATCAACTGGCCGGGCGAGACGACGCCGAGCTGGCGGAAACCTTCTTCAACTCGGTGGTTCGCCGGATTTTCGAAACGGTGGGCGTCAATCCCGCCATCGAATTCACCGAAGAGGACTTTCGCATTCCGGTCATCGAGGATCGGGCCTGCCCGGTCTGTTCTCTCTTCGGGCCCGCCCGCCACTCCTCGGATGTAAGGATGGCCGTCCAGGAGATTCTGAAGACCTACAAGGACCGCTTCGAATTTCAGAACATGGAGCGGGACGTGGATCGCATTGCCGACGCCTTGGGGCATCATCTGCGGGAGGTGGAAGGGGTCCGTCGGGTGGACGGCGTGGAGATGATCGAGTCGGTGTTTTACCGGGGCACCGTGGCATTTCTCATCGGCCGGATACGATGCGGCGCCCGGCTGCTGCCCCTGGCCATTGCCTTTCTCAACGAAGGGGCGGGCGTGTTCGCCGACGCCGTATTGCTGACCCAGAGCGAGGTCAGCATTCTCTTCAGCTTCACCCGCTCCTATTTCCACGTGGAGGTGGACCGGCCGGCGGAAATGGTCAATTTCCTCAAAACCATCATCCCGCTGAAGCGCGTCTCCGAAATCTACACTTCCATTGGCCTCCACAAACATGGCAAGGCGGAGCTGTACCGGGAGCTTTCCCGCCATCTGGAAAAATCCACCGACCGGTTCGAAATCGCCCGGGGCAAACGGGGCATGGTGATGCTGGTGTTCACACTGCCCAGCTTCGAGGTGGTTTTCAAGGTCATCCGAGACCAGTTCGACTACCCCAAGCAAACCAGCCGGTCGGACGTGGAAGACCGGTACGATCTGGTGTTTCGCCACGATCGCGCCGGCCGCCTGGTGGACGCCCAGGAATTCAGCGATCTCCAGTTTCGTCGGGACCGGTTCGATCCGGACCTGCTGGAAGAACTTCGGAAGAAGGCCCGGGCCACGGTGGAGGTGGGGCCGGAAACGGTGGTCATTCATCACCTGTACACCGAGCGCCGCCTCAAGCCGCTAGACCTTTTCGTGTCGCAGGCCGACGGCGCGTCGGCCCGGGACGCGGTGGTGGATTACGGTCGGGCCATCAAGGAGCTGGCGGCCTCCAACATTTTCCCCGGCGACCTGTTCACCAAAAATTTCGGCGTCACCCGCCACGGCCGGGTGGTCTTTTACGATTACGACGAACTGACCCTGCTTACCGACTGCAACTTCCGGAAAATGCCCCGCTCCCGAGGGTACGACGAGGAAATGGCCTCGGAACCCTGGTTTTTCGTGGACGAGCACGACGTCTTTCCCGAAGAGTTTCGAACCTTTCTCGGCTTTCCCGAAGATCTGCAGGCGGTCTTCGAAGCCAACCACGGCGATCTTTTCACCCCCGCCTTCTGGAACGGCATCCAAGACCGGATTCGCGCCGGCGAGGTCATCGACATTCTGCCGTACAAACCCCATCGACGGCTCTCGAACGCCCGCACGCCGGTGGTGCCCACCGCAAACGCCCACCGGGCGTGACCACGATTCAGGAAAGGTTTCCCATGTCCGATTCCTTTTGGGATTTCCCCTATCCTTCCCGGCGCGTGCCGGTGATGGCCGCCAACGTGGTGGCCACCTCCCAGCCGCTGGCGGCCCAGGCGGGGTTGCGCGCCCTGTATCGGGGCGGCAACGCGGTGGACGCCGCCGTGGCCGCCGCCATGGCCCTCGCCGTGGTGGAGCCCACCGGCAACGGCCTGGGGAGCGACGCCTTCGCCCTGGTCTGGGCCGGCGGGCGGCTGCACGGATTCAACGGCTCCGGCCGGGCGCCGGCGGCCTGGACGCCGGAGCGCTTCGCGGGCCGAACGGAAATGCCCGAAACCGGATGGGACACCGTCACGGTTCCGGGGGCGGTGGACGCCTGGGCGCGACTTCACGAGCGATTCGGCCGGCTCGCCTTCGCGGAGTTGGCCGAACCGGCGCTGCGGTACGCGCGGGAGGGGTTCCCGGTTTCGCCCACGGTGGCGGAGCAGTGGGCCTCGGCGGAATCCAAACTCGGAAACTTCGAAGGGTTTCGGCGAACGTTTCTGCCGGGCGGTCGGGCGCCCCGGGCCGGGGAACGGTTCGCGAACCCGGACCTGGCGGCCAGCCTCTCCCAGATCGTGGACAGCCGGGGGGAAGCCTTTTACCGGGGCGATCTGGCCCAGCGCATCGCCGCCGCCGCGTCCGACGAAGGCGGCGCGCTGACGCCGGAGGACTTGGCCGACCATCGGGGGGAATGGGTGATTCCCATGGGCGTGGATTTCCAGGGCGTCCAACTGCACGAGATACCGCCCAACGGCCAGGGGCTCACCGCCCTCGTCGCCCTGGGGGTGCTACGCCATCTGCCTTTGAACGAATTCCCGGTGGATTCCGCCGAAAGCATTCACCTGCAAGTGGAGGCCATGAAAATCGGCTTCGCCCTGGCCGCCGCCCACATCGCCGATCCGGACCACATGCGGGTCGCGCCGGAGTCCCTGTTGGAAGACGCCTTTCTCGCCGATCTGGCGGGCCGGGTGCGCCGGGATCGGGCCGCCGCGCCCGGCCCCCCGCCGCCGATTTCCCCCGGAACGGTCTATCTGGCGACGGCGGACGCGGAAGGGATGATGGTCTCCTTCATTCAGTCCAACTACGCCGGCTTCGGCTCCGGGATCGTGCCGACCGGCACCGGGGTCGGCCTGCAAAACCGGGGACGCGGCTTTTCCCTGGAACCGGGCCATCCCAACCAGGTGGCCGGCGGCAAGCGGCCCTTTCACACCATCATCCCCGGCTTCGTCACCCGGGGCGGCGAGGCGCTGATGAGTTTCGGCGTCATGGGCGCCCACATGCAGCCCCAGGGTCACGTGCAGATGCTGGTCCGCCTGTTCGTCTACGGGCAAAATCCCCAGGCCGCGGCGGACGCCCCCCGCTGGCATCTCTGCGAAGACGCCCAACTGGCCCTGGAGTCCGGCATCGGCGCGGACGTGGCCGACGAGCTGGCCGCGCGGGGTCACCGGCTGCTGGACGGTCCGCCGCCCTGGGGATACGGCGGCGCGCAGCTCATCCTCCGGCGGGAGGGCACATACTGCGGCGCCTCGGACCCGCGAAAGGACGGGCAGGCCGCGGGGTTTTAGCGAGGGGATCGCGACCCACGGGCTCAACGGAAAATACAATTGTTTTCAGTTGATTACCCGTGAAACCGCCCGCAAATTCCCTTGACACGCCCCCCCGAAATCGGTAGATAAATTTTTTTACCCAATTCGGATGATCGGCCCTCGACGCTTCCCGTCGCGGCCGACATCGTTTTCCGAGAAAACCGGGTCCGCCCCGTCGGCCGCCCGGTTTTTCCACGCGCGGGTCCCCCAAGAGAGAGGTTTACCACTATGTTTGGCATGGGAATGCCGGAAATTCTGCTGATTCTGGCCATCGCCCTCATCGTGATCGGCCCCCAAAAACTGCCCGAGCTGGCCAAATCCCTGGGGCGCGCCATGAACGAATTCAAGCGGGCCACCAACGAACTGAAAGACAGCATGGACCTGGACGGCGACCTGAAGGACGTGAAAAAGAGCTTCAACGATATCCAGTCCAACCTGAAAAAGAAGCCCATCGACCTGGTGACCGACGGCCTCTCCTCGAAATCCGAGGACGACGACGGGTCCGAAAAGAAACTTCGGAAAAAAACGGACCGGGCTTCGGCGGAACGTGAATCGGACCGGACCACCGCCGAGGACGATGCTTATGAAGACGACGACGAAAGCCCCGCCACCGACATCCCGGCGGAGCTGATGAGCGACGACGAACCAGATCCTCCCGCGCGGCCGACCCGGGCCGCCGATCGCGAAACCGACGACTCCGAAACCGACACCTCCCCCAGAAACGGGTAAGTTTCCATGCAAGAAGACGAAAAGATGCCCTTCATGTCCCACCTGGAGGAGCTTCGAAGCCGGCTGGTGACCTGCTTCGTGGCCATCGGGGTGGGATTCGCCGCCGCTTACGGCTTCAAAGAACAGCTGTTCGAGCTGCTGACCCGCCCCCTCATTCAGGCGATGGGCGAAAAGGACACCCTCATCTTCACCGGGTTGCCCGAGGCCTTTTTCACCTACCTCAAGGTGGCCTTCCTGGCGGGGGTCGGCGTGGCCGCCCCGGTGCTGCTCTACCAGTTCTGGATGTTCGTGGCGCCGGGGTTGTACCGAACGGAGAAAAAGCTGCTTCTTCCGGTGGTGGTGTTGTCCACATTTTTTTTCGTCGGAGGGGCCCTTTTCGGCTACTTCGTGGTCTTTCCCTACGGCTTCAAGTTCTTTCTCGGCTTTTCCGGCGATAAAATTCAGGCCCTGCCTTCCATGCGGGAATACCTAGCCTTCGCCACCAAGCTGCTGCTGGCCTTCGGCGTGGTGTTCGAGATGCCGTTGGTCATCACCGCCATGTCCCGGATGGGGCTGGTTTCGGTCGAATTCCTCAAGAAAAACCGGAAATACGCGCTACTGCTGTTCTTCATCGGCGCGGCCATCATCACGCCTCCGGACGTGGTCACCCAGATCATGATGGCCGTTCCGCTGATGTTCCTTTACGAAATCAGCATCATCGGCGCCCGCATTTTCGCCCGAAAGCCGCTGACCGCCGAAGATGAGGAAGAAGAGGAACCCGGCGAGAAGAAACGAAAGAAGAAAAAACGGAAGAAGTCCAGGAAGGAAAAGAAGGCCGAAGCCGAGAAAGCGAAAACCGTCGAGG